>DATAPF010000163.1:0-37729 GCA_036265355.1 Kofleriaceae bacterium | reverse complement strand
GACCGCGACCGCCGCGTTGCTCGGCGCCGCCGCGGCGCTGCGCGACGCCCATCCCAGGCACGACATCTGGCTGGTCCACCTGACCGGAGAGGAGTTTGATCTGCAGGAATTCGAGCTCCATGGCATTCCCGGGGTCCTGTTCAACGAGGACATGGACTACTCCGATCGATCGTCCGGCAATCCCCACAATCACCAGTCCACCGATGTCGCGTCCACCCTCGACCTGGCCTTCGCGGCCGCGGTCGCGAAGATCGCGATCGAGACCACCTTGCGGCTCGCCAACGACTAGCGGAACATTCACCACGACGTCTCGGTCGATCCGTTCCCCCGATGGTCGCACCCACCTGGTGCTCGAGCCGGTCGCATGCCTGCGCCGATGGGTCGGGATCATCCCGCCGCCCTGGCGTCACCTGGTTCGAAACGGCGCTTGTTTTCCTTGGCTGTTCTGAGCAAGATGCAACTGTCTGCGCGGAAATATCAGGTCGAAAACGTGCCCGCACTGCAGCTAGTCCTTGCCGGCGATCCCGCGCTTTTCGCGATCGTCAAGCTGTCGCTGATCGTCAGCGTGTCGGCGGTGCTGCTCGCCGCGCTGGTCGGGCTGCCGCTCGGCGCCTGGCTCGCGCTGTCGCACTTCCGCGGCCGCGACGGGTTGATCGTCGTCATCAATGCGCTGATGGGCCTGCCACCCGTCGTGGTGGGGCTGGTGGTTTATCTGCTGCTGTCGCGATCGGGACCGCTGGGTTCGTGGGGCATCCTGTTCACGCCGCAAGCCATGATCGTCGCGCAGACGATCCTGATCGTGCCGATCATCGCCGCGCTGGCGCGGCAAAGCATCGAAGATCTCTGGCTCGAGTATCGCGACGAGCTGAAAGCCATGAATGTAGGCACGCTCGGCAGCGTCGCGACATTGTTGTGGGACGGACGCTTCGGCCTCTTGACGGCGCTGCTCGCGGGCTTCGGGCGCGCCGCTGCGGAAGTCGGCGCCGTGATCATCGTTGGCGGCAACATCGACGGCTTCACTCGTACCATGACAACGGCGATCGCGCTGGAGACGTCCAAGGGCGATCTGCCGCTCGCGATCGGGCTCGGCGTGATCTTGATCGCCATTGTGATCGCAATCAACGCCGCGGCCTGGACCATGCGCCGCCTCGGCGAACGATTGGCGGGGTGACCATGCGCCCGCCGGTGACCCACCTGCCGATCGAGCTCAACGAGGTATCATTCGCTGTCCGGAACGTGACGATCCTCGATCGCGTCACGCTCTCGATCGGCGCAGGCACGCCGACCGTCATCGTCGGTCCGAACGGCTCCGGCAAGACCACCCTGCTGCGGCTCGCCATGGGACTCGTCCGCCCCACGTCCGGATGCGTGACGTCGGGCAGTCGCGCGGATGCATCGCCAGAGCGCCGCGCCATCGTGTTCCAGCGCCCGGTCATGCTTCGCCGCACCGCCGAGGCCAACCTCCGCTATGCACTCGCGGCCGCCAGCGTCCCGGCATCCGAGCGCGACGCGCGTGTACGAGAACTGCTGGCGCTGGTCGGTCTCACGAGCGTCGCCGATCGACCCGCGCGCAAGCTGTCCGGCGGCGAGAAGCAGCGGCTTGCCCTCGCGCGTGCGCTCGCCAAGGATCCGCAGATCCTGTTCCTCGACGAACCAACCGCGAGCCTCGATCCGGCGGCGACCAGGTCGGTCGAGGATCTCATCTGCGGCATTGCCGCGCGCGGCATCAAGGTCGTGATGTCCACCCATGACCTGGGCGAAGCACGGCGGCTCGCCGGCGAGGTCGTGCTGATGCATCGCGGCCGGATCGTCGAAGCGAACGACGCGGCCAGCTTCTTCGACAATCCAAAGACTCCGGACGCCGCCAGGTTTGTCGCTGGCGAGCTTCTGGTCTGACCAGGCGATCGAAGGAGACACCATGCGGACACGGCTTTCGCTTGTTGCACTGGGACTGGCCGCAGCGGCCGTCACATCCTCCGCTGCCATTGCGGACGACAGATCGATCGTCGTCGCCTCCACCACGTCGACCCAGGATTCCGGGCTGTTTGGGCATATCCTGCCGTTGTTCAAGAACCGCTCCGGCATCGAGGTTCGCGTCGTTGCGCAGGGCACCGGCCAGGCACTCGACACCGGTCGCCGTGGCGACGCCGACGTGGTGTTCGTGCACGCGCGGTCGCAGGAGGAGAAGTTCGTGGCGGACGGCTTCGGCGTGCGGCGCTATCCGGTGATGTACAACGACTTCATCCTGGTAGGACCGAAAACCAATCCCGCCGGCATCAACGGCACGAAGGACATCGTCGCCGCATTGAAGGCCATCAAGGCGAAACAGATTGCCTTCATCTCGCGTGGCGACAAGTCCGGCACTCACATTGCCGAGCTCGCCCTCTGGAAGGCGGCCGGCATCGACGTCGCGCGGGCTCGCGGCACCTGGTACAGGGAGATCGGGCAAGGCATGGGCGCGGCACTCAACACCGCGTCGGCCTCCAACGCCTACGTGCTGACCGACCGCGGCACCTGGCTCGCGTTCAAGAATCGCGGCGACCTCGTGATTGCGGTCGCAGGCGACAACCGGCTGTTCAACCAGTATGGCGTCATGCTGGTGAACCCCGAAAAGCACAAGCACGTCAAAAAACAGCTCGGCCAGGCCTTCATCGACTGGCTGATCTCGCCTGAAGGCCAGAAGGCGATCGCCGATTACCAGATCGACGGGCAACAACTGTTTTTCCCCAACGCGAATTCGCCCGGAGCATGACTGCGCCAGAGCGCCGGTGATCAGCACCTCGGGAAGCGCTCAGGGCCGCCGCCGCGTGAGCCACGCGTACGCTGGCAGGCCGCTGGCGACGATGCCGAGCCCCGCGAGCGAGGCCAGCGGCTTCTCGCGACAGGCGTTGATCACGAACGCGGCACAGAACGTTGCATAGGCGAGCGGCAGCCATGGATAGAGCCTACTCCATGTGGACCCGCGGCGGGGGCGGAGCGGGTGGCGGGGCGGGCGGCTTGCCGCCGAACACGATGCCGGTCTGCACGTTGCGGTACCCGAAGTCGATGTCGTGCCAGCGCTCCTCGAGCTCTCGCCGGGACAGCACCGAGCGGCTGCCCAGCACCGACGGGTCCTCGAAGATGACCCGATCGCCCTCGACGGCGATGGCGATGGCGTAGTGACCATCGTCCCAGTCGTCGACCCACGACGTCCGCGGTGCGCCCGACCAGGCCTGGAGCTCGACGATGACCGGGTGGCCCCGGTCGATCTCGGCCGCCAGATCGTCGATCGTCATGTGCTCGCGCTTGCGGGCGCTCAGGCCGTGCGCGATCGCGACGCGGACGATCGCCTCGGGCGGCGCTCCGTCCGCCGGTGTGGCGCCCAGCTCGCGTGCGAGCACGTCCTCGCGCATCGCGATCCCGTAGTACGCGAGCACCGCCTGCAGCGCCGACGCACTGCACGTGTAGTCGGTGGCCTGGCGAACGTCGGGGACCGCGAGCTCGCGCGTGTGCGAGCCGGCACAGGCCGACAGCGCGATCCACGCCGCTGGCAGGCAACGCCGCCACATCGCGATCGTGTACCACGCCGGGCGTCGAGCCCGGACGCTGTCCAGGTCGGACCCCGCCGCGCCAGGTGGCACCACGTGAGCAACTGCCGTACCAGGATGCGATCGATGCCCACGCGCGCCGCCGACTCGGCATAGGATGTCGCCATCTCGAGACGAGGTTGCCCATGCCCCCTGACGCTGCGTATCCCGACACCCGCCTGCTCATCGACAACCAGTGGCGCGACGCCGCGGGCGGCAAGACGCTCGACGTGCTGAACCCGGCGACCGGCGAACGCATCGGCCGCGTGGCGCATGCGTCGACCGCCGACCTCGACGCCGCGCTCGCCGCCGCGCGGCGCGGCTTCGACACCTGGCGCTGGGTGCCGGCCAACGAGCGCGCCGCGCTGATGCGCGCGGCGGCGGGCCTGGTCCGCCAGCGGGTCGACGCGATCGCCCGGCTGATGACGATGGAGCAGGGCAAGCCGCTCGCCGAGGCGCGCGGCGAGATCCTGGCCGGCGCCGACATCATCGAGTGGTTCGCCGACGAGGGCCGGCGGACGTACGGCCGCATCGTGCCGCCGCGCAACATCGCGGTGGACCAGCGCGTGCTGAAGGAGCCGGTCGGGCCGGTGGCGGCGTTCACGCCGTGGAACTTCCCGATCAACCAGATCGTGCGCAAGCTCGGCGCCTCGCTGGCGACCGGCTGCTCGTTCCTGGTCAAGGCACCCGAGGAGACGCCGGCATCGCCGGCCGCGCTGCTGGCGACGTTCGTCGACGCCGGGGTGCCGCCGGGCGTGGTCGGGCTGGTGTTCGGCAACCCGGCCGAGATCTCGAGCTACTTGATCCCGCACCCGGTGATCCGCAAGGTGACGTTCACCGGCTCGACGCCGGTCGGCAAGGAGCTCGCCGCGCTCGCCGGCCGGCACATGAAGCGCGTGACGATGGAGCTCGGCGGCCACGCGCCCGTGATCATCGCGGACGACGCCGACGTGGCGCTTGCGGCGAAGATGACCGGCGCCGCGAAGTTCCGCAACGCGGGGCAGGTGTGCATCTCGCCGACCCGGTTCCTGGTCCATCGCAGCGTGCGCGACGAGTTCGTCCGCGCGCTGGTCGACCACGCGGAGAAGCTCAAGCTCGGCGACGGCCTGGCCGAGGGCACGACGCTCGGGCCGCTGGCCAACGCGCGGCGGCTGACCGCGATGGGCAAGCTGGTCGGCGATGCGCGCCAGCGCGGCGCCCGGGTGCTGACCGGCGGCGACCGGGTCGGCAGCGCCGGCAACTTCTTCGCGCCGACCGTGCTCGCCGACGTGCCGCTCGACGCCGACGTGTTCAACCACGAGCCGTTCGGCCCGGTGGCGGCGGTGCGCGCGTTCGACACGCTGGACGAGGCGATCGCCGAGGCCAACCGCCTGCCCTACGGGCTCGCGGGCTATGCGTTCACGCGATCGATCCGCAACGCGCACCAGCTGGCGCACCGCCTCGAGGTCGGCATGCTGTGGATCAACCAGCCGGCCGCGCCGTCGGCCGAGATGCCGTTCGGCGGCGTGAAGGACTCCGGCTACGGCACGGAGGGCGGGCCCGAGGCGATGGAGGCGTACCTGGTCACCAAGTCCGTGTCGATCATGACCTGAGCTCCGGATCTCGATCCGCGCGCAGTGCTCGGACCGTGTGGTCGTGATCAGCACGCCGTTTCATCTCCACGACGGACGTCGATCGCGATCCCTTCGAGTTACGTGGATTCCCACGCATTCCGGGGTGCGAGCTTCTCGCACGCGCCCGGCTTTGGGTTTGCATGAGCTCGTTGGCATGACTCGCGCACACTGGCTGACGATCACGCTCGCGCTCGTCGGAGGTTGCAAGCAGGACGCGCCGCCGGACCGGACGGCCGGCTCGGCGACTCCACCCGGCGCGGCCGCATCGGCCGGCGCGACGGGCTCGGCCCCGGCGGACTCGACGACGTCGAACGAGCCCAAGGGGAAGGACCCCAAGGTGGCCGATCCGCACTTCCGCGAGCTGCTCGTGGCGATCGCCGACTCGCGCGCGTGCCAGGAGGTCCGCAATACGTTCCATTCGCTACGCTCGTCCGACGCGCCGGACACGGTGACCGGCGAGCTGTGGATCCGCGAGTGCAACATCGAGAGTCACGGCACGCACCTGAAGTTCCACTTTGCGGGCGACGGCTGGCAGCGCGTGGACCAGAGCACCAAGAAGCTCGGCGCCAAGTTCTCGGTCAACGAGTACGTGCGGTTCCACGCGTCCGCGACGCTCGAGGGCACGCTCGACCTCGCGTACGAGCCGAAGACCCACATCGCGACCCTGTGGTTCAAGCCGACCCGGTCGCCCGATGTGAAGTTCGACCCGCCCGACAAGGTCGATGTCGACACGCACGGCCTGTGGTCATCGATCATCGGCGGGATCGCCAAGGCCGTCGGCAAGGCGCCCGAAAAGGAGGCGAAGAAGCAGGTCGAGCAGCAGGGTCAGCAGGCGTTCGCGTCCAAGCTCGATGACGGCATGACCGTGACGTTCAACGCATGCAGCGGCTCCACGCGCAGCCAGTTCGGGCTGCTGGCGCCCGGCACCGAGGCGCCGCTCGATGTCGGCGACACCACCCAGGTCGAGATCGAGCTCAAGCGAGGTGGCGTCCTGATCTTCGGGCCCGAGTTCGCGACGCGGCCGGTGTCGATCGATGTGCGGGCGAGCTCCGGTCCGGTCCACGTCGAGGCGGCCTGCGCGGCCGAGACCGAGAAGCTCGCCAAGGCGTACGTCGCCGGCGAGCCGCTGCCGCAGATCGAGACCATCGCCTCGGCCCAGGTCACCGGCCACCGCCAGCTCGCGCTCGCCCGGCCGCGCTGTCCGTACGCGGTGATCTTGCGCTCCGAGGGCGGCACGGTATCGCTGCGCTGGAAGCGCGAGCCGCCGCCCGGCGCCGCGCTGATCGACTGCCCGGAGCACCAGGCCAACCCCGAGACCGCACCGCACGCCCCGGCCACGCCGCGCAACACGCCCGCGACGCCGGGTCCGCACGGCAGCAAGTGACGTCCGCGCCGCGGGAACCACACGTGCGACGCGTCTGCCACGCAGACCCACCTCGCGTCGATTCGGTGGCCGGTGGCCCGGGGCCGGTGGGGGCCTTCATGTTCCCCCCATGATGGCCGGATCCTGATCGTGCTACGGTACCTTCAGGAGGCAGCGCATGGGGCGCAGGGTGGCGGACCGCTCGTCGGTTCGATGTGCAGCGATCGGATGGAAGCACACGGTCGTGGTCGCGGCCGTCTGCATCGCTCCGTTGCTCGGATGCGGAGCGGATCCGGGCGCCCCGCCGACCGGCGATCCGGGGACCGGAACCGGCGGCGGCGGCAACCTGACCTGCGGGCACTCGAGCTTTCCGTCGAACGCGACGCTGTACCAGGACATCTCGACCGCCGCGGTCGATTCCCAGTCCGCGACGATCATGGGCGCGCTCGACGCCCGCAACTGGGGCGACTCGGGCGATCGCCAGACCCTCGGGATCGACTTCTCGTTCGAGGTCAACTGCGCGGCTTCGAGCGTCAGCCGCCGCATGTACACGCAGAACGACGATACCCAGCCCGACTGCGATCTGGCGCCGGTCCCGGTGCCGGGCGGCGGCAAGACCGAGGGCGCGGGCGACTACTCGTGTGACGGCGGCGACTGCCGCCTGATCGTCTACCAGGGCACCCGGCTCTACGAGCTGTACCAGGCCGACATCACCGGCGGCGCGGCGGCCGGCGGCGCGTTCACCGGCAGCTGCCTGGCGATCTGGGATCTGACCCGTGACTACTGGAGCCCCGTCAACCACTCGCCGGACTACAGCCGCGGCGACGCATGCGACGGCGGCACCGCGTCGGATCTGCCGATCGCACCGATGCTGATCACCGCCGAGGAGCTGAACGCGGCGATCGCCGGCGACGGCATCATCCATCACGCGCTGCGGTTCACGCTGAACAACAACCGGATCAGCTCGTCGGGCTACGTCCACCCCGCGACGCACTACGCGTTCGGCGGCACGACCGGCGACGCGGACTCGCTGCCGACCGGCGCGCGGCTGCGGCTGCGCGGCGACTACAAGCTCGACGGGCTGTCCAGCGCGGCCAAGGTCGTCGCGCGCACGTTGCAGCACTACGGCATGTACCTCACCGACGGCGGCAACGTCTACATCTCCGCGACGACCGACGCGGCCGACCTGGTCGGCGGCTCCGCCCTGGGCGCGATCCGGCCCAAGGACTTCGAGCTGGTCGCCGGTGGCCAGCGCATCGGCCGCCACGACTACGACTGCAACCGCACGCCGGTCACCAACTGACGCGGTCCGGGCCGCGCCGTGCTCCGCGAGCTGGTCCGCTGGGGGATGTCGCACCTGTAGATCCGGCCCTGCGCCTCGCGCTCGAGCCGCCGGTGCCCCGGCTGGGATATAACCGGCCCATGCAAGCCGTGTGGGCGGTTGGTCTGGTCCTGGTGCTTGGTTGCAGCGCGGCGGCCCCGGTGCCGGCCCGCAAGGCGCCGGTGGCTGCGCCTGCAGCGCCCGCGGCGCCCGCAGCGCCGGCGGCGCCCGACGAGCGCGACCTGCTGTGGGCGCTGGCTCCCGAGGGCGCGACGCTCGGCGTCGTGGTGTCGCCGCGCGGCGTGGCGACGCTCGAGCGCGTGGTGACCCTCGCGCAGGAGCTGCTCACCTCGTCGGCCGACTTCGCGGCGATCCAGGCCCAGGTGATGCGCCTGCTGATCGGCGCGCTGGGAACACCGAGCCCGACGCTGGCCGGGTTCGGGCTGAGGCCCGACCGGGGCTTTGCGCTGTTCGGGATCGACGACGCCGAGATCGTGATGGTGCTGCCGGTCGGCGATCGCGAGCGGTTCGTCGCGGCGCTGCATGGCAGCCGGGGCGGCGACGGCGACGTCGTCGGGACCTGGGCGTGCCAGACGATCGGCGGCCGGTACGTCTGCGCGCAGCGCCGCGCGCTGTTCGCCCGGCTCGGCCGCAGCGGACTCGACGACGTGCGGCGCTCCACGGCGGCGCGCGGGGAGATCGAGATCGCGGGGCGCGGCATGATCGAGCCGCTGGGTCGTAGCTTCGCCGCGGCCGTCGAGCTGGACCGCGGAGCCGTGATCCTCCGCGGCACCGTGGACGGGGCCGCGAGCGCGGTGACGGACCTGATCGGCGCGCCGGCCCGCCCGCGCGCCGACGCCGCCGGTGCGGCCGGGTTCGGCGTGGTCGATCTGATGCCGCTGCTCGGGGCGCTGCGGCCCGCGCCGATCGCGCCCGGGGTCACGACCGCCGATCTCGCGCGCATGATCGCCGGCCCGGTGACCTACGTGGTCGGCGCCGGCACCACCGATCCGGGGATCCGCGTCCCGCTGCGCGATCCGGGGCCGGCCCGGACGCTGATCGAGCATTGTGGTGGGATGCCGACGCTGGCCCGGTTCAGCACGACGGTGCGCGATGGCGCGTGCCGGGTCAGCGTTCCGGGCCACAACCTCGTCATCGACAGCTGGATCGACGGCGGCGAGCTGAGGATCGCCAACCGCGCAGCCGGCACGGCGAGCGCGCTCGCGCCGAGCCCGCTGGCGCGCGAGCTGGCCCAGGGTGCGTGGTCGGTGGCGCTGTTCGGCCGCGGTAGCTTCCTCGACGTCAAGGATGCGCGGTCGCAGATCGCCGGGCTGGGGCTGTGGGGCGACAGCGCGGTGCGCTTCGTGCCGCTGATCACCGAGGCCGGCCTCGGGGTTCGCAAGCAGGGGGCGTCGGTGCAGTTCGTCGCCGGCCTGCGCACGATCTGGTCCAACCCCGACGACATCGTGCACAAGCTGCTCGCGATCCCGTCGAGCGACCTGCTGTCCGGCAAGGCCGTCGAGACCGGCGCGGCGATCGCGCGCGCCGCCCCGGGCTCGCCGTTCGCGCACGACCTCCGGGCCGGGACCGCCGGCGTCCTGGGCTCCGGGTTCGCGGTCGGCTTGCTCGCCGGGATCGGGCAGGGGGCGTGGGAGCAGCAGGTCAAGCGCCCGTACATGCCGTCGCAGGTCCAGCTCGGCGGCGATCGGCCCCAGCCGCCGGCTGCGAGCTTCCCGCTGGTGGCGGCGCGCGCGGCGCTGACCACCACGATCTTCATGCCCCCCGATCCGACCCCGGCGCCGGAGCCGCCACGCGGCACGTTCATCAAGACCCACTACCGCCGTGGCAGCGACAACCTGGTCGCCTACGAGACGCCGCCCCGACCGGGCGCGCGCCGGCCGGCGATCGTCTGGATCACCGGCGGATTCAACTGGGGCATCGACGCGACGCTGTGGCAGCCGGCGCCGCGCAGCAACGACCAGACGGTGACCCCGCTGCGCCGCGGCGACATCGTGATCATGTTTCCCGCGCTGCGCGGCTTCAGCGGCAATCGCGGCAAGCCGGAGTGCTTCCTCGGCGAGGTCGACGACATCCTGGCGGCCGCCGAGCACCTGGCGAAGCGCCCGGACGTCGACCCGGCGCGGATCTACCTGGGCGGCCATTCCACCGGCGGAACGCTGGCGCTGCTCGCCGCGGCCAGCACCGACCGGTTCCGCGCCGTGTTCGCGTTCGGTCCGGTGGCCGATCCGCGCCACTACGGCCCCGGCAGCTGCCTGCTCGACGGCAGGCCGGAGGCCGAGTACGCGGCCCGCGCCCCGGCGCGCTGGATGGGCTCGATCGTCACCCCGACCCTGGTGATCGAGGGCGAGCACAGCGGCAACGTCGAGGACTTCCCGGCGCTGCACGAGCATGCGTCGCCGGTGGTGAAGTTCGCCGCGATCGAGGGCGCCGACCATTTCACCGTGATCGCCCCCGCCACCGAGGCGATCGCGCGGGCGATCGTCGGCGATACCGGGCCGCGGGTCTCGATCACCCTCGACACCGCCGCGATCGCACGCGGGGTGGCAACCTCCCACTGATCGCCGGCGCGGCGGGCAGTCATGCCGGCGACCGCAGTGGCAGTCCGTGCCATGCGGCAAACAGCTCGTGGGGAGGGAGCGGCGGGGCCGCCCTGCGTCCGTCCGCGCACGCCCTCGTGCAGAACGCCGCTGCGTCCGCGAGGCTCGTGGTGCGGCCGCGAAGACGTGCGCCGGAGAGAGCGCGTGCGCCGGCGCGGGCGTTCGTCACAGGTCCTGCGCGGATCGGTCGCGACAGGCGTCGCCCAGCAGATGAGGTCGTCGGCAGAGGGTGTTTCCTCCGGAGATGAACCGTGGGGAGACCAGGTCTGTTGCTGATGCGGTCCTGGATCTGGTTCGCGCTCCGTTTGACCATCGTGGGCAGCGCGGTGATCATCCGGCCGTCGATGGATGGGTCCATAGGTCCCGCAACGGCAAAGCGCGTAGAGACGGAGACATGGGTGACAACCAGACTGGTCCATACCCATGGCAAAGCACGGCAATGCGTCGAATTTGATTGACAGGTCGATAGCCAATCTCGGGATGCAGGTCGAGAACCTTCTTTTGATCATGCGTAACAAGCGCCAGATTGCGATCTGCGCGCGCAGCGAGAGTCGGAGGACGAGAATCGAGGTCTGGCGGATTTCAGCGCGGGATATCGCGGCAGGCAGCGCCGAAATTCCACGTGCTACAGAAGGCACACACGCCAGGCAGTGTGCCTGCGAGAAGGAATGGCGTCATGTTGCTGCACAGCGCAAGCGAGATCGTCCACGACGAGGAGGCACCGCGCGGGGACCACGGCCCGATCGAATGGGTGGAGGTCGATCGCCGGCTGCGGGAGTACGCGCGCCATCGTGCATCGCTCGATGCCGCCGAGGCCTTCGACCTGCTGCGGGCCGAGCAGCTCAAGCTGCACATCTTGCACGGCTTCGCGACCATGTACGAGTACCTCGAGCGCGTGCTGGGGTACGGCCCCCACGCGGCGCGCGAGCGGATGCGGGTGGCACGCACGCTCGCAAGGCTCCCGCAGACCACGGCGGCGCTGGCCCGCGGCGCGCTGACCTACTCGGCAGTCCGCGAGTTGACGCGGGTGGCGACCGCCGAGACCGAGGCGAGCTGGCTGGCCGCCGCCGAGGGCAAGGCGGTCAATCAGATCGAGCGCCTGGTCGCCGGCCACCAGCCCGGCGACCAGCCGGAAGATCCGACGCACCCCGACCTGCGATCCCGCGTGGTGCGGATCGAGCTGCCGCCCGAGGTCTACGCCCTGTGGCGGCAGGCGCGCTTGGTGATCGCCACCGAGCGCGGCGCGGAGATCAGCGACGCGGACTTCGTCGAGTCGATGTGCCGCGCGGTGATCGCCCCGGGCACGGGCGCCGAGGGTCCGAGCCACCAGATCGCGTACCAGCAGTGCCCGGACTGCCGGCGCGCGACGCAGAACGGCGCCGGCCGGGAGATCGACATCGCGCCCGAGGTGTTCGCGCGCGCAGCTTGCGACGCCAAGGCCCTTGGCTCACTCGATGCAACGGCGCCCGAGCGTGCGACGACCACCGTGACGCCGCGGCTGCGCGAGCAGGTGTTCGCGCGCGATCATCACCGCTGCACGGTGCCTGGCTGCCGATCGGCGCGCAACCTGGACATTCACCACATCGTGCCGCAGGCCCAGGGCGGCACGCATCTTATGTGGAATATGACACTCCTGTGTTCAGGTCACCACCATGCGCTGCACGATGGCCTGCTGATGATGCAAGGGCAGGCGCCGTACGGGATCCAGGTTCACTGGGTGTATGGCCCACCGCTGCCGGTCGGGCTCGACCCCGAGGCACGGTCGGTGATGATCGCCGAGCGCATCGCCGAGATCTTCAGAGGGGTGTTGCCGAACACCGAACCGCCGACAGGGGCTCGGGAGCCCACGCGTCCCATCCGGGACAGCGGGCCGGTGAGTGTCACCTGACAGCGAGGAGCGGCCGAGGGATCGATGCCACGGCGAAGGTCTCGTAGCGGCGGGGATGCGCTGGTGATCGTCTCGGGGCAGGAGCTGGCCAGCGCGATTTTTCTACATCAGACGGTTCGCGCGCGCACAGCATCCTGGCGCGCGGCACGAGCCCGCGTTCGAACGGAGCCGCAGCAGAACGATGCTGCCCGGAACCATCAAAGATACCCGATAGTTGAACCGGCGCGAATCGTGCCGGGGAGCCCGCGCGTGAAATGACTCCCCGAGGCTCGATACCTCGCTGGCGCGAGGAGCCTCGGGTGCTGCCATCGTGCAGTCGGTTGTCGTGCGGGGCCTTCCTGCGGCGCCTACACGCTGACGCGCCGCTACGGTGGCGAGTCGCATACGTCATCGGGGAGGTAGTGTGTCCAGTCGCACGAAGCAACGAAGCAGAACTCGGCGCAGCCCGGGGAGCGGACGCAACGTGGTCGCCACCGTGGGCGTTGATCGATATCACCGCTGGCCGAGGTTGCGCAACGCAGTGAACGACGCGGCCGTGGCCTCCGACGTATTTCGGCGCCTCGGGTTCGAGCAGGCGGTACCGCCGCTGCTCGATGGGGCAGCCACGGCCGATGCGCTGCAATCGCTGGTTCACGACGATCTCTCCAGGCTCGACGCCGACGACAGCCTTGTCGTGTTCTTTGCTGGCCACGGCCACAGCATGACAAGGACGTTCGGCGATGGTACGCGGGTGCAGACCGGGTATCTCGTGCCGGTGGACGGCGAGCGAGATCGTCCGAGCGGATGGCTGGAGCTCGATAGCTGGCTGAGCGATGTCGCCCGGCTGCCGCCCAAGCACATCCTCGTCATCCTCGATGCCTGCCATTCCGGGGTCGCTCTCGGTTCAGCGATGCGAGGGCGAGAACGGCTGGTATCGGCCTCCAACCGCGACGCGCTTGCGGTTTTGAGCCAGCGTCGGAGCCGCCGCGTCATCACCTCGGCACTCGCCGACCAGCATGCATCGGAGGTCGGGCCGGTCGCGGGTCTTTCCCTCTTCACGGGGTGCCTGATCGAGGGCCTCGAGGGCGGTATCAGCTCGCACGGTGGACTGGTCACGGGATCCGAGCTCGGACAGTACCTTCAGCGTCGCGTGAGCTCCTACCCATCGGCGTTCCAGACACCCGACTTCGGCGCGCTCGAGCTGGACGATCGCGGCGAGATCCTGATCCCGACCCTGGCCGCGGAGACGCAGAGCTCAGAGCGAGATCTGCGCGAGATCATCCTGGAGCCCGTGGCCCCGGATGTGTCCGATATCGTCGAGCTCGGACCGGCCACGGCGATTCCCGAGGCGTGGCCGAGGGCTGTGCCCGATCCGGAGGGCACAGACGTCGACAGGTCGGACGCGGGCCAGTCCGCCACGCGCGCGACGGAGGTGGGCGTCGGGGGCGGTGAGCGTCGCTTGCCACCAGCGGCATCGGGTGGAACCAAGGGCGCACCGTCCGATGACCACCCGGGCTGCCTGTACTGGAACATCGGCTTTCCGACCGACAATGCTGTCATGGCCAAGCGCGTGATCTTCACCGGCGTGTCGTACGCGCTCGAGACCGCGCTCCAGGACACGCGCGCGCCGAAGTCGCTCTCGCAGGCCTGCTTCAAGACCACGGAGATCCTCGCCGGAGCGACCCAGATCCCGGTGAGATTCGTGATCGAGACACGAGGCGCCCTGGTCCGCCTCCCGGGCACGCAGGACTGGCTCGACTCGGTCACGAGCGGCGGCCTCACGTGCGACGCGCACGGAACGGAGGTGTTCGGTGTCGAGATCGAGGCACGCGACCCGGGCAACGTCTCGATCACGATCACGCTGCATGTCCGCGAGGCGATCGTGCTGCGCGAGATCGTTGCAGTCACCGCTGTCCGGATATCGGATGGAAACTTCGACTCCGGGCCATCGTACGAGCCGAGCAGTCGCCCGATCGAGATCTCGCACGCTGCGCTCGCGGCGGTGCCCGAAGCGGCCGTGGTGTTGCGGCTCGAACGCTCCGGCGACGCGTACCGGCTCAGGTGTGCAGGCGGCGGCCTCGAGGACAAGGCGACGCTGTACACCCACACCACCATCGCGGAGCTAGCAAAGCTGGCGATCGACAAGCGCAAGAAGCTGGTTGCGCTGTCCAGGCAATATCGGTCCGCGCAAACCAGCGAAGATGATCCATTCGCCGGTTTGCGGCCCGCGGACGATGGCGAAGCACTGCTCGCGGTCGCGCGGATCGGGCGCGAGTTGCATGGGCTGCTGTTCGGTGACCCGTACATTGCGCCAGCGGATCTCACCCGGGTCGCAAACGTGATCCGCGAGCACGGCAGGGACACGACGACTGCGCCACGGATGCAGGTCGATGCCGAGACCGTACCGTTCCCGTGGGGGATCGTGTACGACGCGGATGGGCCGCTCGACCGCGTCACCGACGTGACCGTCTCGGGCTTCTGGGGGCGGCGGTTCGTCATCGACCGCACGGTCGCGGCCGTGCTCGAACGCCTTCCGCCCGCGACCCTGGATGGTCAGATCCTGCCCTGCCTCAATCCTCATCTTGATACCGAGGAGAACCTGAAGGTGGTGGCCAGTCAGCGGAGCTTCTTCGGCGCCATCCGAAGACCGGCCGTGCGCCCGGCGGTCGAGAGCGCAGAGCAGCTGTGCGACTTTCTTCGCGCCGAAGGGCGAGGCAACGGGGAACCCGACGACAAGCTCTCCCGCGACGGAGACAGCTCCCACAACGAAACGGAATGCTCACCCACGATCCTGTATTTCTTCTGCCACGCGCGCGCGGCCCACGAGGTGAGCGATCAGCTGTTCCAGAACCCGGCCCCGGCCGACGAGCAGGCGACGCTGCTGCTCGATGCGAAGGATTCGCACCGCGAGCTCAGCGTGTGCCAGCTCAAGGATATCCGGAAGGCTCCGCTCAAGGCCCAGCCGCTCGTGTTCCTCAACGCGTGCTCGTCCGCCGAGGCCGACCAGTACTACCAGAGCCAGTTCCTGACCCTGTTCGTCGCGCGGTGGAAGGCCCGCACCTTCATCGGCTCGGACTGGAAGATCCCCACGGAGTTCGCGGACGCGTTCGCGCGCCGCGCGCTCCAGCGCTTCCTGGGGTGCGGGTGCGATCCGGCCCTCCCCAAGCTGCCGCTCGGCGCTGCATTCCATACCACCGCGGTCGAGGTGCTCGAGCTGAAGAATCCGTTTCCCCTGATCTACGCGCTGTACGGCCGGCCCGAGCTACAGGCCACCTGAAAGGAAGATGAGCATGCTGGAGCAGGCCTATGTGATCAGCGATCTCCATATCGGATGCGGCGACGTCGATCCGAACCTCGAGGACTTCTACCAGGACATCGAATTCGTTCGCTTCGTCGATTCGATCGCGGCGCCTGACACAACGCTGTTCATCAATGGCGACTTCATCGACTTCGTACAGATTCCGCCGTACGACGTACCCAGACCGAATCACCTGCTATGGCACGAGGACGCCTCCGTCGAAAAACTGGAGCACGCGCTCAAGGCGCACCCGACCTGCTTCGAGGCGCTCGGTCGGTTTCTGTCCGCCGGCGCCAGGCTTCGGATCCTGATCGGTAATCACGACCTTGATCTGGTGTGGCCGAAAACGCAGGCGCGATTGCGCGGTCTGCTCGGCAATCCGTCCAGCGACGCGCTGCGCTTCTCGGTCGATTTCGAGAACTATCACGGCGTCGTGATCGAGCATGGGCACTCGTGCACACCGGAGAATTGCCCGAGCGACGCCAGGCACTTCGTGCACACCTGGACCGACGCCAGTGGACGTAGCCGCGATTACCTCGAGCGCGTGTGGGGCACCGACTTCATGCTGAGCTTCTACAACAACCTCGAGCGAACGTACGCCTTCGCCGACAACGTCAAGCCCATGGCCTCGGTGATGTTCCACGGGCTACGGGCAGGCTGGATCGGTGGCCGGGAGCTCGTGAGGCTCGTCGTGTTCCTGAAGCGCCGCGGCGTTCCGTGGCGCGGGCTCGTATCGTCGATCCTCGATGATGTTGCGCAGCCGGTCGTCCAGGATGTCCTGGTGGGCATCGCCGAGGACGCCTGGCGCGGTGCCGTGATCCAGCGCGTCACCGACGACCCCGAGTTCGTGACCGAGGTCGAGCACGCGCTCGCCGAGCTTCCCGCCGAGGACCGGGAGCTCGTGGCCTCGACCGAGCCAGGCGCGATCCAGCTCGACGAGCCAGACCTGGCGCCCGAGCAGGGTAGCGCCGTGCTTGGCCTCTTCCGCGACGCGCGCGAGGACCGCGCGGCCAGGTCACGGCTGAAGATGGACGGCATCACCGCTGTCGTGTACGGCCACACCCACGTCATCGTCGACGGCGGCGTCCAGGGCTGTCTGTATAACCCGGGCACCTGGATCCCACACCTCGATCTCCAGAACCCCGCCGTGCGCGAGAAGATCAAGCAGCATGGCCTGTCGCTCGACATGCTGAACGACAAGCGCCTCTACGTCACGGAGCGCCGCGCCGTCCATCTCGTTCCCGATGGCAATCACCGGACGAAGACAAAGCTCCTCGAGATCTGACCGCTCGGTGGCTGCTGAGCGAGGCGCGGGGCCCACGCCGGCGAAGCCTCCCGCTGATTGCTGCGCGGTGGGCATTCGCGCCGGCAGAACGCGATCATCCACCGGATCTGAGGAGCCATAGCACGGCGAGCGAGACGGTGAGCGTGGGCAGCAGGACGAGCGTTCCCAGGCGGAGGAAGCGCACCACACCCACCTCGACGCCGGAGCGGCGCAGCAAGTCGATCCACAACAGGCCAGCCAGCGACCCGATCGGGAGTAGCCGTGGGCCGATGTCGCCGCCGATGAGCGCCGCCAGCAGGGGAGTCGCATCGCGCGAGCGATCGATCGAGAGCATGTTGAGGAGCGACATCGGATGGTTGTCGATCGCGGCGGAGCCGAGCGCCGACGTGATCCCGATGGTTGCGATCTGGGCGCCGCTTCCGGCGGGCGATGCCGCATAGAGTGCGTGCAGCTCATCGACGACTCCCACCGAGCGCAGGCCCTGGACGACCAGGAAGATCCCCCACAGGAAGACGAGGATGTCGAGGGAGACGTGGGACGTGGCCTTGCGCAGCGGCGCAATCTGGTACACGCGGCACACCGCGAGCGACGCAACTGCGCCGACGACGGCCACGCTCCAGATCTCGACGCCGAGCGAAGCCGCGATCGGATACCCGACGAACACCGCGAGCAGGAGCAGCACCGCGGGGCGCTCGCCGGCATGGCGATGGATCACGGTCTCCGGCGCCGGTGTCGCCGCGCCGATCGATCGGAGCAGGCGGCGATTCACCCAGCGCAGGACGCCGTAGGTCACCGCGGCGCCGACCAGCGACAGCGGCAACATCACCGCGGCGTAGGAGTTGAAGCCGAGCCCTGCGTACTCGGCCACGATCATGTTCATCGGGTTGGAGACGATGAATGGCGCCACCCCGGGCGCGAGGAACACGGCGAACGCGAATGCGATCGTGACCTCCGGGCGATGCCGGTACACGCGGCGGGTCAGCGCCACCACGAGCGGCGTCAGGATCAAGATCGCCGCATCGTTGTTGAGCAGGGAAGGCGTCACGATGCTGATCAGGAACACGACGGTGAACGCCGACGCCGCCGAGCGCGTCCGCGCACGCCGCTCGATGCGCGCGGCGAGCCGATCGAACGCGCCGACCTCCTGGACCACCCCGGTGAGGATCATGATCGACGTCAGGGTCACGAGCGGACGCCACTGAACCCGCGCTGCCTCGAGCATCATCCGGGGCGTGAGCAGCCGCGCAGCGACCAGCATCACCACGCCGGCGAACGCGGCGATGCCCGGCGTGACGCGGAACCGCGCACCGAGCTGCGGCCGGAACACGGCGAGCCCGACCGTGGCCGCCAGCGCCGAGTACGCGACCGCGTGCTCCATGGTCCTCCCATTGATGCAGGCACAAGGCCACCTGCGGCCCGCGTAAGTACGCGGGATCTGACGGTCGAAACCTGGATCACCGGGAGACCACTCCTCGGGCACGGCGCTGCGGACCTCAGGGGCAAGCTGCGCGGAGGGCGTTCGTGCCGGCGGCTGCGGCGGTGGTACGGCGGTTCAGGTGGTCTCGGCGTGCCCTGCGATCTCCGGGCGCAGCTCGAGCCGCAGGCAGGCCGCCGACGATGGACACAGCGCCGCGAACTCGGGAGAGGCGGTGAGCGCCGCGGGCGCGCTCGCGCGATCCGCATCGGCGAAGCCGAAGCGGCGAAACAGGGGTGCTGCGGTCGTGGTCAGCAGGTACACGCTCGCGAGTCCGTTCGCCCAGGCCGTCGCGAGGCGGTCACCGACGAGCGCGATCCCGGTGCCGCGGCCTCGTTCGCCCGGCGCAACCGCGACCGAGCGCAGCAGGCCCGTGCGATCGTGCGTCTCGAGCGCGGCGACGCCGACGATGTCGCCGTCGCGGCGCGCGACCACGTACGCTTCCGGGAAGCGATCGCGCACGACCTCGGCCGGCAGGGCGCTCGCGCGGATCAGCGCGTCGATCGCAGCGAGCTCGGCCCCGGTCGGGGGACCCAGCGAGATGCCATCCGGGAGGTTCGAGCTCGCGAGCGCCCACAGTCGGCACCGCAGCTCGTCGCGTACCGCGCGGAATCGCGCAGCCACGGTCGCTGCGGATGCGTTCACCTCGCCGCTCGCGGGATCGTTGAGCGGCCAGTGCATGCGCACGATCGCGCCGGGCCAGACCGGGCATACCTCCTCGGCGCACAACGTGATCACTGCGTCGCTGCTCGCAGGGTCGATCGCGTCGACCGACTTGCTGTGCTGGCGGGTGATGTCGATCCCGATCTCGCGCATCGCGGCGATCGCGTGGGGGTTGACCTGCGCTGGCTGACTCCCTGCGCTCTGGACCCGCACCAGGCTTCCGAACAGGGTGCGCGCCAGGCCCTCCGCCATCTGCGACCGGGCCGAGTTGGCGACGCACAGGAACACCAGGCTGGTGTACATGCGGACATCGTGATATAAGGATGCCATGCTGTCCAGCGCGAATGGTCTCGACGTCCGCCCGCTGACGCGGCTGTTCCGCGCGCTCGGCGACGAGACCCGGTTGCGCATCGTCGCGCTGCTGTCGCACGGCGAGCTGTGCGTGTGCCACCTGGAATCGGCGCTCGACCTGAACCAGTCGACGGCGTCGCGCCACCTCGGCATCCTGCGTGCCTCCGGCGTCGTCGACTGTCGCCGCGAGGGTACCTGGGTCTACTACCGGATCACCGAGCAGGAGCACGCGACGGTGGCCAGGGCACTCGACGTGCTGACCCGGGCGTTCGGCGCCGAGCGCGCGCTCAGGTCGGATCACGCGAAGCTGCGCAGGTCGTGCGGCCCGAACGCGTGCGCGTCGTGACGGCACAGCGCCGGCTGGTCGCGGAAGCGCTCGGCACCGCGCTGCTCGTGGCCGCGGTCGTCGGCTCGGGAATCATGGCGCAGCGGCTCACGGGCGATCGGGCGCTCGCGCTGCTCGCGAACACGATCGCGACCGGCGGCGCGCTGGTGGCGATCCTGCTCATGTTCGCGCCGATCTCGGGTGCGCATCTCAACCCGGTCGTGACGCTCTGCATGGTCGCGATGAAGACCCAGAGTCGGCGGAGCGCCGCGGGTTACATCGCTGCGCAGGTGGCGGGCGGCATCACCGGCGCGGTCCTCGCCAACGCGATGTTCGAGCTGCCGCTCGTGACGTGGTCGACGACCACACGGACCGGCGCCGCGCAGCTCCTGAGCGAGGGCGTTGCGACGTTCGGCCTGATCGGGGTGGTGATCGCCGTGGGTCGCACGCGTGCTGCGCTCACCCCGTTTGCGGTGGCGGCGTACATCGTGGCGGCGTACTGGTTCACCGCATCCACCTCGTTCGCGAACCCGGCGGTCACCATCGCGCGGGCGTTCAGCGACACGTTCGCCGGGATCCGACCGGTCGACGTCGGCGCGTTCCTGCTGGCGCAGGCGGCCGGCGCCGCAGTCGGCGCCTTGCTATTCTCGTGGCTCGTGCCACTGGACGGCAGCTCGTAGGCGGCAGCGCACCGCTCGCCGGCGCCACCGCACCGCTCGCCGGCGCCACACGGCGCGCGGGACCGGGCGCGCTACCGGACGTTCTACCTACGCCCGCATGGCCCAGCAGTTCTGATCCGCCGATCCTGCACCCGGCGTCGCGGAACGGCCTCGTGAACGGCTGATCTGCGAGAACGGAACACCGCCCGGAATGGCGCGCACACGGCCCGCTCACATTCCGAGAGCCGGATGATGTCAGCATCCGCCGCACGCGACGGCGCTGCAGTGAATGCTCGCGGAGGCGCCCGGTGGGGTCCAGGTGCGGTCTCGTCGCCAGCAAAGGTGGTGATCGGTGCGCGTCGTCTATCCATCCGGGCAGGCGGCCCGTCGCTTGCTTCATCACTTCTTCATCGAACGCCGGGCGTCAGGTGACGGTTGGGAGGCGGGTACAGGCAGCTCACCGCGTCGATGGCACCACGTGGTTCGTGAAGTTCACCAAGCGGTTGTGAAGGAGGAATAACCATGAGGAACCGATCCAGTCTTTTGTTGTTCACGCTTGCAGCCGGGATTGCGGGAATTGCAGTCCATCCATCCCCGGCGGCGGCCGCGAAGAGCAACGCCGAGGTGGCCTTTGACTTTTTCCGACACAGGGGGCTCAGCAAGGCCGCGGCCGCCGGCATCGTCGGCAATCTGGTCCAGGAATCGAATGTCAACCCGAGATCTTCCCAGGCCGGCGGGCCGGGTCGGGGCATCGCGCAATGGAGCAGCCCCGGACGCTGGGACAGCCTGACGAAGTACGCCCACGAGCGACATACATCGCCGCAGGCACTGAATACCCAGCTCTGGTTCATCTGGCACGAGCTCACCGCGAACCCGGCATTCGGGCTGCAGGAGCTCCGCGTCGCGAAGACCGTGCCCGCGGCGACCAAGGTGTTCGAGAAGAAGTACGAGATCTGCGGCGACTGCGAGGAATCGAACCGGATCGCACAGGCCCAGACGACGCTCCGGAACTACGGCGGCTAGGCGATCGCCGGCGACCTGCTCGGCATGCGCGCCGTGTTCGATCGCGAAGCCGCGCCACCGCACGGCACGCGGCGGCGTGAGCGAAGCCAGCCGTTGGAGCTCAGCGCTCGAACGCGGCTCTGCCGCGGATCCAGTCGACGGTGATCCGCAGCGTGTGGAACGCCGAGCCGCCCAGCGCACCCTCGGTCGGCTTGTCCATCCATTGCGCCATCCATTCGTGGAACGCTCGGTCGGGGCGCCACGTGAACCACACCGGGCCAACGTCGAAGCCTCCCACGGTGACCTTCGGGACTTCGATCAGCGGTGCGCCATCGGCGGTGCGATCGGCGGCCTCCACCACGCGCCACTCGGGATGCGCGGCGCGCCAGCCGTCGAACACGGTCTGCGTGATGAAGCTCGTGGCCCGCTGCTGCGCCGCGCCGCCGAGCGCCTTGATCGCCGACTCGGTGAGGTCGACCGTCGCGCCGGTATCGAACAACATGTCGAAGGTCTTGCCGTCGACGATCATCGGGATGCGTCCATACGGCATGGTCGGATCGCCCTTGGCGTCGCGCGGAAAGCCGATCGCGACGATGTGCTCGGCAGGAACCTCCGGAAACTCGCTCTGCTCGCGCAGCACGAGCCGCTGGTTCGGGTAGTCGAACGTGAACGTATGCCCGGCGAACCAGAACGCACCGAGCATGCCGTCGTCGCCATCGAAGTGCGATTTCGCGAACACCGGCAACGGGTCGATCTTCGGGCGCGGGATGCGCGGATCCGCGAGCCGAGGAAACGGCACAGCGTCCATCTCGCCTGCCTCGGTCTTGACGTGTCTGATCTCGAGCTTCAAGCGCTCTGCAGCCGCCTTGGTCAGGTACATGCCGCCCGCGCTGTCGAGGTAGAGCCTCAGGTCGATGCCATCTGCGGTCCTGGTCTGCAGAAACCAGCGATGGTTCTCGACGACCACCGGCAGCTCGAAGCCATGGATCGGCACGCTGGCGGTCGTGGGCGCCGAGCGCGCCATCGGGGCCTGGCTGCCGCAGGCCGCGAGCACGCTCGCGATCCCGATCGCCACGTAGTTCGACATCATACATCAGCAGTCCTACCACTCCACCGGACGCCTCGCCAACCGCCGCACCAACCGACCTCGTCATCGGGCACATGACGCCGACGGTCAGAGGGAATCTAGCGGCGCTCGCCAGCATCCAGGTCGTCGGCGACCGGTACCCCTCGCACCTGGCCGCACGCGCTGGGAAGTAGGCGAGGCATGGCGATCAGCGGATGATCGGCGGCGGTGTGAGGTGTAAGGCAAGCGGGAGTGCGAGGGCATCGGCGCGGTGTGCGGTCAGACCGGCTTGCAGCCCCACGCCGAGATCATCGGACCGATCGCGAGGTCGAGCCGGCCAGCGTCGAGGTTGGCGAGGTGGTGATCGATCTCGGCGGCGGTGGCGCGGCCGCTCGCGATCAGACCCGCGCGGACGTGCTCGATCGTCTTGCGCTCGAGCGGCGCGCACGCCGGATGGGCGATCGGGAAGTACGCGTCGGCGGCGACGTCGCGTAGCCCGGCGTCGCGCAGCAGGCGCGGCAGCTTGCGGCCGTAGGCCAGATCGGCCCCGCGCTCGGCGAGCATGGCGCGGAACGCGTTGCGCAGCCGGTTGGCGAGCGCATCGTCCGGCCCGCGGACATCGAGGATCGCCAGCGGCTGGAGCGCCGGATCGGCGTCCTCGATCACCAGCCAGCCGCCGGGCCGCAGCGCCCCGATCTGGTTGGCGAGTCCCTCGAACGACTGCCGCAGATTCGTGCGGCCGGTCATTCAGCGCCCTTGCTGGTCAGGGAGAGCAGGTCGCGTCGACGGTATAGAGCGTCGGTGCAGGGGCCGTCGGATTGTCGATGTTGTCGAACGACGTGACCGCGAGGCCCAGCAGGCCATCTCCCTTGAAGTTCCCGGCGGCGACTCGGGTCGTCGTTGATCCCGCAGCGAGTGGGACCGGCGCACCGAAGCTTCCCCCTCCGGCGTTCATCAGAACCTGCATCGTTCCACCCGTCCCTGCCTGCGTGAGCACGAGGTCGGGGTGACCATCGTGGTCGAGGTCTGCGGCAATGAGCGAGCCGCCGTCGCTGTCGGCCACCGTCAGAAACGTCGGAGACGCGAACGTGCCACCGCCCTGGTTGAGCGCGATGCCCACGTTGGTGTGCTCGTCGGAGTACGCGAGGTCGACCTTGCCATCCTCATCGAAGTCCGCCGCCGCGAGGCGGTTGTCGAGGGCCAGGCCCGGGGTGCCGGCGTTCGTGATGGTGAAGTGCGTCGGGGCGCCGAGAGTGCCATTCCCGGTGTTCAGCAGAACGGTGATGTTGACGTTGTCCCTGTCGAGGACGGCGACGTCGGGCTTGCCGTCGCCGTTGAAGTCGGCGACCGCAAAGCCTCCGAGATCGGGCGTCGAGGGCGCGCCCGGAAAGACGTCGTAGTCGACGTTCGACCCGAAGGTCGCGCGGCCCCGATTCATGAAGACGACCACGTACTGGGTGCCCGTCGGCTGCACGACGACATCGAGGTTGCCGTCGCCGTTCATGTCCACGACGGCGAGGTTCGAACCGAACGTGAACTGGTTCTCGGCGTTGTCGTTGGGCGTGAACGAGATGGCAACCGGCGCACGCAGCCTTCCGGTGCCGTCGTTCAGCATGTAGAACGGTGAGGCACCCAGTTCGCCCCCGAACGCCACGACGTCCGGTGCGCCATCCCCGTCGAGATCGCCGAGCGCGAGCGCGCCGGCAAATCCGGGCGCGCCCTTGCTGTCCGTAGCGGCAGCAGCGTACTGGGCCATGGCAGCAAACGTGCCGTCCCGTCGATTGAGCATCACCCCCACGGTGGGCATGTTGTCGGGCGGCGTGAGATCGTCGTCGTTCGGGTTGGCGGTCACGACATCGTCGTAGCCGTCGCAGTTCATGTCGGCGACCGCCACCGCGAACGCTCCGTGCGCGGAACTCGGCGCGACCGTGCCCAACGCATACCGGGCCGGACTGCACGTCGTCGGCTTACCAACACCTGCGGTGCATTGCGGGTGCGTCGGTCCGCCGCTCCCGTTTCCGCCGGGCCCTCCGCCCCCGTTTCCGCCGGGCCCTCCGCCCCCGTCTCCACCGGGCCCTCCGGCCAGGGGAGAACAACCTACCGCCGCCATCGCGACCGCGAGCGACCAAGCCACGATCCCCGTGTGCGACAGACCCGAGACAACACGGTGTCGTTGATCCATGTGAAGTCGTGTGATGCCCATGCAAGCCTCCTGTGCCCAGCCCCGGTCGGCAGATTTGCCATGACTGCACAAAAAATGCGGCGATCAGCTCGTCCTTCGCGCTGGGGTCCGTGTTGGTGACTCTCAGCACCATCCGAGCTGGTCGGAACACCGCTCCCGGCACCTGAGCGCTCAGAGGGAGCACCGAGGAGCCCGGCCGAGGCATGTCTCCATTGAAATTGATCGCCATCTCGCTCGTGAAGTCTCGGCCGAATACCGCCAGCTCAAGGGCGAGTCCAGGGCCTTGTCGCGCGACAACAGCGGTCCGGTCGTCAGCCCGCGCCGCGCGCAGCTCTGCGCTTCCCGGTCGCCCTGGTCTTGCTCCTCGGCTTGCGGGCCGCGGCGCGCGGCTTCGCAGTCCGCGTGGCGGTGCGCGACTGCTCGTAGATCCGGACGTAGTCATCGACCGAGACCTTCGACACCGCCTCGCCGACGACGTCGAGCGCCAGGGTCTCGAGCGTCTTGAACCGGATGCACGACTTGCCCATGTCGAGCTTCTTGCCGGTCGCGGCGTACGCCTTGCGGAACCACGCGCTCAGCTTCGAGTCGCCGTACACCGTCATCAGGTACAGCGCCATGTGGTTCTTCTGCGATCCGAGCACGGCGACCGCGAGCGGCTGGCCGTTGTAGGTCTCTGCGAGGCGCGAGCGCGGCACGTACCAGGCCGGCCCACCGTACAGCATGCCGTGCTCGTAACCGCGGGGAATCCGCCGGTTGATCGTGTCGCGGACCGCCGCGATCGCTGCGCGCCGGTCCGCCGGCAGCGCCGCGAGGTACTCGTCCACCGTGTTCGCCGAGCGGGTCGCCATCGCCGGACTATAGTGCGTCCTGCCAGAGCGTGGCCGTCATCGCGGGCGTCACTTCAGCGCGTCCTCCCAGTGCGAGGTGAACAGCAGGTAGTCGGCGAAGTCGAAGCGGTGCGCGGCGAGCTCGGTCCGCTGGTCGCCGGTCAGCGAGCCGAGGAAGCGCGTGTTGCCGCGGTCGACGATGTCGAGCACGTCGCGCGCGATCGCGACGCCGGTCATCGGCTTGAAGGTCGCGGGGCGCAGCTCGCCGCTGGCGAACGCGGTCAGGATGCGATCCTGGATCGCCTTCGTGGCGTCCGCGACCGCCCCGTCGAGCTCGGCGCGCTGGTGCGGATCGAGCCCGGCGAAGTCGTCGCGCGTGCGGGCGACCCGGGCGCGCTGCGGCGCGATCGCCGCCTGGGCGATCGGCAGGATCCGATCGCGGTAGGCGCGCGGGGTCTCGCCGCGCTGCGGAGCGAGCCGCAGGGCCCACGCCGGCACATGGAAGCCGTAGAAGCTCTTGCCGGTCCCGGCGGCGGCCGGGTCGAGCGAGGGCGCGGCGGGCAGGGCCGGCGGCAGGGCCGGTGGCGGGGGCGTGGTCGCCGGGGTCGCGGGCGCCGGGCGCGCCTCGGACGCCACCGGCTCGATCGGCGCGGCCGCGTGCGTGCAGCTCTGGGTGCGCTGGTAGCCGCAGATCGCGGCGAGGACCAGGGCCGTGTTGCGCCAGGTGACGACGGTCATGGAGCAGCTCCGATCTCGGGAAGCGGCGGCGGCAGGGGCGGCGGGGGTGGGGGCGGCGAGAGCGGTGGCGGGCTCGCCGGCCGGGCGCCACGGCTGCTCGGTCCGAACCGATAGGCGACGCCGATCCGGAACTGATAGGTGGTGATCGGCCCGCCGAGCTCCGGCGCGGTGGTCAGGTCCACCGTCAGCGGGCGCACCCACACGGCCCAGTGGCGGAGGAACGCGTACTCCGCGATCGCCTCGAGGCGGAAGGTCGAGGCGGCGACGTCGCGGAACGCCGGATCCTTGAAGTTGACGAGCGTCAGGCCGATTCCGGATCGCGCGCCGAACATCAGGCGCGGGGTCGGTCGCAGGGTGAGGCCCACCGCCGCGAGCAGCGTGTCGTGCGACGCCTCGGCGTTGGACAGCGCGTCGAAGTCGAGCCACACGCCGAACCGGCCGGGCTCGAAGCCGATCGACAGCGAGGTCCCGCCGAGCGTCGCGACCTGGTTCGCGCGCCGGTTGAGCGGCGTCGCGACGTCGAGCAGGACGCCTGCAACGAACATCGGCCGGCCGGGCTCCGGGGCGGGCGTCGGCTGGGCGAGGATCGCGGGCGACGGTGGCAGCTCCGGGCGCTGCGGCGGCTCGCCGGGTTGATCGGGATCGACGGCCTGCCCCGAGGGCACGGCCTGCGCGGCGGACGGGTCGCTCGCCGGCTGCGCCTCGGCGTCCCCGCCATGTGCGACGGTGAGCGCGAGCGCGGCGGCGGCCGCAGCGGTGAGCGTGCGGCGCTTGCCGGCGATCGCGCGCGCGGCGATCGCGAGCAGCACCAGCAGCGAGAAGATCTGCCCGCTCGACAGACCTGCGTAAATCCCGCGGCCGGCGTCGCCGCGCAGCGTCTCGATCGCGATCCGCCCGATCGCGTAGGTCGCGGCGGCGAGCACGAACAGCTGGCCGTCCCTGCGCGGCCGCCGCCCGACGGCGATCGCGACGATCACCAGGCCGAGCACGGCCTCGTAGAGCTCGGTGGGATGGACCGGCAACGATGCGGCGCGATCGGCCGGGATCAGGCCGGCGTGCAGGTGATCGCGCCACGCCGGGCTGCCGGCCGGAAACCGCACCGCCCACGGCAGCGACGAGACCTTGCCGTAGTCGCAGCCGGCCATGAAGCAGCCGAGCCGCGCGAACGCCAGCGCGATGCCGGCCGGGATCACCGCCAGATCGGCCATGCGAGCGACCGATACACCGTCGCGCCGGCACACCAGCACGACCGCGGCAGTGCCGGCGAGGTAGCCCCAGAACGAGGTCATGCCCGACCACCGCAGCTGGAACCGCCCGGTCGCGACCAGGTGCTCGGCGGCCGTGATCACCGCCGGCACGGCGATGCCTGCGATCACCGCGGCGACGTAGCACCACAGCACCGCCGATGCGACGGTGCCCGGATCCACGCCGCGGCGGCGCGCGAGCACGAGCATCGCGATCAGCGCCGCGAGCCCGGCGAGACCGACGCACGTGAACCACGACGGTGCGAGCAGGCCGGCGAGGTCGGCGCGCATGTGGTGCGCGAGCCAGTGCAGGACGTACGGCCTCACGGCGCGCCGCCGGGCTTCGCGTCTGCACCGTTCGCGTTCGCACCGTTCGCATCCGCGCCGTTCGCGTCCGCGCCGTCGGCGTCCGGGGGCTCCGCGTCGTACTCCGCGCGCGCCCGCCGCCGTTCGGCGCGTCGCCGCACGATCGTCGCGAACGGGATCGGGAGCAGCGCCCATGCGATCGCGACCAGCAGGCCGGCGCCGGGGCGGCCGCGCGGTCCGGCGACGTTGCAATCGCCGCCACCACCACCGCCGCAATCTCCACCGCCGCCGCTGCAGTCGCCACCGCCGCCGCCGCAATCCCCGCCGCTGTCGCCGCCGCTGCAGCCACCGCTGTCGCCGCCGCTGCAGTCGCCACCGCCGCCGTCGCCGCTACTGCAGCTGTCACCGCCGCTGTCGTCGCCCGAGCAGCTGTCGCCGCCGGCGTCGGCGCCATCCCCACTGCCGGAGTCGCTGCAGCCGGATTGCTCGTTGGAGTCCTCGCATGTGCCGTCGTACGGCGCGTCGCAGCTCGGTCCGTCGAGCTCGCAGTCCGGCGCATCGTCGCAGTTGGGATCGCCGCTGAACGAGTCGCCGCAGTCGATCGAGGTGCTGCGCGGCGGCGACGCCGGGCCACTGGAGCCGGGGCCGGGGAAGTTCCCGCTCGACGAGCCGTACAGCGCGGCGAGGCAGGCATCGAGCGGCGCGGCGCACGCGGGGTCGTCGAGGAACTCCGCGTTGGCCTCGAGCGTCGACAGCGACTCGCTCGCGCCGGTGTCGCGCGGGCACGACGGCGCGCGGCTCGCGGCGCACCCGGCGACCGCATCGATCGCGAGCGCCAGGTTGATGCAGATCAGGAACTCGCCGCGCCCGGCGTGATCGGTGAGCTGCATGCACTCGGCCTGACCGCTGGCGGCGTCGGTGATCGCCGGGCACGGGCCGCCGGCCAGGCAGGCGGCGCAGCGGTCGCTCTGCGCGGCCGCGCACTCGGCGACCGAGCCGTAGAAGCTGTACGGGTTGGCCATGGCGCTGGCGGCCGCGCGCGGAGCCGCCGGCGATGCCGCGCTCGCGGATGCAGCGGACCCCAGCAGCGCACAGCACAAAAAAACGAGACGCGGGGTAGTTGTCACGAGCTCCTCGGGACGCAAAAGCGCGGCTCGAGCCTCGACGAGCCGCACGAGAGCCGCGTGCACAGCGCAGTTTGCAAGCTGCAAACCACGTGTGGCGCCACGCCCCGCGCTCACTTAGGGTCATGGACCACGGCGCGACCTGTGTTGGTGCGGAACACCTGTGGTCGGCCCGCAACAGAACCGGATCCCCCACCCGGCAGGACGCGGCACCCGCCGCGATCGGAGTCAACGCGCGAAGCGCGTGAGATCTTCGCCGCACCCGGCAGACGGCGGCGGAGCTTCCGTGGGCAGGCTTACATCCGGCCGCGCGAGCCATCGACGGCCGGCGCGCGGGCGCAGTAACGTGGCGCCCGCAACCGGCATCCCTTGCCGAAACGGAGCCCCAGAGCCCTATGAGCGTCTTCCAGCCCCAGCAAGCCGCTGCGCCCGCGGGCGCGAACGTCGATGTCGCGCTCGAGATGCGGCGGGGCCACGTCGGCATCGAGGACACCGATCGGACGCTGCTCGGCGTGTTCCGCGACCACCTGGCGCGCCGGGCCGGCGACGCGCCGCTGCGGATCTTCGACATCTGCAGCGGCAGCGGGTTCTTCATCCGCCGGCTGTCGCGCGAGCTGCCGGAGGCCGCGGCGCACGAGCTGTTCGCGCACGAGGACGACCCCGGCGTGCTGCCGCTGCTGCAGGCGCGCCTGCAGGACAGCGCGATCCGGATCCACACCGGCTCGTTCTGCGACTGGCGCGAGCCGATCGACGTGCTGCTCACCTGGGGCTCGTTCCACCACATGCCGCGCAGCTACCTCGCCCACGCGCGCACGCTGCTGCGGCCGGGCGGCCTGGTGATCCTCGCCGACGAGTTCTGCCCCGAGTACCTGACGCCGGAGATGGTCGAGCGCGTGCGCTCGGCGCCGGTGATCCACATCGCCAGTGGCTACGTGCTGACCAGCGACGCCGAGCTCGCGGCGTACGAGCGGACCGGCGCGCTGCCGGCGATCGCGGTCGAGATGGAGCGGCTGCGCCAGCAGGTGCTGTGGAAGTGGTACCGCCACGTGGTCGACGTGATGATGGAGCGCGCGTGCCTGAATGCGGCGCTCTACGAGCTGCGGACCACGCGCGACGACCTCGACACCGCGTTCGGCTCCGAGCACAAGCTGTCGCCGGTGGTCGGCGAGCGCGAGCTCGCGCTGCTCGGGTTCGAGCTGGTGTCGCGCCACGTGCCGGTCGCCGAGGCGGGGGCGCCGGCGCGCGACAGCTTCTTCGTGTACGTCTATCGCGCGCGTTGACCCGGCGGGGCGTGCTCTCCGGCTCGGCTTCACGGCTGCTTCAGCCACGCCTCGACCGCCGCGAACCGCGCGGCGTAGCCGGGGCCGGCGTCGCGGTAGGCGTCGCGGGCCGCGGTTGCCAGCTGCACGGCGCGGGCGTGGTCCGGGGCGGGCAGGGCGCGGCACAGCGCGAACCGGCTCTCGGCGAGATCGGTGGCGTCGCCGGGGGAGTGCTCGCGCATCGCGACGGCGCGCTCGAGCAAGGGGCGGGCGAGGTCGGCGCGGCCGCGCGCGAGCTCGACCTGGCCCAGGCCGTTCCAGACGTGGGCGAGCATCGGGTGCGCCTCGCCGAGCTTCGGGGTCATGAGCTCGCGCGCGCGGTCGTACGCGGCCGCCGCGGCGTCGAGCGAGCCCCGCGCGCGCTGCGCCTCGCCGAGGTTGATCTGGAGCGCCGCGACGTCGAGCGAGTCCTTGCCGTAGGCCTGCTCGAAGATCGCGAGCGCGCGCGGATAGCTCGCGTCGACCAGATCCCAGCGGCCGAGGTTCTTGGCCTCGATCGCGAGGTTGACCAGGCTCTGGCCGACGTCGGGGTGGCCTGGGCCCAGCGCCTTCTCGCGCAGCGCGAGCACCTTCTGCGCGTTGGCGAGCGCGGCCGGGTAGAGTCCGGCGCGGTGGAGCGCGCCGCCGAGGTCGTTGTACGCGTTCGCGACGTCGGGGTGCTGCGGGCCGAGCCGCGCCTCGAGCACGCGGATCGCCTGCTCGAACTCGCGGCGCGCGTCGTCGACGCGATCGAGCGCGAGGTCGGCGTTGCCCAGCGCCTCGACGGTGTTCGCGGCCTCGACCGAGTCGTCGCCGTACGCGGCGCGGCGGACCGCGAGCGCGGCCTCGAACGACGCGCGCGAGCCCGCGTGGTCGCCGGCGCGGTACTGGATCGTGCCGAGGTCGTGGTCGATCCGCGCGAGCATCGGGTGGCTCGCGCCGAGCTCGCTGCGCGCGAGCTGGCGTGCGCGATCGAGGTGCTGGCGCGCGGGGGCGAGATCATCGAGGTCGGTCTCGACGCGCGCCAGATCGATCAGCGTCTCGAGCTCGGGCACCGGACCGAGCACGCGCGCGATCCCGAGCGCGTCGCCGTACGCCGCGCGCGCGTCCTTGGGCCGCCCGGCGCGCTCCGCGACGTAGCCGCGCGCGCGGTCCACCGCGATCTGCTTGGCCGGGCGCGGGCCGAGCCGGGCGAGCGTGCCGGCCGCGAGCTCGACCCAGCGCTCGCCGAGCGCGAAGTCCGAGGTCAGCCGCGCCTCGCCGTCGGCGAGCGCGAGGTAGAGATCGGTCAGCGCGTCGGGATCGCCGGCCGCCGACGCAGCGGCCGCGGCGGCGAGCAGCGTCACCCGCGCGGCGGTGCCGTGGCCCTGATCGGCCTGCGCGCGCGCGAGGTCGCGGCGGGTGCGCGCGACCAGCGGCGGCCAGCCCAGCCGCTCGGCGGCCGCGATCTGCGCCGCGAGCGCCGGCTCGAGCGGCTTGACGCCGTCGAGCGACACCCCGGCTTCGAGCTGGCGCTCGATCGGCTCGACCACGGCCTCGATCGCGCGGCGGCCCGCGTCGTCGCGCGGCGGCGGCACCTCGCCCTGCAGCACCGCGACGTCGTCGCACGCGTCGAGCTCGGGCGGCGCGAGCGTCGGCGCCTGCTCGACCCGCTTGCGATCGGCATGGCCGAGCGCGCCGATCGTGATCGCCAGCTGGTTGCGCGCGCGCATCAGGCACGCGGTGCGCAGGTCGAGCACGTGCGCGCTCTGCGTGCCATGCACGCGGGTCGCCTCGCAGCTCTCGACCGCGAGCTGGCGCCAGCGATCGCGGAACCCGCCGATCCTGCGATCGACCGCGGTCAGCGCCCCGGCCGCGAACGGCGCGCCGGTCGCCGCGAACGCGCGCTCGACCTCGGCGCGCACCGCCGGCGCCCACAGCCCGTCGATCGGCGCGCCCGCACCGCGGCAATCGGGCGCGGCCGCGCCGGACCGCCGCCCGGCGACGAACACCGCCGCGATCGCGATGACGATCATCGCCGCCGCCGCGCCCCAGGCCCAGCGCCGGCGCGGCGACGCCACGCGCGCGAGCTCGTCGGCCAGCGCGGTCATGCTCGGCCACCGCCGGTCGGGATCGGGCGCCAGCCCCCGCGCCAGCGCGCGCGCCACGCCGCGCGGCACCTCGGTGGTCTCGGGCGGCGCCGGCGCGTCGGCCTTCATCGCCGCGCTGCGCACCGCGGCCGGCCCCGACACGAACGGCTGCGCCCCGTACAGCGCCTCCCACGCCGCGATGCACCACGAGCACTGATCGCTGCGCTCGTCGACGCTGCCGCCGTCGATCTGCTCGGGCGCCATGTACGCGAGCGTCCCCATCACGGCGCCCGCCGCGGTCAGGTTCGCCGCGAGCTGCGATGGGCTGGCCGGCGTGGCCGGCACCGGCGCACCGCCCGCCAGGCGCGCGAGCCCGAAGTCGGTGACCCGGACCCGGCCGTCGTCGCCGACCAGCACGTTCTCGGGCTTGAAGTCGCGGTGGACCAGCCCGGCGGCGTGCGCGGCCGCGAGCCCGCGGGCCGCCGCGGCGTACGCGCCGAGCACCTCGCGCCACCGCCGGCCGACCTGCCAGTCGCGCAGCGTCTTGCCCTGCACCAGCTCCATCGCGATGTACATCGCCCGGTCGTGCTCGCCGACGTCGTGGACCGTGATCACGTTGGGATGCGACAGCCGGGCCAGCGCCTGCGCCTCGCGGTGCATCCGCGCGCGGCCCGCGGTCGCGTCGTCGCCCTCGAGCTCGAGCAGCAGCTTCAGCGCGATCCGGCGATCGAGCACCGGATCGTACGCGGCGTACACGATGCCCATCCCGCCGCGGCCGAGCACGTCGAGCACGATGAAGCGGCCGAGCCGGTTGGCGACGAGGCCGGGCTCCCCCGGCTTGCCCATCGGTACCGTGTTCGCCAGGTCGAGCTGGAGCGGCCGGGTCAGGGCATTGTCTGCCACGCTTGCATCTTCGCACAGGTCACGGCGGCCTCGCAGGTCGTTCTGTCCCAGGTGCGGCCCGACCGGACGGCCGCCGCGCCGCCGGTCACTGCGGGGCGATCGCGACCGTCGCGACGGTCTTGTCCCACGCCAGCTTGAGCGTCACCCCCTTGCCGGCAGGCACCAGCTCGATCGTGAACTGCTCGACCGGCTTGGTCGAGGTGGCGACCGTCATCGGGGTCCGGCCGAGGTCCTGCGCGGCGTCGTACTTGAACGCGCCCCACTGCTTCGCCGTCTTGTTGACCACCAGCGTCCACTGCTTCTCGGTCGGGATCGTGAACAGCGCGTACTCGCCCCTGGGCACCTTGAGCCCGCCGATCACGACGTCGGACTCGGTGGTGAACGTCGTGGCCTCGTCGGCGCCGGTCCGCCAGACCTGGTCCCACGGCACCAGCCCGCCGAAGATCGCGCGGCCCTTCATGAACGGGCGGCCATAGCTGATCGTGATCTTCTTGCCGGCGAGCGTGGCGGTCACGTCGGCGTGGGGGCTCGCACGCTGCTTCTGCGCCAGGGCGGAGCCGGCGAGCGCCAGGGAAGCGATCGAGGCGGCGATCGAGGCAGCGGCGAGGACAAGGGCCTTCATGGTGGCCCTGGAGTAGCAGCGCCGTGCGGCGCATTCAACGCCGGACCGAGGCGATCGCGCCAGACCGAGGCGATCGCAAGCCGAGCTGCGGGCATCGCTGCGACAGCCTCGCCGTCGCGAAGGCGTCGCACGCGCCCGGCGGATCCGGATCGCGGGAATCTTGCGCGCTGCACGAGCGTCCGATCCCGGATGCCGCTGCCCCTGGCTCACGCCCTCGTCGGAGGGAGCATCGCCGTCGCCGCGTGGCCGGAGCGGACGCCGGCCGGCCTGCGCCGCGCCCTGGTGGCCGGCGCCCTGCTCGGCGTGTGTCCCGACGCGGACTACCTGCTCGGCCGGTTGCACGTGATGGGCTGGGGATGGCACCACGCCTTCACCCACTCGGTCGCGTTCGCGGTGATCGCCGGCGCGATCGTGAGCCGGGCGCTCGGCCTCCGGGGCTGGCGAGCCGCGCTGGCATGCGTGCTCCCGGTGCTGTCCCATCCGCTGCTCGACTACCTGGTCACCGAATCGCACGGCGTGGAGCTGTGGTGGCCGGTGACCGGCCGGCGATACAAGCTCGGGATCGACGAGCTGTCGTACTATCACCTCGTGGGGGCGTCGCACGGCGTGCGAACGCTGGCGAGGCTCTGCCTGGCGGAGGCCGTGCTGTTCGGTCCGATCCTCGTCGCCACGCTGGTGGTCTGTCGCCGCCGGTTCCGCGCGCAGAATCGCGGCGAATCGCCCCGCGCCCATGTTACTTCTAGGCCTCATGGTGGAACGGCGTGAACACGAGATGGTGAACCTGGTGGTGGCGGCGGCCCAGGCGATGCAGGGCATGGAGCCGGTGGCGGGCAAGGTCGGGGCGGCCGAGCTCCCGAAGCTGCGCAGCGCCCTCGACGCGATGGCCGCGCTGCATGCACGGCCCGGCGGCCTCGACGGGCTATCGGTCGACGCCGTCGAACAGCTCGAGGCCCGGATGGTCGCGCTCCACGAGCGGGCCGCGGCGATCGCGATCGCGGTCGGCGACACCGGGCAAGCCGAGCGCTGGCTGAACGACGCCGAGCGGGTGGCCCGCGAGGACGGTCCGCGCGCCGAGATCGCCGCCGGCCGGCGCTCGCTGGAGCGGTTTCGCGCACTCATTCACGGCCGGATGCTGGTCGCCAACGGCCGCGCGCGCGCCGCGCAGGTGATCTGGCGCAAGCTGTCCCAGGACAGGAGCCAGCAGGGCGGCGACCCGATCGCCCGTGCCGCGATCGAGGAGCTCGAGGCGCCGCGCGCGCTCGGGCCCGGCGATCGCGCGCCGACCCTGTCGCGGCTCAACGGCATCGGCGCGGCGTTCTACGGCCGGAGCAAGGTCTGGCCCGATCGCAGCTACCGGACGATCCACTGCATCTCGGTATTGTGGATCCCGGTCTATCCGCTGAGCGGCTGGCGGGTGCGCGACGCCGGCGGCGGCTATCACGTCCTGGCGCGCGAGCCGCTGCCGCGCTGGGCCGAGCATGCGCGCTGGCTGCTCCCGCTGGCGATCGCGCTCGTGATCGCCGGGCTCGCGACCCGCTCGTACCTCGACAGTCCCGACCGGCTCGCGCGCCAGCGCTGGGACGCGGCGATCGCCGCCGCCCACAGCGGCGACTCCGACGCTGCGCTGCACCGGCTCGACGACGAGGTCGCGCGCGACGCCGCCCGGGTCGACCGCGATCGGGCCGGGCGCGCCGGCGCCGAGATCGTCCGGCTCGCGGTGGGGCGGGTGTCCGCACCGTTCACCGCGGCTGCCCTCGATCCGGCGCTCCGCGTGGTGCGCCGCTACCAGGCGCTGCCGGAGGCCGTCCGGTCCGGCGACGCGCAGACCGCGATGCTCGCGGCGATCCTGGCCTGGGTCCAGGCGCTCGGCACCGCCGCCGACACCGCCGAGCCGCGGCTCGACCTGCTGCGCGCCGCCGCCGAGATCGCGCCGGGCGACCGCTCGCCGGAGCTCGCCAGGCAGCTGGCCGCGGCGCGGATCGCCCTCGCGTCGACCAGGCGCGACGAGTGGCCGCTCGATGCGCTCGCGCTCCTGGTCGAGGACCGCGGCGCGCAGGATCGCACGGTGATCGAAGCCGCCGACCGGATCGTCGCGCGGCTCGTCGAGTCGCCCTCGCTCTTGCTCGACGCCGGGGACGATCTGGACGCCTGGCTCGCCGCCACCGCCGACGCCGCCCTGAAGGGCCGGGTGACCGCCCAGCGCAAGGCCGCGCAGGACGGCCGCACCGCCGCCGAGGCCGAGGGCGTCAGCCCCGCCGATCTCGCCGGCATGGCGACCGCGCGGCCGTGGGATCAGTCCGTCCAGCTCCAGCTCGCCCGGGGGGAGGCGAGCGCCGGCAAGCTCGACGCAGCCGCCGCCCGGCTCGGCCGGCTCGGCCCGCCCGGCACGCTGACCCGCGATGCGCGGATGCTGCTCGCGCAGCTCACCGCCGCGCAGGGCAAGCTCGAGCCCGCCGACGCCATGCTGACGTCGCTGCTCGGCGCCCGCCTGGCGAAGTACACCGCGGCGAGCGCTGCGATGGCCGTCGCCTTCAAGCAGGCGCAGGACCGGATCCGGCAACGGCTCGAGGCCGGCGACGTGCCGCTCGACCTGCAGCAGCGGGCCCAGACCGCCAGCGAGGCCGAGCGCGGCGAGCTGCTCTCGAAGTTCATCGACGAGCAGATGAAGGCCGACCCGGCGCTGTCGGCGGTCCGCGCGAAGTACGTCGCGGTCGCCGATGTCGTGCCGGTGGCGCTGGCGTCGGGCTCGATCAAGCTGCGCCGCGCCCAGGCGATGTCGGGCCCGGCGCGCGACGCGGCCCTGCGCGACGCCGAGCGCGTGCTGCTGGCGATCCGCGGCGAGGCCGAGGGCCAGCCGGAGTTCCGCCTGGCGCTCGGTGAGACCTACGCGCGGCTCGGCAAGACCGCCGAGTCCGAGGCCGAGCTCGGCGCCGTGCTCAAGGACGGAACGCCGGCACTCCGCCGCAGCGTCGCGCACGTCTATCGTAGCCTCGGCAACGTCGCTCGCGCGGCGCAGATCCTGGAACAGGTGTTCGCGGCAGCGAGCGGCGAGGACAAGGAGGCCGCAGCGGCGCTGCGGGGCAGGATCGCGCTCGAGGCCGGCCAGGAGGAGGAAGCCGAGAGCTGGCTGCGCAAGGCCGGTAGTCGCCTCGACGCCACCTCCTCGTTGCTCGAGATCGAGGCGCACCGGCTCGAGCGAAGCGGCAAGACCGCCGAGTGCGCGGCCAGGTTCGCGCAGATCGCCAAGACCGACCTCACGATCGCCAGCTCGACGCGGGGCACCGGGTACAACAACGCCGCGGTCGCCTACCAGCAAGGCTTCGACTGCAGCGGCGACCCCGAGGCGCTGCGCTCGGCGGAACGCGCGCTGGAGACCGCATACCGCAACCAGCCCGACGACGCCATCATCGTCGGCAACCTCGCGGGCCTGCTGGATACCGCCGGCGAGCTCCGGGTGCTGCAGCGCGACGTCGATACCCGCGCGCTGCAGCTGCAGCTGCACGAGACCGAAAGGGTCATGGCCATGCTGCTGCTCGGCACTGCACGCGATACCGAGCTCGCCGCGCTGCGCGCGGACCCCAGCGTCCGTCGCAGCGGCGAGCTGTTCGCCCAGGCCGAGGTCCTCGCACCCCGCAACCTCCGCGTGCTGACGTCCCGCTTCGAGGTTGCCTCCCGCCTCGACGACGTGGCGGGCGCGGCCGCGCTCGTCGACCGCGCCCGGCACGCCCAGGGCCTCGACACCAGCGAGCGCAAGGACGCGCGCGATCGCAAGCAGAGCGGCGTCGACGACGCCAGGCACATCACCGGCTGGGAGACCCGGCTCGTCCGGCTCGAGCCGATCCTGGCGCGCCCGGCCGGTCTGTCGCCCAGGACCCGCGCTGCAGGCTGGTTTCTCGTCGCGGGGACGGCCGCGGAGCTCGGCCTGTACAAGCTCGACCCCGCGCT
>DATAPF010000162.1:0-20491 GCA_036265355.1 Kofleriaceae bacterium | reverse complement strand
ACAGGGCCGGGGGCGTGGCAGCCGGCTGGCAGCCGGCCGCGAGCGCGGCGGCGATGACGAAGGTGCCGATTCGATGCATGGGTACCGGCCGTAGCATCCGGCGCACCATGTCGGTTCGCCGCGCGATCCCGCGGCGCGCGGCGGTGATTCGGGGGCCGGGGGCCGGCGGCAGCAAGGCTTGCGATCGCCGCGACGGCAGATCTTGCGATCATGGCAAGTCTCGCGCTCACCTCCCGGGCGGGAGCGATCGGCACGCCGGATCGTCGAACTCGAGATCGCGCGGCAGGGCCACGTCGCCGTCGAGCCGGAGCGGCACGCGGCAGCGCACGATCTCGGCGAGCTCGGACGGCGAGTAGCTCCGGCGCGAGAGATCCCAGGTCACGAGTCGACCGTCGTTGCCTCCGCTGATCACGGCGGTGCCGTCGTGGCTGAACTGCAGTGCCATCGCCGGCAGGCGGTGCGCCGGCAGCTGGACCAGGAGGTGCGAGGTCGCCGCGTCCCAGATCAGGATCGCGCCATCGGGGCGGGTCGTGGCCAGCAGCGCTCCGTCCGGCGATGCGGCCAGCGCATAGGTCATGCTGGGGTCGGCGAGCTTGCCCGCCAGCCGTCCGTCGCGGTCCCACACCAGCGTCGCGTCGGCGGCGGCGCTCACCAGCCGTCCGTCGGGCAGCAGCCAGAGGCCGGCGACCAGGTTCTTGTGGCCGGTCAGCGTCCCCAGCGGGGCCCACGTGCCGAGCTGCCACAGGCGGATCGAAGCGCCATCGGCGATCGCGACGCGCGAGTCGCTGGTCGCCAGACCCCGGACCAGCGTTTCGCGGATCGCGAGGCGCGCGGCCGGCGCGCCGGCGGCGAGGTCGACGACCAGGATGGTGCTCGCCCGGCCGGCGACGAACAGCCAGCGCCCGGACGGATCGACCGTCAGCTGGGGAGCCGGGACGTCGACCGCGATCTCGCCGAGCGCGGCGCCGGTCGGCGTCCACCACCGGACCACCCCGCGGCTCGCCGTGACGATCCGCCCGTCGGGCGCGTAGATCGCCGCGAGGATGCCGGGGCCGAGTTGCGCGATCGGCGCGCCACCCGGGAGCTGCCAGATCCGGGCGGTTCCGGCATCGTCGGTTGTCACCGCGCGGGTGGCGTCGGGGGACAGCGCGGCAGCGATCAGCTTGCCATCGTGGCGAAGCTCGACCGTGGGTTGCAGCGACCGGCGATCCCACAGGATGGCGCGATCGCCGCCCGCGGTCAGGATCCAGCGATCGTCGCTCGAGACCGCGAGATCGACGATCGCGTCGGTGTAGGCCTGGCGAGCCGCGGTCCGGATCGCACGGTCCGGATCCCAGCGCCGGATCGCGCCGTCTGCACTCGAGGTGACGACGTGGCGCCCGTCGCGATCCCAGTGCGCGGCGCGGACCGGCCCGCCGTGGCCTTGCAGCGAGCCGAGCGGCTCGCCCTCGCGATCCCAGATCCGGGCGGCGCCATCGACCCCGATCGTGAGGATCCGGCGATCGTCCGGCGACCGCTCGACGTGGAGCACGGTTCCGCGGTGGCCATCGAGCACGCGGATCAGCTCGCCGGTCCGCGCATTCCAGATCCGGGGCTTGCCGTCGCGCCCTGCCGAGAGGATCGTGCGGCCGTCGGCGGTGATGTCGAGCGTGACGACCTCGTGGTTGTGGCCGACCAGGCGATGCAGGGTCGCGCCGGTGGCGGCGTCGCAGATCCGCACGTCGCCGTCGTTGCCGCCGCTCACCACGCTGCGCCCGTCGGGTGCGAACTGCAGCACGCGGACCGCCCCGGCGTGAGGCGCGCAGGACGCGATGACCTCGCGGCGAGCGACGTTCCAGATCCGGACCACGCCGGCCGGATCGCCGGTCGCGACCTGCGCGCCGTCCGGACCGATCGCGGCCGCGGTCGCGCCGCGCTCGTGCGCCAGCTCGCCGCGCGCGCGCCCGGTGTCGAGATCCCACAGCGTCGCCGTCCGGCTGAACCCGACCACGAGGTGCCCGGCGGCGGATCCCGCGATCCCCGCCGGTCGGGCGCCCGGATCGTCCACCGCGCGCGGCGCTCGCCAGCGCACCGCCCCGCTGGCGTCGATCGCGACGATGTCGCCCCGGGTCGACACGGCGAGCAGCCGATCGCCGGCCTGCGCGAGGTAGTAGGCCGCGTCGGCCAGTCGAGTCGACCGGCCGGCGCGATCCCAGCGGGTGAGCGCGAAGTCCGAGCCGAGCGCGACGATCGCGTCCGGGCCGACCTCTACCGCCAGGATCCCCGTGCCGCCGTGCCCGACGATCTCGAGCCCGGCGTCGAGCGAGGCCAGGCTGCGGGCGATCAGCAGATCCAGGCCGGCGCCGTGGCCGCCCAGCCGGCGGGCCTCCGCGAGATAGAGCAGGGCGCGGGCGTCGTCGCCGTCGCCGATCGCCCCCCGTCCGCGGTCCTCGAAGCTCGCGCGCAGGCGAGCGAGCGCGCTGGCGCGCTGGTCGGCGATCTCGCGGTTCGCCGACACCAGGCCGGCGATGCCCGCGACGAGCAGCGCGAACGCCGACGCGGTGATCGCGATCCGCGCGCGCCGCCCGCGCGCCGCCGCGGCGGCCGACGCTCGCGCGAACGCCTGCTCGACCGGCGTCACGCTGCGCTCGCCGCCGTCCTGCCAGCGCCGGAGCTCGGCGAGCGGCTCGCCGCGCCACAGCAGGTCGGCCGGCCGCCCGCGCTCGTCCCAGTGCCGCGCGGCGGCCGCGAGCTGCTCCTGGAGCCGGGCCCCGTCGGCGTCGCTGCGTCGCCACGCCGCGAGCCTGGGCCAGGTCGCGGCCAGGGTCTCGTGGATGACCTCGATCCGATCGCCGGCGTCGTCGTCGCGCGACACGATCAGGCGCGCGGTCAGCAGGCGATCGATCACGGCGGCCGCCGAGGCCCCACCGAGCGCGCTCTCGAGCTCGGCGCGGCCGATCGTCGCGCGCGCGCCCTCCGCGGTGATCAGGCGGCGGAACACCCGCTGGACCAGGCGCCGGTCGGGCGCCGCCATCCGATCGACGACGCTGTCGGCGTGCTGGACCAGCGCACCGATCACGCCGCCGATCCGCTGGTAGGCGTCCCGGGTCAGCCGCCGGCGCTGGCGGTCGCGGTGCTCCCACAGCCGCGCCGCGGTGAACGCGACCAGCGGCAGCGCGCCGGGGCGGCCGGCGACCTCGTCGACGATCTCGCGGGCCAGCGCGGGATCATCGAGCTCGAACCCGAGCCGGCGCGCCGGTGCGGTGAGCATGCGCTCCAGCTCGTCGCGGCCCGGCGGGCCGAGCACGTGGATCGCGCGGCCCAGGCGTCCTCGCCACGCGGCGAGCTGCTCGATCCGGCACAGGAAGTCGTCGCGCAGCGCCAGCGCGACGCGGATCCGCGGGCTGGCCGACGCCGCGATCAGGACCTCGGCGAACCGGTCGCGCGCCGCATCGTCGCCGCACATCGTGAACAGCTCCTCGGCCTGATCGACGATGACGACCAGCGCGCCATTCCTGCCCCCGACCTCGCCCCCGGCCTCGGCCTCGGCCAGGCCGAGCAGCCCGGCGGTGATCGCGGCCGGCGGCAGGGCGGGGTCGTGCGGCGCCTCGCGGTACGGCGACGCGGGGCCGCGCCGGACGATCGCGGCGAGCACGCCGAGCGGATCGCCGCCGGGGCGGACCACCACCGCGCGCCAGCCCGCCGGGAGCACCGGCGCCAGGCCCGCCGCGAGCAGCGAGGTCTTGCCGCTGCCCGACGGACCGACCAGCGTGACGATCGGCTGCGCGGTCAGCCGGTCGATCAGCTCGCTGACGTCGCGCTCGCGTCCGACAAACGACGCGCGATCGGCCGAGCTGTACGCGGCGAGGCCGGGGTACGGCGTGGCGTCGTCGGAGGGCAGCGCGTCCGGTGCGGGATCGCCGGCGCCGAGCGCCGCGATCCGGATCGCGGCCGCGAGCTCGGTCAGGCTCGCGAACCGGCGCTCGGGCCGCTTGTCGCACGCCCGGGCGAGCACGGCGTGCAGCGCGGCCGGCAGGTGCGCCGGCAGCTCCGGCAGCTCCGCATGCTGGTGCTGCTGCGCGAGCTCGTCGATCGTCGGGCCGGGGAACGCGTGGCCGCCGGTCAGCACCTCGTGGGCGACCAGCCCGAGCGCATACTGATCGGCCGGCGGACCCGCGGTCGTCGCGTCGCGCCACTGCTCGGGGGCCATGTACATCGGCGATCCGAGGACCTGGCCGTCGAGGGTCAGGCTGCGCGACCGGCCGGGCTCGGCCTGCGCGGCGGTGGCTGCCGCCTCGCTGGCGCCGACCCGCTTGGCGATACCGAAGTCGAGCAGCTTGGGGATCAGCCGGCCCGCCCGCGCGAGGACCATGATGTTGGACGGCTTGATGTCGCGATGGACGATCCCCTGATCGTGGGCCGACTGCACGACCTCGCACAGCTGATCGAACAGCGGGACGAAGCGGTCGAGCGCGAGCGGCCCGGCGTCGCGGATCAGCCGGCCGAGCGGGATGCCATCGACGAGCTCCATCGCGATCCACAGCACGCCGTCGTGCTCGACCCCGAATGCGTAGATGTGCGCGGCGTACGGGTGATCGAACCGCGACGCGAGCCGCGCCTCGCGTGCGAAGCGCTCCGCGGCCTCCGGGCGCGCGGTCAGCGACGGCAGGATCACCTTGACGACCGCGGCACGGCCGAGCCCGCGCTGCTCGGCGCGAAACACCACCCCGCCGCCGCCCTGTCCGATCACCTCGCCGAGCGCGAAGTCGCCGAGCACGCGATGCTCCAGGTGCGAGACCGGCTCGACCGGCGGATCGCCGGCGAGCGCGCTGCCCGGACCGTCCAGCGACGCGTCAGCGGTGCCGCTGTGATAGCTGACCGTGGTGACGAGCGGAGTGGTCAGTTGCTGATTATCCCCCACGTGAGGTCCGTGGTCCAGCGTGGGTCCTGGGCGTTCGCCGGGCCGACCTCGGTGTCAGGCCGCCTCGCAGGCCGTGCTGCTGGACACACACCCCGTTTCCAGCTTGGTGCACACCCATGCGTTTGCACCCTTCACGTCTCGCAGGTCCGCGGGGCGTAGTATGGACAGGATCCTCACGACGTCACGCCGGATCCTCGGTCTCTTGCCAGTTTGCTTCATGGTACTTCCTCGGCGGGTCTGGGCCCAACCTCGGTGTCAGGCCGCGGGTCCGCAGCCCTCATTGTTGCTACTGGGGACACACCCCGATCCCATGTCCGTAGGGCAATGGGTCACCTCCTCGTTGGCTCCCTTCACGTCTCGCAGGTCCACGGGGAGCCGCGCGGACAGGGCTCGGACGACGTCGCGCTGGAGCTTCAGCCTCTTGGTGGTCTGCTTCATGTACTTCCTCTGCGGGGTTGCGAACGACGCAGTCTCGCAACCCACGTGCCATGTGCGATTCTGTCTGCCGGAATCGCTACGAGCAATACTTGCCAGTGTTCGCTCGCCCGCGATCGCAGAAGTTGCGCTCAGCACGGCGGCAAGTTCTGCGATCCAGGCAAGTCTTGCGATCGCGAACCAGCCGCGGGCCGGCGCGCGGCAATGGCACACTCCTGGCATGCCGGCGTTCGTTCATGACCCGGTGTTGTCGAACAGCGACATGGCGAAGCTGTCGACCCGGTGGGGCCGGGTCGCGCGCCGACCGGGAGCGACGGTTGCCCCGCCTCGCGGAACCCAGGACAATGCCGGAATGCTCGACGAGCCCGAGACGCTGAGCGTGCTCACCGAGCCCGCCAGCGACGGCGCGCGCCTGCTCGTGATCGACGGCGCGACGTCGCAGATCGTCGGGCTGCCCGACGCCGGCACGCTGACGATCGGCCGCGCGCCGGAGTGCGAGATCCGGCTCACCGACTCGGCGTGCTCGCGGCGCCACGCGCAGCTCCACATCGACGACGGCGGGCTGACGCTCGAGGACCTCGGATCGCACAACGGCACGCGGGTCAACGGCGAGCGGGTGACCGGACGCCAGGCGCTGACCTCCGACGACGTGGTCAGCATCGGCCCGATCAAGCTGGTGATTCACGCCCAGCAGCGCGCCCGCCGCGCCGTGGTGCTGGAGCCGTCCGCGCTGCGCGGGCGGCTGATCCAGGAGGTCGAGCGCGCCGTGTCGTACGACCGCCCGCTGTGCGTCGCGGTGGTGATCGCCGACCGCGGCGCCCGGGCGATCGCCGGCGCGGTGATCGACACGCTGCGGATCGTCGACGTGATCGGTGTGCTCGACGAGCGCCACCTCGTCGTGGTGATGCCCGAGCTCGGCCCCGAGGCCACCCGGGCCGCGGCCGAGCGGTTCATCAGCGCGATCGACCGCACCGGCGTCGCCGTCGGGCTGGCCAGCTGTCCCACCGACGCGTGCGCCCCCGAGGCGCTGCTCGCGACGGCGCGGGCCGCGGCGGCGCGCGGCGGCGGCGTGCACGATGCCGCGGAGTGCGTCGATCGGGTCCCGCTGATCGGCGCCGAGGTCGTGGTGGCCGACGCGGCGATGATCCAGATCTACGATCTGGTCCGCCGGCTCGCGGTCAGCGACCTGTCGGTGCTGATCTCCGGCGAGACCGGGGTCGGCAAGGAGAACGTCGCGCACGCGCTGCACCAGTGGTCGCCGCGGGCGAGCGCGCCGTTCGTCGCGATCAACTGCGCGTCGCTGCCCGAGGCGCTGGTCGAGAGCGAGCTGTTCGGGTACGAGCGCGGCGCGTTCACCAGCGCGGTGTCGGCCAAGGCCGGCCACCTCGAGGCCGCCAGCGGTGGCACGGTGTTCTTCGACGAGATCGGCGAGCTGCCGCTCGCCGCGCAGGCCAAGCTGCTGCGCGCGCTGGAGTCGCGGCGGATCCTGCGGCTCGGCGGGCGCAAGGAGCTGGCGATCGACGTGCGGGTGGTCGCGGCGACCAACCGCAAGCTCGAGGCCGAGGTCCACGACGGGCGGTTCCGCGAGGACCTGTTCTTCCGGCTCGGCGGGGCCAAGGTCGTGATCCCGCCGCTGCGCGAGCGGCCGCGCGAGCTCGCGCTGCTGGCGCGCCACTTCCTCGAGCGGGCGTGCGCGGGCAGCGACCGGCCGGTCCCCGAGCTGTCGCCGGCGACGCTCGCCGTGCTCGCCCGCCAGCGCTGGCCGGGCAACGTGCGCGAGCTCAAGAACGAGATGGAGTACGTCGCGGCGACGGCGATGGAGCTGGTGATCGAGCCCTGGCACCTGTCGGAGCGGCTCGCCGCGACGCCCCCGAGCGCCACGATCATGCCGCGCGCGCCGCGCCCGCCCGACGGCGAGGCCCGGTTCCGGCCGATCAACGACGAGCTGCGCGATCTCGAGCGCCGCCGGATGCGCGAGGCGCTGCTCGCGGCGGGCGGCGTGCAGAAGAAGGCCGCGGAGCTGATCGGGATGCCGCTGCGCACGTTCACGATGAAGTACAAGCAGTACGGTTTCGGCGAGCGGTGATCGCCCCCGGCGCGCGGCGGCCGGCGGTCATCCGCGTGCGCGGTCCGGGCCGACGCGGGCGCCGCCGCGGATCGCCTCGCCGAGGATCGCGGCCACCGCGCTGCCGGGCGCGCTGGCCTCGAAGTAGCCGACGTCGGCGACCAGGATCAGCTTGCCGCGGGCGCGCGACAGGCTGACGTTGAGCAGCTGCGCGGCGTCGGATCGCGGCCCGCCCGCCAGCAGCAGGCCGGGGCGCATCGGCGCGGCGTCGACGAGGTCGAGGATCACGACGTCGCACTCGCGGCCCTGGAAGCGATGGATCGTGGCGCACTCGACCCCGGTGACCCGGCGCGCGGCGAGCTGGCGCTGGATGTCGCGGGCCTGGGCCGCGTAGGGCGTGATCACGGCGACCGAGGCGGCGCCGCCGGCCACCGCCTCGCCGGCGAGCTCCGCGGTGAGCTCGGCCGACGCGGGGTTGACGCGCGACGCGCCGCGGGCCGGGCGCTGGCACGCGGTGCGCCCGGCGGTGTCGACGACGATCAGCGGCTCGCCGGGGTACGGCGCGCGCGCGGCGATCGCGTGGCTGCGCGCGGCGTCGGCGGCGTGGCGCAGCCGGCCGTCGTAGAACAGCCGCCCGACCAGCTCGCCGATCGCGGGGTGCATGCGGTACTGGACGTCGAGCATGGCGACCAGGTCGGAGCGCGCCGGGTCGGGAATCGTCACGTCGAACACGCTGCGGCCGATCGCGCGCTGGACGACCTCGTCGCGCGCGTGGACGATCGGCGGCAGCTGGCGCGGATCGCCGACCATGATCGCCCGGTCGGTGCACCGGCATGCGGCGACGAACAGCGCGGGCAGCGTCGCCATGCCGGCCTCCTCGGCGATCAGCACGTCGAACCGCTGCGGCTTCATCACCGGCGACAGGTACGCGCTGGTCAGCGTGCACATCACGACGCGGGCGCGGCCGACCACCTGGTCCTCCAGGTCGCGCAGCGCGGCGGTGTGGCGCGCGATCCGCTCGCGGGCGAGGCTCTTCAGGCGCGCGAGGCGGGTCAGGCGCAGGCGCAGCGCGGCGGACTGGTCCGCCGGCGGCAGCCGGGCCACCGCGTCGGCCAGGCCGGGCGGGAACACGCTGGCCAGCGCCGCGGGGCGCAACCCGGTGGCCGGCTCGGCGAACAGCGACTGCTGGGGCACGGCCGCGGCGGCGGCCTCGGCGAGCAGGCGGTCGCCGCGCTGGCTCTGCTGCTCGGCCTCGGCGATCCGCGCGCGCAGCCGGTCGATCGCGTCGCGGCGGTCCGCCTGCATCCGGCCGACGACGTCGGCGAGCTCGGCGCCGAACGTGTCCTCGTCGCTGCGGCCGAGCCGGACCAGCGCGCCGGACGCGACGGCCTCGGCGAACCACGGCCGCGCCGCGAGCTTGGCCAGCACCTGGTCGATCGCGGCGTTGGTGGTCGAGACCAGCAGGATCCGCCGGTCGTGGGCGAGCAGCTCCTCGACCACGTGGGTCAGCGCCTGGGTCTTGCCGGTGCCGGGCGGGCCCCACAGGAACGCGAGCTCGCTGTCCGTGCACAGCTGCACGGCCGCGCGCTGGCTCGGGTTGAGCGCGGCGTGGTCGCAGCGCAGCGCGGCGGCGGTGCGGCGCGGCGGCCGCTTGCCGAACAGCGCCAGCGCGAGCGACACCGGGTGGCGCTCGGCGTCGAGCTCGTCGAGCGCCTGCACCAGCCGGTCGTAGAGGAACCACGGTGCGACCACCAGCGCGAGCGGGCGCGCGGCGAGGTCGATCACCGCCTCCGAGCTCACGATCAGCCGCAGCTCGTCGCAGCGCTCGATCGTCACCCGCTGCTCGCCGCGCGGGCTGCGCAGCGAGCACTCGCTGCCGGCCGCGAGCCGATCGCTGGCCTCGGCGAGCTCGAACGCGTAGCGCCGGGCGTCGAGCTGCTCGCCGCCGGCGAGCGCGACCTCGAAGGTCTCCGACGACGTTCGCATCGCGGCGACCTCGCGCTCGAGCCCGCGCTTGAACGCGGCGACGAACCGGGACAGCAGCGCGGCATCCGGAGAGCTCACGCGCCGATCATCCCGCATGACGCGGCGGGCCGCGACCGGTGCAGATCCCGGTGGGCCGATCTCCCCCCTCGCTCGTATCGAGCGCGTGGCAACGTGCAACCCGCCTGAACACGCAGGTCGTTCCGGCCGCCGGCGCGCCGAGCGCCGCGGAGTTTCGCGATCTTCGACCCTGCGATGGCTGGCCGTGGGCCTGGTCGTCGCGCTCGGTCGCGCCGAGGCGTGGGCCGCGCCGTGCTCGGGGCCGACGCCGGCGTGCCACCTCGAGAACGGCACCGAGCTCTTGACGTCGGATCCGAAACGCGCCGCCGAGGAGCTGCTCGCGAGCTACCAGCTCGACGAGCGCACCGACACGCTCGCCCTGTACGCCACCGCGCTCGCGCTCGACCACCGCTACGCGCTCGCGCTCGACACCTGGAAGCGGGTGATCGTGTTCCGCGACAGCGAGCTCGAGGCCGCCCGCGAGGCGGCGCGGACGTCGACCGGGCGCAAGCGGGCGGCGGCGCGCGCCACGGCGGCCCGTGCCCAGAAGCAGAGCGAGCAGGCGGCCCAGGCGATCATCCAGCTGTGGGCCCGCGTCGGCCGCGTGCGGATCCGGCTGGCGCCGGGCCAGCAGGTCGCGGTGACGCGCGACGGCGCCGCGGTCGATCCGGCGCAGGACGTGATCGTCAACGCCGGCGGGGACGAGCTGGTGTTCCGCCGCAGCGACGGGCGCGTCGAGCGCGTCGCGGTCCAGGTCGCCGCCGGCGGGTTCGTGAAGATCGACGCGACGAAGCCCGCCCCGGCGCCCGATGCGGCGGTTGCGATCTCGGCGAAGCCGCGCCCGGCCGATGCGCCGGTGGCAGCGTCGGCAAATCCGGCCGCGCCGGGCGATGCGGCCGCGAGCGACGCGGCGGCGGCGGCTCCGCTGCCCGCGCTTGCGGCGGCCCGCACGGTCGGCGAACCGCGATCGATCACGCTGTCGCGGGTCGGGCTTGGCCTGGTCGCCGGTGCGGCGATCGCCGGCGGCGTCGCGGGCAGCTTCGGCTACCTCGCGAGCCGAGACTACGACCGCTCGCGGACGGCCGGGTGCAGCGCCGACGGCCGCTGCCCGTTCGGTCCGGCGGCGGATCTGGCGGAGCAGTCCAACCATCGGGCGCGGATCGCGCAGATCACCGCGATCGGCGCCGCGGCGCTCGCCGCGACCGGCGTGACGCTGTGGTGGGTCGGCCGCCGCAACGCCCACCGGACCGTCACCGACGTCGCGCTGCGCGTCGGCCCGGCCGGATCCGGCGGCGTGTCCACCATCGTCTCGGGGAGGTTCTAGCGATGCGCGCGTTGCTGCTCCTGGCCCTGGCGTCGTGCACCCACGACCTCGCCGTGTTCGACCAGATCGACGTCCCGTCGGCGCGCGATCTCGACCTCTTGTACGTCCTCGACAACTCGGCGGCGCGCGGCAACTACGACCCGATGGCGTCGCAGCTCGGCGAGCTCGCGACCCAGCTCGCGAACGTCGACGGCCAGCTGCCGAGCCTGCACGTCGGCGTGGTCACCACCGACCTCGGCACCCGCGGCCGGCTCGATGCGCGCCCGGGCCCCGCGGTCGGTCGCTGCGCCGGGGACGGCGACGGCGGCGCGCTGGTCGCGCTCGATGGCGGGCTCGGGTTCGGCAGCTTCCTCGAGGACCTGCGCGGCCCCGGCGACACGCGGATCCGCAACTTCGACGGCGCGCTCGGCGACGCGCTCGGCCGGCTGACCAGCCCGCCGCCGGGCACCGCGAACACCGGCTGCGACTTCCCGCAGGCGATGGAGGCGATGCGCCGCGCGCTCGACCCCGCGACCAACCCCGACTTCCTCCGGCCCGGCGCGATGCTGTCGGTCGTGTTCCTGACCGGCCAGGACGACTGCTCGCTCGCCCGCGGCGCGATGCTCGATCCGGCCAACGCCGCGCTCGGCCCGCCGTTCGCGTTCCGCTGCACCGAGCAGGGCGTGATCTGCGATCCCGACGAGCCGCGCCGGCCGGGGAGCCACACCGGCTGCCGGCCGCGCGACGGCTCGCCGTTCATGGTCGACGTCGCCGACTACCAGCGGTTCCTCGGCCAGCTCAAGCCGGACCCGCGCGACGTCGTGGTGTCCGCCGTCGCCGGGCCGCGCACGTCGTTCGAGGTCGCGGACGTCGGCGTGCCGGCGCTGTTGCCGAGCTGCACGGGCGCGGGCGGCAGCGCGATGCCGGCGGTGCGGATCGGCGCGCTGGTCGATCGCTTCGGCGGCGCGCTGGTCGATGGCTGCACCCAGGACGACGCGTACCAGCAGATCGCCGCGCCGATCGTCGGCCGCCAGCGCTCGTGCTTCCCCCACCTGCGGGCGGCCGACGGCGAGAGCTGCACGGTGACCGAGACCGCCGGCGGGGTCGAGACCGAGCTCCCGCGGTGCGGCGCCGGCGGCTCGCCGTGCTGGACGACGTTCGCCGACCCGGCCGCGTGCCCGGAGGGCGACCACGTCGCGATCGCGATCCGCCGCAGCGCGGCCGCCCCCGCCGGCGCGCGCGTCCAGGCGACCTGCTTCGCCCGCTGAAAACCGGCCGCATTCGTGATCCGTAGTCGGAGAGAGGCACTCATGAACAAGCTCGTCCTGCTGACCGGTCTCCTGATCGCCTGCGGCGGCCCGGCCACACCGCCGGCCGCACCAGTCGCGCCCCCGGCCGCGCCCTCAGTCGCCGCGGCGGCGCCCGCCGCCCGGCCGTCTGCCGGCCAGCCGAAGCCGGCGCGCGCGTCGCTCCACGATCGCCTGGGCGGCAAGCCGGCGATCACCGCGGTCACCGGCGAGCTGCTCGACCGGGTCGCGGCCGACGCGCGGATCAAGTATCGCTTCCTCAATACCGATCTCGGCAAGCTCAAGGCGTCGCTGATCGACTTCATGTGCATGGCGACCGGCGGGCCGTGCAAGTACACCGGCCAGGACATGGAGACCTCGCACGCCGGCATGGAGCTGGTCGACGACGAGTTCACCGCGCTGGTCGAGGACCTCGCCGGCGCGCTCGACAAGTTCAAGGTGCCCGCGCGCGAGAAGGCCGAGTTGCTCGGCGCGCTCGCCCCGCTGCAGCCGGCGATCGTGACGCCGCCCGGCCGGCTCAAGCCGGTCGACGACGCGGCGATCGCCAGGGCCACCGCGGTCGCGGTCAAGCTCACCGACGAGAACGCGATCGAGCTGATGCAGGCCGCGATCGTCGCCGCGCGGCGCGGCCAGCGCAACTACGCCGACCTGCTGTTCAGCCACGTCGAGGCGCTCGTCGGCGCGGCGGCGGTCGCGGCGGCCTCCCCGACGTTTCGCGACGGCGCCCCGCCGCGGCTCGAGACCCCGGTGCGCCGGATGCCCCGGGACACCCCGCCCCAGCCGCGGCTCGCCGGCGCCTCCGACGACGCCGACCCCGATCCGCGCCGCCCGGCGTCGCTGACCGGCACGCTGACCGTGGCGGGCCAGCCGCTCGACGGCCTCGGCACCGTGATGCTGTTCCCGGTCAAGGGCGGCGGCAAGCCGCGCCGGGCCAAGCTGCGCGTCGTCGAGCAGCGCGACAAGACGTTCGCGCCCCACGTGCTGGCCGTGCCGCCGGGCTCGACCGTGGCGTTCCCCAACTTCGACGGCATCTACCACGACGTGTTCTCGATCTCGCCGACCAAGAAGTTCGACGTCGGGCTGTACAAGGACGGCGAGACCCGCGAGCTCAAGTTCGAGAAGCCGGGCATCGTCCGGCTCGGCTGCAACATCCACGCGAAGATGTCGGCCTACATCGTCGTGGTCGACGCCCCGCACTACGTCGTCGTCGATGGCGCCCGGCCGTTCAGCTTCCGCAACCTGGCCCCCGGCCGCTACAAGGTCCGCGCATGGAGCGAGCGCAGCGCGCACCCGACCGAGTCCGAGGTCGTGATCCGGCCCGGCGCCAACACCGCGGCGCTCGACGTCGACGGCGACGCCACGCCTGGCCCGAGCGAGGACAAGTTCGGCATGACCCGCCAGCCGGCCGAGCCGCCGCGCGCGCAGTAGCGGCGGGGCGATACGCGGCTACTTCTTCTGCACCAGCTCTTGGGCTTTCTCTTCGAAGAACTCGACCAGATCCCGGATCTGCACGCGTCGGATCATGTTGGGCAACTCGCGCACGTCGTGGACGAGCAACAGGCGCGCAGCGAGCCCCATCGGGTGCGCTCCGACGTCGAACTTGGCTCGAGCGAAGTCGAGCAGCTTGTCGAGGCGACGCTCCGGGCCCTCCTGCAGGAGGAAGTACAGATCGACGAAGTCGCGAGGCTGCTCGCGGGTAAGGATCGCCTGTACCTTGTTCACGGTCATGTCGAGCAGTGACTCGACCGCGAGTCCGCGCCACGACGTGCGGCGACCGATGGGATCGAACGGATAGTAGGCGAAGTCGATGCGACCGAACGGCCCGGAGGCGCGACGCAGTACGAGGCTCGTCCTCGGACCGATGACCTCGATGTCGACGCGTGTCGTCTTCGTCGCGATCGCCCGACCTACCTGTTCGACCTCCAACGGATCAAGTGGCCGCGTCAGAAAGAAGTCGAGATCCTCGGACGTCCGGTGGTGGAGATGGATCGCCGCCAGGGCGGCGCCACCTCCAAATGCGAGCTCTGGCGCGATGTCGCTCTCGACGACCGCACCCAGGGCGCGATCTTGCCAGGCAGTGAGCTCAGGCGGCCGACCGCCGCGTCGCGATCCAGATCTCGACAAGCCGCCTGATGTTCCGTGGGATGCGGAGCAGTGGCAAGAGCCGCTCGACGGTCTCCGGTGGGAATTTCTCCAGCTCCTCCCAGAGCCCGCCTTCCAGGATTGTCTCCAGGATCGGCCGCAGCAGCTCCGGCGCTCCGTCGATATCAACCGCTCGTGCGCCGCGGTCCCAGGTCCATACCTTCACGCGACGTGGCATCTTCACCAGGCTAGCACGGTATGCGCTGCGGTCACGGTCGCGACTGGGCGGCGCGTGCGGCGGCGGTCTCGGCGATGATCTCGGCCAGCCGGGCGGCGCGGATCGGCGCGAACCGATCGCCGCGCCAGACCAGGATCTGCGGCGGCTCGTGCTCCCAGTCCCAGTGGGCCTCGTAGGGCACGGGCCACCAGCCGACCGGCGGGGGCGACGGCAGACACGAATCGGGCGACACCGGCTCGCACGGCGCGTGGCGCGGGACCGGCCGGCCCAGCGGCGGCAGGCGCGCGATGCCGTCGCGCGCACCGTCGGCGCCGCGCACCACCACGTCGCTCGGCAGCTCGCGGCGCGTGCCTGCGATCGTCACGGTGTAGCGCGCGGCGATCGGCTTGCCGGCGAGCTCGGCGACGATCGATTCGTCGAGACCGTCGCCATCGAGGTCCGCGTGACTGGCGAGCTCGATGTCGGCGAAATCGGCCCATTCATCGGGCGTCGCCCAGTGCGCCGCGCGCTCGAACCGCGGCCGGCCGGCCCGGATCGTCCATAGCTCGGCGGTGCCGGAGTCGCTGCGCCGGGAGGCGTGCACGACCACCGGCGACTCGCCATGGCTCACGCAGCCCCACGTGAACACCAGCGGCGCGGTCGGCTCGAGACGGCGCAACATCGCCTGCTCGATGACCCGCGCGTGCTCGATCTTCGCGGCGTCGTCGAGCTGCGCGCAGGTCGCGCGGGTGGCGCGCGCGCCCAGCACGGCCGCGGCCTGGTCGTGCGGCGGGTCGTTGAAGGCGGTGTGGGGAATCGACCGGGGCAGGGCGAGGGCCGTCGCGCAGGTCTCGCCGGGCGCGGCGAGCTGGCAGGCCGCCGCGAGGATCTCGTGGCGCGCCTCGCCGGGACGGAACCCGAACGCGTGCAGCCGGTCCTGCTCGTCGTGCGCGAGGTAGACGATCTGGCCGTTCCAGCTGGCCCAGCGGCCCTCGGGGGGAAACCCGTCGGTGAGCGGCAGGATGTTGCGCGATGACGGCCGGCCGGAGAACCAGATCTCGATCACGGCGCCGTTCGACACGGTCGACGGCTCGGGGCGCCCGTCGCCATCGAAGTCATAGACCGGGCCGGGGTTCCCGAGCCCGGTCGGCCTGCCGCGCGGCGGGACGATCCATGAAGTGTGCGCTCGACCGTCGCGTACCTCGTCGTCGTGGTCGTAGGACCGAGGGGGATAGCTCACGTCCATCAGCCAGCCGCCGCGGAGCTCGCACACCGCGGTCACCTCGGCGTCCTTGATGTCAGGCTGGTCATCGGCGAGCGTGCGACGCACGCGCTCCGCGAGCTCGGCGGCGGTGGCCGCGGGCGGCGGCGTGCAGGCGCGCTGCGCGGGTGGCAGGGGCAGGGGGACCGGCGTCGCCGCGGCGGTGGGCGTTGGCGTCGCCGTCGGAGGTGGCGTCGCGGCGGCGGGCGCCGGCGCCGGCGCAGGCGTCGCGGCGGCCGGCGCGGCGAGCGCGAGGCAGCCGATCAGGGCAGCGATCCGCATCGTGGATGCAACGCAGCCGCGCCGCGAGGTATTTCGCCACGCGGTCGCCGCGGCACCGCGCGGCATCACGCGACGACGCTGTTCGCGACCCGCTCGATCTCGGCCCGGCGCGCGTCGAACTCCTCCGCCACGCGCTCGTCGTGCTGGGCGACCTCGACGACGTTGGTGTCGGCGAACCCGAGGATGCCCATCTGCTCGTAGGCAGTGCGGATCTTGTCGCCCCACAGCCCGATGTCCTTCATCGTCGGCACGATGCGGCTGAACAGCGCCGACCGGTAGAACTTCATGAGCTCCGAGCCGAGCACGTACTCCGCACACTCGTCGACCGGCAGCCCGAGCGTCGCCCACACCTCCTCGGCCTGGAACCGATCGCGCATGATGTAACAGGCCTCGGCCGCGAACTCCTCGCGCTCGTCGCGCTCCTTCTGGGTCAGCTGCGGATAGTAGTCGCGCAGGGTCAGCCGACCGAACGCGACGTGCCGCGCCTCGTCCTGCATGACGTACGCGTTGACCGCCGCGGCGAGCGGGTTCTGCGCCTGGTCGCGGATGGTCGCGAACGCGGCGAGCGCCAGGCCCTCGATCAGCACCTGCATGCCGAGGTAGGTCATGTCCCAGCGCGAGTCCGTGAGCACGTTGTCGAGCAGGCTCTTGAGCGTCGGCGTGATCGGGTAGGTCAGCTGGAACTTCTCGTGCAGGAGGCGCGAGTAGGCTTCGACGTGCCGCGCCTCGTCGATGACCTGCGTGGCGGCGTAGAACTTGGCGTCGATCGCCGGCACCTGCTGCACGATCTTGGCGGTGCAGATCAGCGCGCCCTGCTCGCCATGCATGAACTGCGACAGCTGCCAGGCCTGAAAGTGCGTGCGTGCGCGGACCCGCTCCGCGGCGGTCATCCGCTTGTACGGCTCGGAGCCGAAGATCGGCATCGCCTCGTCGGGGAGCTGCTGCGGGTTCTCCGGATCGAGCGGCTGGCTCCAGTCGATGCGCTCGGCGGCGTTCCACTGCTGGCGCTTGCCCTTCTCGTACAGCGCCAGGAGCGATTCGCGTCCATCGCTGTACTCCCAGCGAAACGTGTTCGAGAACGACTGCGGCACATCCCAGTCGAGGCCCTCGATCGGAACGGCGTAGCGGGTGGCGGTCGACATCGTCGCTCCTGATGTGGAAGATCGCGTCGAGTAGAGCAGGGATCCTGATTGTGCGCGATGCGCAGGCGAGCCGATCGCGCTCCGCTAGAACGGTCGATCGTACTCCGGAGGTGATCGTGGAGATCGTGTCGGATTCCGTCGGACATGATCTGCCCCCGCCCAGCAGGGGTACTGCCGGCTGCGCCGTGCGCTACGCACCGGGCTCCCGGGGTGCTCAGCGCGCGTGCGCGAGCAGCCACGGATAGATCGACGTGAACGCGCCGTGCGTCTTGCCGTGCTGGTCGCCGTAGACCTCGGTCCAGCCGGCATGGCCCTCGCCTGTGCTCAAGCGCCAGTCGCCGAGGTCGACCTGCGCAGTCTCGGAGGGACTGGGCATGCAGCCGTTCAGCGTGTCGACGAGGTACTGGCTGTTCGAGAACGCCGTGTCGCCGCCGTCGTTGCTGCTGTGGAACGCCCAGATCGGCACGTTCGCCGCGCTGCACGCGTTGCCGGCGAGCCACTGCGCGTTCGTCAACGTGCTCGCGACCGGGACGGCCGCCGCGATCTGATCCGGGCGCGTCATCGCGATCCGGAATGCGCCCTCGCCGCCGGTCGAGAGCCCGGTCGCGTAGACGCGGTGATCGTCGATCGGAAACTGCGCGCGGGCGTAGGCGATCGTCTCGTCGTAGATCGCGTCACTCGAGGCCCAGCCCCAGCAGTCGATGGTGGTACTCCCGAGCATGCCCCCCTGGACGCAGTTCGGCGCGAGCACGATGAATGGCTGATCGACGAGGTCCAGCGTGCGCGGCGGATTCGCGCCGGCGACGTCCTGGCCGAACAGCTCGAGGAACCCCGAGTTGCGCGGCATGGTGTCGACGCCAAATCCGTTGATGTTGACGTTGGTCGAGTGTCCCCAGCCGTGGAAGAACACGAGCGCCGGTGCGCGGACCGACGGATCGCGGTACATCGCCTCCGGCCGGTGCACCCACACGGTGACGCCGCCCGGCGTGAGCTCCCGGGTCCACGTCGGATTCATCGTCGCCGTCGCCTCGACAGCGTCGTCCTGCGCGTCGGTCACGGCATACGCATGGATCGGGATCTGCTCGGGACCGATCAGGAGGTCTGCCACCGTCGTACACCACGACCCCGACGCCACGTGCCCGGTGCGCAGCACGGCGGCCGGCGGGAGCGCGGCGATCCGGTCCGCGATCGTCTCTGCCCGCCAGCCGTCGGCGACCGGCGCCGATGTGATCCAGTAGGTCGCCGAGCCGAGGCACACCTCGAGATCGGCGGTCGCAGCACCCACGGCGAGCCGTGCACTCGGCGCTTGTTCATCGAACCCGAGTCGCCCGCAACCCGCGGCGAAGACAAGCCCCAGCAACACAATGGACTTCACGAGCGATCTCTCCTGCTCCACGGGACAGCGCCGTGAAAGCCGCACCGGACGATCCTCTCACCATCCTCCTCAGCTTGTCGATGAGGTTTGTTTTAAGCTGCGATGGTGAGACGACTCTTGCATCCGAGTGGAACCGCGGCAGGCGTCAGTGCAGCTCGGCGAGCACCGCCTTGCGCAGCAGGTCGGGCGGCAGCAGGCCCTGCGCGAGGATCGTGTCGTGGAACGTCAGCGGATCGAAGCGGTCACCGAGCTGCTTCCTGGCGGCGTCGCGCAGCTCGAGCAGCTTGGTGTAGCCGTAGAAGTAGGCGGTGGCCTGGGCCGGCGAGCGGAACGTGAAGCGATCGACCTCCTCGGTCGCGAACGCGGGAGACAGGCCGACCTCCTTCTGCAGGAACTCGCGCGCGGACTCCGGAGTCCACTTGCCGGGGATCTGGAGCTCGGGATCGACGAACGCGCGCGCGGCGCGCTGGAGGCGGAGCTGCAGGCTGATCAGCTGGCCCTCGGGCGGCATGAACGGCAGGGTGATCGCCTCGGCGTACAGGCCCCAGCCCTCGACGTTGACGCTGTTGAACGCGAACAGCGCGCGGGCGATCGATACGCCGGACTCGATCTGCCGCGAGAACTGCAGCTCGTGGCCGGGTCGCGCCTCGTGGGCGGTGAGCGTCCACGCCGCGGCGTCGAAGTTGAAGTCGTCGTACTTCTGGGTGTTCTTGCCGGGCACCGACAGCGGCAGCACGAACTCGCCCTGCTCGCCGGTATTGCCGAGGAAGCGCGGCGCCAGCATGTGCGGCGCGGGCTGCTGGGCGTTCTCCGCCGGCGTGCCGAGCCGGATCCGCGCCGGGCGGCTGGGCAGCGTGACCAGCCGGTGGGTGCGGATGATGTCCTCGATCCGGCCGAGCCGGTGGACGTAGAAGTCGAGCACCTGGTCGTCGGGGATCTGCTGCTTCTTGAGCTGCTTGATCACGTCGCGGTAGTCCGCCGACGGCCAGCCGTGCTGCTGGGCGATCTGCGCCGCGACCTTCTGCATCTCGCCCTGGATCTCGGTGAACGCCTGGTGCGCGCGGCGGGCGAGCTCGTCGGCCGGGATGTCGACGCCGACCTGCTGGAGCCGGAACGCGTAGAGCTCGGGCGGCAGCCGGAAGTCGTCGCGCGCCCTGGGCAGCACCTCGCTGCGCACGAACTCGAGGTAGCTCTGCAGCTGCTTGTGCATCTCGGCGAGCACCGGCTCGGCGCCCTCGAGCTTGTACTCCTTGAACAGGTGGCCGATGCCGGCGAGCACGGGCGCGGAGGTGTCGAGGTCATTCTCGACCTCGAGCCGGGCCGGCGCGAGCAGCCACTTCTGCATGCCGTCGCGGGTCTCGGCCTCGGCGAGCTGGATCCGCGAGGTCTGGCCGTCCATGCCGAGGTACTTGCGCAGCCGGACCAGCGCGGCCGGCCGGCGCTCCGCCGCGACCTGCGGATCGAGCAGCGAGCGCATGCTGCCGAAGATCATCTGCGGCAGGTTGTAGTACGGCACCTCGAGCTTCTCGCGCAGCTCGCTGCCCTTGATCTGGCGCTTCGCGGCGTCGATCAGGATCTGGAGATCCTGGGCGACCAGCGGATCGTGCTCCGCGGCGAGCCGCTGCTCGAGATCGGCCTGGGCCTTGGCGAGCGCGTCGCGCAGGCGCTGCTGGTGGCCCGGGTCGAAGTCCGAGATCCGATCGTCGAGGCCGGTCATGCCGCTGCGCGCGGCGGCCTCGGGCGTGAACTGGGCCTGCACGGCGAGCAGGACCTGCGCGTTCTGGTTGCTGCGCTCGATCCACGCTCGATCGTGCGCGGCGGGAGAGGCGTTCGCCGGCGCGGGCGCGGGCGCGGGCTGCGAGTGCGCGCACGCGGCGAGGACAAGCAGGGCGGCAAGGGAGGTACGCATAGGCCGCGCAGTGTATCCGCGCCGCCCGCGGCTGTAACCCCGATTGGCTAGCCGCGGCAGCGGTTCACGGACGGCAACACGGCTGCCGGTCGGTCGGGCGCGACACGCGGCTGTCGCAGTCCGGGGTGCGTGGCGGCGGCTCAAGGTGTAGAGGGAAGGCGCTGGCGGCT
>DATAPF010000161.1:0-4385 GCA_036265355.1 Kofleriaceae bacterium | reverse complement strand
ATCGACTCGTGCGCCACGCGACCACTTGAAGGGGCATCGCGTCCCATCCATGTGCCGTGCGACCACGGACACGCAAGCCAGACGAACCCAGGGAGGCTCGCCTGGCCCCTCGCGGACACTCTTCTCTCGAATCTCAAAAATCCAAATAAGATCCGAAAAGGGAGCGTCCGCGCGGGGCGATGCACTGTGAGTGGGTCGTCCTGGTCGTCCTGGTCAGCTTCGACGAGCCAGTCACAGGGCCGCCTCCATGGTCTCCCGAGGTCCTTCCGATGGTGTTCTGCCGCGCGGCTCGCAGGAGGGATGCGCGCCCGGCGAGTCACCCTGGCAATTGCGTCTTCGCTGGTAGCTGCGCTCGGCGCGGCTCGCAGGAAGGATGCGCGCCGGGCGGGTCGCTCGGGCGTCTGCGGCGAATGATGGCCGAGCTCGCGGTCCCGGTGCTAGCATCCGCGGCGTCTCATGTCCTCTGCACCGCTATCCGCCGTCGCCACGGTCCAGGTCGACAACGAGCGCGTGCGCGTGACCGAGTGGCGGTTCGCTCCGGGTGCAGCGACCGGCTGGCACCGCCACGAGCTCGACTACGTGGTGGTGCCGATGACGACCGGCCGGCTCCGCATCGACACAGGCGCCTCGGAGACGGTCGCCGAGCTGGTGGTCGGCCAGTCGTATGCCCGGATGGCGCCGGTCGAGCACAACGTGATCAACGCGAATCCCTACGAGCTCGCGTTCATCGAGATCGAGATGAAGATCGAGGTGAAGCGCTGACGCTGCCAGCAAAAACTGGCGGATCCGAGCGGCGAGCGGTGACCGCCTGGTGAATACTCGGGCAGGAGCGCCATGGACTATCCGTTCTTCTTCACCTGGACGAGCCAGAGCGCGGTCAAGCCGGTCGAGCTGACCGGCGGCGAGGGCGCCTGGTTCACCACCGCCGACGGCGGGCGCTGGCTCGACCTCGGCTCGCTGTCCTACCAGGTCAACGCCGGCCACGGCCGCCGCCGGATCGTCGAGGCGATCAAGCGCCAGGCCGACCAGCTGTGCCTGTCGACCGCCCACGCGGTGTTCCCGGCCAAGACCGAGCTCGCCGAGCGGCTGCTGGCGCTCGCCGGGCCGGGGTTCACCAAGGTGTTCTTCACCCTGGGCGGCGCCGAGGCCAACGAGAACGCGGTCAAGATCGCGCGGCTGGTCACCGGCCGGTACAAGGTCGTCAGCCGGTACCGCAGCTACCACGGCGCGTCGATGGGCGCGCTGACCCTGACCGGGGACTGGCGGCGCACGCTGGTCGAGCCCGGGGTCGCCGGGGTGGTCCATGTCCAGGACTGCTACTGCGATCGCTGCCCGTTCGGCCAGCGGGTCGAGACCTGCGCCCGCGAGTGCGCGAGCCACATCGGCATGACGATGAAGCTCGAGGGCAGCCGCTCGGTCGCCGGCGTGATCCTCGAGCCGGTGCCGGGCGCCAACGGCGTGCTGGTGCCGCCCCCCGAGTACTGGCCGATGGTGCGCGCCGCGTGCGACGCCGAGGGCGCGCTGCTGATCGCCGACGAGGTGCTGACCGGGTTCGGCCGCACCGGCCGGGCGTTCTGCCACCAGCGCTGGAACGTCACCCCCGACATCATCACGTGCGCCAAGGGCATCACCTCGGGGTACCAGCCGCTCGGCGCGGTGCTCGTGCACGACCGCGTCGCCCGCCACTTCGACGCCAACCTCCTCGCCTGCGGGCTGACCTACTACGCCCACCCGACGGCGTGCGCCGCCGGCGTCGAGACCCTCCAGCTGTACGAGGACGAGAAGCTGTTCGACAACGCCGAGCGCCTCGGCCCGGTGCTGCACGCCGAGCTGGCGCGCATCCAGGCCCGGCTCGCCGCGCCGAGCTTCGTCCGCGCGATCGGCTTGCTCGGGGCGCTCGACTTCGTCAACGAGGTGGCCGCCAAGGCGTGGAGCCAGCTCGAGCGCGAGCTCGCCGCGCGCCGGATCTCGCTGCACGTCGAGCCGCGGCGCGGCACCTGCATCGTCGCGCCGCCGCTGTGCATCACCGAGGGCGAGCTCGTGACCGGCATGCGCGCGTTCGGCGACGCCGCGGTCGCCGCGTTCGGCGGCAAGCCAGGTGCCGCCGGAGGTGTGGCATGACCGGCCGGCACGCCGACAAGGTCGTCGCCTCGGTCGCCGAGGCGCTCGCGCCGCTGCGCGACGGCATGACCTTCCTGGTCGGCGGCTTCGGCCTGTCCGGCAACCCCGAGGCGCTGATCCGCGGCGTGATCGAGCGCGGCGTCCGCGATCTGACCATCGTGTCCAACAACGCCGGCAACCTCGGCAAGGGCCTGGCGCTGTGGCTCAAGGCCGGCATCGTGCGCAAGGTGATCTGCAGCTACATCGGCAACAACGAGGACCTACACACCCGGAGGGCGTCCGGCGAGATCGCCGTCGAGATCACCCCGCAGGGCACGCTCGCCGAGCGGATGCGCGCCGCCGGCGCCGGGGTCCCGGCGTTCTACACCCCGACCGGGGTCGGCACGGTGGTCGAGCACGGCAAGGAGACCCGGGAGTTCGACGGCCGGCGCTACGTGCTCGAGCGCGCGCTGCCCGGTGACGTCGCGCTGGTCCGAGCCCACACCGCCGACCGGTTCGGCAACCTGCGGTTCTGGCGCACCGCGCGCAACTTCAACCCGGTGATGGCGACCGCCGCGAAGCTGACCCTGGTCGAGTGCGATCACCTGGTCGAGCTCGGCGCGATCGACCCCGACAACGTCCACCTGTCCGGCATCCACGTCCACCGCATCGTCCACGTCCCCGAGCACGAGAACGCGTTCGAGTACCGGAACGTGAGGAAGCGCCCATGACCCACGAGCCCACCCCCTGGTCGACCGCGGACATGGCCCGCCGCGCGGCGCGCGAGATCCCCGCAGGCGCGATCGTCAACCTCGGCATCGGCCTGCCGACCCAGGTCGGCGACTACCTCCCCGACGGCCACGCCTGGCTGCACTCCGAGAACGGCCTGCTCGGCATCGGCCCGTTCCCCTACGAGGGCGACGAGGACCCCAACCTGATCAACGCCGGCAAGCAGACCATCACCGCCGTCCCCGGCGCCGCGACGTTCGACTCCGCGGCGTCGTTCGCGATGATCCGCGGCGGCCACGTCGATCTCGCGATCCTCGGGGCGATGCAGGTCTCGGCGGCCGGCGATCTCGCCAACTGGGCGGTCCCCGGCGGCAAGATCATGGGCATCGGCGGCGCGATGGACCTCGCCTCGGGCTGCCGCCACGTGATCGCGATGATGCAGCACGTGACCAAGAAGAACGAGCACAAGCTGGTCCGCGCCTGCGACTACCCGCTGACCGCCGCCCGCGTGGTCTCGCTCGTGATCACCGATCTCGGCGTGTTCCAGCCGACCGGCGACGGCTTCCGCGTCGTCGATCTCGCCCCCGGCGTGACCCGCGACCACGCGCAAGCCCGCACCGGCGCGCCGCTGGTATGAAGGTGAAGGTCAGCGTCTCGCTCCCTCGTGACCTCCTGGACGACATCGAGGAAGAGGCCGCCCGGATGTCGAGATCGCGCAGCCAGATTCTCGAGATCTGGTTGCGGCTGGCCGGCCGCCGTCGAGCCGCGGAGAAGCTGGAGCAGGATACGCTCGCTTATTACGCGAGCCGCACGGCCAAGCAGGCAGCCGAGGACGAGGCGCTGTCGCAGGCCTCGCTCCGCGCCGCCGGAAAGCGGAAGATCCAAGGTCGGCGTCGAGGTCGACGGTGGGGTCGACGTCGTAGGGCGCCCTCAACCTCGACGTTCGGGGTCAACGTCGACGTCAAACCGTCAACGGCGTCTTGCCCGACGTCTGCAGGCCGCTGAACACGTTCAGTTCGGCAGTCATGGCCGTGGTTGCGGCTCGGGATCGGCGCGCTCGAACAACACTGCCGCCAGGTTGGCGATCCTTCGCACCGGCGGCAGGTCGAATTCGACGACCTGCGTCCCGCTTGACCGAGCTCGCCGCTCGCTGTCACCTGATCACGCCCGGCGGCTGAGCCGCCAGCCACCGGCGGATCGCGGCGACGAAGCGGTCGAGCGCGCGCGGGCAGCGCGTCAGGTAGAGCGATGGCTCGATCAGCTCGAGCTCCATCACCATCGGCTGGCCGGCGGCGTCGCGCGCGACGTCGACCCGGCCGTACAGGATGCGGCCGGCGACCGGGGCGAGCGCGGCCTCGGCGACCGCGCGCTCGTCATCGGCGATCTCGACCGGGCCATCGACCTGCTCGTCGTCGCCGGTGAATCGCGGCCGCTTGCGGACGGCGTGCGACAGCTCGCCGTCGATCCAGACCAGCGCGCGCTCGCCGTGGCCCTCGACCGAGGCGCGTAAGGCTGGACCAGGGCGGCGCGCTCGGCGGTGATCGCGGCGAGGTGGG
>DATAPF010000160.1:0-9683 GCA_036265355.1 Kofleriaceae bacterium | reverse complement strand
CGCCAGGCGCTCGACCTCGCGCTCGATCGCGGCGCGCTGGCGACGATCACGACCGGCGAGCACACCGAGCCGACCCGGCTGCCGCTGCCCGGCCCCGCCGGCGGTCCCCCGCTGGACGCGGTCGGACGGAGCGGCGATCCGGGCAAGGCGGGCGAGTTGCTCGCGTCGGCCGGGGCGCGGATCGCGGTGCTCGCGCCCGATCGGCTGCACGACCTGACGCTGTCGATCCTCGTCGATCAGACCCGGCCCGACGATCGCGAGATCGCGCTGCGGGTGTCGCGCGGGCTGCACCGGCTCGACATCGGCTCCACGGTCGAGGCGGTGCCGGCGGCCGTGCTCCGCGACCGGGTCGCGCGCAACGACTGCGATCTGTGGATCGGCCAGATCGCGGCGCCGGTCGGGATCGCGGCGGTGTGGTGGGGGGCGGCGTTCGCCGCCGACAACAAGGACTGGGCGCGCCGCCAGCTCGCGGCGGGCGCGATCGATCCGGGGGCCGCGGTGGCCGAGTTCCGCCGCGCGCTGCCGATCGTGCCGCTGATGTTCCGCTCGCTGCTGATCTGGCACCAGAACGAGGTGCACGGCCTCGGGTTCGACGCGAGCGGCCGGCCGGGGCTCGCCGACCTGTACTGGTTCAGGGCGCCGCCATGAAGCTCCGCGGCCGGTTCACGCTCGCGCTCGCGCTCGCCGCGCTGGTCCCGATCAGCATCGCCGCGGTGCTCACCCGCGAGGTGATCGCCGAGCGCTACCGCACCGAGTACGCCGAGCACCGGCGGGTCGCGGAGGACCTGGTCCAGCGCGGGGTCGACGAGCTCAAGAAGCAGGTCAAGCAGGTCGCGGCGGGGCTGGTCAGCCACGACGACCGGATGGTCGGCCGCCTGCTGCTCGACCTGGCCAAGGCGCCGGCGAGCGGGCTGGACTACGAGCAGCGCCGCGCGCTCGAGCAGAACTGCGCCTCGATCCGGTCCGAGCTGGCGCTCGACGTCCTGACGATCGCCGAGAAGGGCCGCATCCTGTGCGCGCCCCACGCGCACGGCAAGGTCGGCGAGTCCAACCACCGCGAGCTCCGCGATCACGCGATCGCCGGCCGCGGCGAGCCGTTCTTCGCCCTCGAGGACATCACGACGGAGGGCAACGGCAAGATCGGGTCGCAGCAGGTGCTGGTCGCCGAGGCCGCGCAGACCGCGCAGGACGGCGCGATCGAGGTCGTGGTCGCGGTCGGTCGCCGGGTCGACGACAAGCTGCTCGACCCGGTGCGCGACAAGCGCTGGGTGGACGCCCGGATCGTGTCGGCCACCGGCGACGTCCTGGTGCCGCCCAACAGCCCGCGCTGGGCCCAGCTGTCGCCCGACCCGCCGACCGCGGTCTCGCTGACCGACTCGGCGCGCGCGCCGGTGGCGCGGATCGAGGTCGCGGTGTCGGACGGCGACATGGCGCGCGTGCTGCGCACGGTCACGCTGCGCTCGGCGGCGGCGTCGTTGCTGGCGCTGATCGGGGTCGTGCTGATCGGCCTGCTGGTCGCGCGCCGCACCGCCCGCGATCTCGATCAGCTGGTCGCCGGCTCGCTCGCCGCCGCGCGCGGCGATCTCGATCATCGCGTGCCGGTGCGCTCGGAGGACGAGATCGGCGCGGTCGCCCGGGCCTTCAACTTCATGATGGAGGATCTCAGGAGCTCCAAGGAGCGTCTGGTGATCGCGGAGCGGATCGCGGCGTGGCAGGAGATCGCGCGCCGGCTCGCCCACGAGATCAAGAATCCGCTGACCCCGATCCAGATGGCGATGGACACGCTGCGCAAGACCTGGAAGAAGCAGCACCCGTCGTTCGGCGAGATCCTCGAGGAGTCGACCACGACGGTGATGGAGGAGGCCGACCGGCTCAAGAAGATCGTCTCCGAGTTCTCGGGATTCGCCCGGATGCCCAAGCCCGAGTTCCAGCGGCTCGATCTCAACGAGCTGGTGCGCTCGGCGCTGACGCTGTACCAGGGCGCGGCGCCGATCGAGATCCAGCTCGTGCCCCAGCTGCCGCGGATCGATGCGGACAAGAACCAGCTCAACCAGGTCGTGCTCAACCTGGTCGAGAACGCGCGTGACGCGATCGGCCAGCGCGGCGACGGCCGGATCACCGTGGCGACCCGGTTCGGCGAGGCCAGCGACCGGGTCATGCTGGTCGTCGAGGACAACGGTCCGGGCATTCCCGGCGACCTCAAGGACAAGGTGTTCGCACCGTACTTCACGACCAAGCACAGCAAGGGCGGGACCGGGCTGGGCCTGGCGATCGTCCACCGCATCGTCTCGGACCACGGCGGGCGGATCGCCGTCGCCGACGCACCGGGCGGAGGCGCACGGTTTGCGATCGAGCTTCCTCTCCGTAACGGAACTGCGCTCCTGACGTCGCGGATCTAGGTTACGTTGTTTCCCCCATGGGTAGTCCCATGGCTCCCGTCCAGGGGATTTGGCAGCAAAAAGCCGCGAAATTCCGCTCTCCGCGCGTCGCGTCGCGTGGGTTATCGTAACCGTGGAGGTCCCATGCGCCGACTCGAGAAGACCATCAAAGAGATCGGCTGGACGCACGCAGTACCACGTCTGGCTGTGACCGACCGCGTGTCGCGAGCGTTCGATCAGATGAGCCGTGAAGTCTACGACTGCGTGCTCGTGATGCGCGGCGACGAGCTCGCCGGCATCTTCACCAGTCGCGACTTCCTCAACCGGGTCGCGGCGGTGCGGGCCGACCCGGCGGCGCTCGTGCTCGGCGACGTGATGACGCCGACCCCGCGCACGCTGCGGCCCCGCGATCCGGTCGCGTTCGCGATCAACTGGATGGCGGTCGAGGGCTTCCGCAACGTGCCGATCCTCGACGACGCCGGGGCGGTGCTCGGCGTGCTCACGGTGTGGGACGTGATGCGGCACCTCGAGGCGATCTTCGACGAGATCGACGCCACGCCGCGGCCGGTCGCGCCGGGCGGCGACACCTCGTCGGTGATCGCGATGGTCGACCTGGGAGGCGGCTCGTGAGCGGCGGCATGCAGGCGCTCGCCAGCGCCACGGTCGGCGAGCTGTCGCCCCGGCCGCACGCGCGGGTCAGCGTCGACGATGCGATGTGGAAGGTGGTCGCCGAGATGTCGGCCAAGGGCCGCGGCGCGGTGCTGATCGAGGACGACGGCGCGCTGGTCGGGATCTTCACCGAGCGCGATCTGCTCAACCGGGTCGACTACAGCGACGCGCTGTGGTCCCACGTCGTGGTCCGCGACGTGATGACGCCGCACCCGATGGTGATCCGGCCCGATGACTCGCTGAGCGAGGCGCTGCGCCGGCTGACCCAGGGCCACCGCCGCCACCTGCCGGTCGTCGACGATCGCGGCCACGTGCTCGGCCTGATCTCGATCCGCGATATCCTGACCCACATCGCAGAGCGATTCCCCGAGGACATGGTGAACCTGCCGCCGCACCCCGATCACGAGTCCTGACCGCGGCGATCCCGCCGCGCGACGCCGGAATGGCTTTCCTCGCGCAGACGTTGTAGCTATGGAGTCGCCCGAGCAGGGCGCACGAGGACGCCATGGCGAAGCACGCGACGATCGAAGGCTGTCTCACCGCGCTGGTCACGCCCTTCCGGCCCTTCCGCGACGGGAAAGCCGAGGTCGATTTCGACGGGCTGGCCAAGCTGGTCGAGTGGCAGATCGAGCAGGGCGTCGACGGCATCGTGTCGGTCGGCACGACCGGCGAGTCGGCGACGCTCGACGTCGAGGACCACGTCGCGGTGATCGCCGCGACGGTCAAGGCGGCGCGCGGCCGGGTCCCGGTGATCGCGGGCGCGGGCGGCAACTCGACCAGCGAGGCGCTGGAGCTGACCCGGGCGTCGGAGGCGGCCGGCGCCGATGCGCTGCTCCACGTCACGCCGTACTACAACCGGCCCAACCAGGAGGGCCTGTTCCGCCACTTCGAGGCGGTCGCGCGGGCGACCCGGCTGCCGATCGTCCTGTACAACGTGCCGAGCCGGACCGCGTGCGATCTGCTCACCGAGACCGTCGTGCGGCTGTCCGCGATCGACAACATCGTCGGCATCAAGGACGCCACCGGCAGCCTGCCGCGCGCGAGCGAGCTGGTCGCGCGGCTCCCCGAGCGCGTGGTCGTGCTGTCGGGCGACGACTCCACGACGTTCCCGCTGTATGCGGTCGGCGCGCGCGGCGTGATCTCGGTGGTGTCCAACGTCGCGCCGCGTGCGATGAGCGACATGTGGGATGCCGTGAAGGCGGGCGACTGGGCGCGCGGCCGGCAGCGCCACCACGAGCTCCGCGTGCTGAGCCAGATGCTGTTCGTCGAGCCCAGCCCGGCGCCGACCAAGGCGGCCCTGGCGCTGCTCGGCCGCTGCTCGGTCGACGTCCGCCTGCCGCTGGTGCCGGCGACGCAGGGGCTGGTCGACCAGCTGCGCACCGAGATGCGGGCCCAGGGCCTGCTGTGACCGAGGCCGATGGATCGAGCGGGGGGAAGGGGGTCCCCGCCACCTTGGGCCGAGGGAATCCCCGTGGGATGAGTGGAGGGCCGCGGCCGGGGGTCTGCGTCCTCGGCCCGTCCGGCCGCATGGGTCGCGCGGTGCTGGAGGCGGCGCGCGACCGGGCCGACCTGCGGATCGCCGCGGCGGTCGACCGGCCCGACGCCCCCGGCCTCGGTGCCCCGGTCGCCGACGGCGTGATCGCGACCGCCGACCTCGCCGCCGGCCTGGGCGCCTGCGACGTCTACATCGATTTCACCGCGCCGGCCGGGACCCGCGCGGCGGCCCAGATCGCCGCCCGCCTTCGGCGCGCCGCGGTGATCGGCACGACCGGCCTGGCGGCCGCCGACGAGGCCGCGATCGCCGAGCTGGCGGCGGTCGCCCCGGTCGTCCTCGCCGCCAACTTCTCGCTCGGCGTCAACCTCGTGATCGGCCTGGTCCGCCAGGCCGCCCGCGCGCTCGGCCCGGAGTGGGACGCCGAGGTCGTCGAGGCCCACCACCGCTCCAAGCGGGACGCGCCGTCGGGCACCGCGCTGATGATCGCCCGCGCGATCGCGGCCGGCCGCGGCGTCGACTACGACCAGGTCAAGCGCCACGCGCGCGACGGCGACGTCGGGCCCCGGCCGCGCGGCGAGATCGGCGTGTCGGCGGTCCGCGGCGGCGACGTGGTCGGCGAGCACACGGCGTACTTCTTCGGGGCCGCCGAGCGGCTGGAGATCAGCCACCGCGCCACGTCGCGGGCGATCTTCGCCACCGGCGCCCTGCGCGCCGCCGCCTGGGTCACCGCCCAGCCCCCCGGTCGGTACGACATGCTCGATGTGCTCGGGCTCCAGTGATGCTACGGTCGGCTCGCCGATGACCGCGACCGAACGCATCACCATGGTCGTCCTCAACGACGATGGATCGCGCGACAAGTTCACGCTGTCCTCGTGGGTCGGGATCCCCCGCAAGCACGAGCTGATGTGGATCGGCGACGACCCCTACATGATCATCGAGGTCGAGTACGCGGTGTCGGAGGGGTTCTTCGGCGCGCGCAGCATCGATGCCGCCGGGGTCTACGTCCGCCGGCTCACCAAGGAAGAGCAGGACGCGGTCGCGCGCCGGCTCGCCAACCCGGTGCGCGGCAAGGACGAACAACCATTTCGCCCGTGATGCCGGCCGGCGCCGGTTGACCATTTCGCCCCATCATGCAGCGCCGGCGGCGCCTCGCCGGTGTGACGTCGGCGCGCACGCGCTGCGCCGCGATTGCCCACATCGGCGGGACCGGCTGTGCGTGTTACTCTGATCGGCAGTGATGCAGAGGAGTGCGCGGTGAGTCAGAGCGGCCAGAGCAGCGAGAGCAGCGAGAGCAGCCGGAGCACCCCGAACGGTGAGCGTGGCGGCGGCGCCGGGCGGCCGAGGACGATCGCGCTGGTGCTGGCGGGGGCGGTGGCCCAGGGGGCGTTCGAGGTCGGCGTGATCCGGGCGCTGGTCCGCACCGACGTCCGGATCGTCCGGATCGTCGCCACCAGCTCGGGGGCCCTGAACGGGACCGTGCTGGCGGCGGCGCTGCGCCGGCGAGAGCCGATCGCCGGCGGCGAGACGCTGGCCGAGCTGTGGCGCGATCACGCGTCGTGGAGCGAGGTGTTTCACGTCAGCCTCCGCGACCTGCTGCGGCGCGACGGGCTGGCGGACCAGAAGCGGCTGCTCGGGCTGCTCCGCGACAGCATCCCGGCCGGCCCGGTCGCGGACCCGGCGCCGATCAACCTCCGGATGATCGTCGCGGCGCTGCGCGGCTGTCAGGGCGCGATCGGCGCGCACCCCGCGACGACGTTCGAATCGGTGCGCGACTTCGACGGCGAGGACTTCGCCACCGCGGCCGGGCTCGAGCGCGTGTTCACCGCCGCGGTCGCCTCGGCGGCGTTCCCGCTGGTGTTCGCTCCGGTCGAGATCGATGGGATCGGGCCGTGCGTCGATGGCGGCGCGGTCAACAACACGCCGATGAAGTGGGCGCTCGACGGCCCGGTCGGCGCCGGGATCGACGCGGTCGTGGTGGTCTCGACCTCGGTCGAGCGGCGCACCGCGGCGCCGGACGTCAGCGGCCTGGCGCCGCTCGCCGGCCACCTCGCCGGCATGCTGGTCGAGGAGCGGCTGTATCGCGACCTGCGCGAGTACGCCGAGACCAACGCCGGGCTGACCGCGCTCGACCGGATGGTGGCCGACGGCAAGCTCACCCCGGCGCTGCTCGACGAGATCAAGCAGGCGCTCGGCCTGGCCGACCGCCGCGCGGTCGACATCGTCTGTATCCGCCCGAGCAGCGAGCTGCGGGGCAGCGCGTTCGCCGGGTTCTTCGACGCCGAGCTGCGCCGCGAGTACCTCGACATCGGCTACGACCGCGGGCTCGCGGTGCTCGCGCAGGCAGGTTGGCCGCACCGGCCGGCCCAGCCGTCAGTGCGCCACGATGACCTCGTAGCTACCGCCCCCGACCCGGTAATACTGCCAGGCGCGATCGAAGGTGATCGCGCCGAATAGGTTGATGACGATGCCGGCGACGATCAGCGCCTTGACGGTGCGGGTCAGCGGCCGGCCGCCGACCGCGAGCAACAGGATCAGCAGGACGAGGTAGTCGAGGCTGAACCGGTAGCCGAACTGGACCCAGCCGCTGTTCTGGTACAGCAGCGACGGCAGCGCGACCGCGGCGACGCACAGCCACAGCGGGCGGTGCAGCGGGCCCCGCGCGCGCGGCCACAGCACCCCCACCAGCACCGGCGTGGTGAACCACAGCGCGAGGCCGTGTCCGCTGATCTGGACGTAGGGCGGGCGCGGCAGGAGGTCGGGCAGCAGGGTGAACGCGACGGCGAGGTTGCGCGCGAGGTAGTGGTAGCTCGCCAGGCCGTACTGCTCGATCTGGGCCTGCTGGCGGACCTGCAGGTAGCTGTGGCCGAACTCGGTCGGCGAGCCGAACCGCAGCTGGTTGAACGCCATGCCGGCGATCGCGAACGCCGCGACCGGGACGGCGAACCGGACCAGCGGACGGGCGAGCGCGCGCAGCATCGCGCGGCGATCGGCGCGCCAGGCCGCGAGCCCGCCGCACACCCGCCAGGCCTCGCAGATCACGAGCGGGATCATGAACGCCATCGCGGTGCGGGTCAGCGCGGCGGCGCCGAGCGCGACGCCGGCGATCACGGGGTGCGCGGCCTCGATCGCCGCCCACGCGTAGATCAGCGCGAGCGCGACGCCGACGACGTGCGCGGTGTACCACACCCGGCCCTGCACCGCCGAGAACCACAGCACGCTGCCGAACGCCAGGGCGGCGACCAGCCACAGATCGTCGCCGAGCGAGCGGGCCGACAGGCCGGCGCGCGACAGCCGGCGCAGCGCGGCCAGCGCGAGCGGCAGGATCAGCGCCGCGACCAGCACGGTGGGGAGGACGTCATTGGCGGCGCGGCCGGCGACTGCGGCTCCCGGCAGCATGATCACCGCCGGCAGCGGCGGGAACGAGACGTACGCGGTCTTGCCGAGCGACCCGCGGATCCGGGTGGTCGGGAGCTCGCTGCCGTCGAGCGTGCGGAACGCGGGGCGGGTGATCAGCCGGCGGCCGGACGCGGTGGTGCCGTCGTCGAGCGCGACGGTCTCGACCTGGGCCCAGTCGTCGCCGGCCAGCGGCGGCTCGATCGCGGCGCGGCCGTGCAGCCAGGCGTCGGCCTGGTAGACGAAGTGCGGATCCGACGATTGCCGGCCGAGCCGGTCCCACGCGACGAGGCCGTAGCCCACGAGGCCCACCGCGAACAGCGCTGCGTACAGCCGCACCGGGCAACCTTACTCCAGGCGGAGGGCTTCACCCGGACTCCAACCCCCAGGGTTCACCCGGCGATGCGCGTGACTGCACTGTGCATGGCGGAAGATCGTGCGATCTTCGATGAGCGCCAGCATCCCGAGCATGGCCTCCGGTCGTGTCTCGTCCAACGGCACCGCGCGAGTCCGTCGTGGTGGGCACAGGTCCTGATGTCGTCCAGGGACTCCAGTAGGAGTCGCAGTGGGCTCGTGTCGCTCCTGAGTGTCACGCGACCGCCAGGGAAGCGCCGTCGCCGTGGCCTCGCGTCCCGCCCGGACGCGGTGCTTCCCACCGGGACGCAGCGCAGCACCTCGACAGTGGTTGTACATGGACTCGCTCCCGTTCTCCTGGTCTCCTGATGCCTCCGTGCCCCGCGATGAGCCCCTCCTCTCTCTCGTTCCTCACCTCGTCTCGGCCGCCTACTTCGATGAAGCCGCCACGGCCACCCTTCACGCGATGTTTGCCTGCGCCGAGGAGGCGCTCGCCGTCGGCCCGTACGGCGGCCGGGCACAGATCCTCCGCGGCGTCGTCCATCTCCGCCCGGCGGGCAACTACCAGCGGCTGTTCGGTATTGACCGCTCGACCGGCACCCGCGCGGACGGCACCGGATACTTCACCTCCGGCAGCGTGTGGAGCTGGATCGAGCACCACCGTTGCTCGGTCTCGATCGACGTCGAGCGCGCATCGCTCTACTCGTGGTTGCCGGACGGGCCGATCGAGCATGGCGATCAGCCACGGGCCGCCTGGGTACCCGGCGACGCGACGCGCGAGCGGATGCTCGGCCGCGATGCGACTCATGTCCATGTCGTCCCGCTCCGGACCCCCGGCGGCAGCGTCGACGGCATGATCACGCTCGAGGCGAGTTGCCGCGTGGCGGTCGGGCGCGGCGGCATCTGGTCGGGGTGTCACGAGGAGCTGGAGACCCTCGCCGGCATCGCGGGGGCCTTCATCGCGGCCCGCGCGCTCCCGCTTCGCCCGAGCGAGCCAGCCGCGCCCGACGAGTTCCTCCCGGTCATCGGCCAGAGCACCGCACACCTCATCGAGTTGCTCCGCGCGTTCGCGCCGCGCAACGACACCGTGCTGATCAGCGGTCCGACCGGCGCCGGGAAGTCCCGGCTCGCGCGCTGGTGCCACGAGCACTCGCAGCGCCGGGGTCAGCGCTTCGAGGCCCTGGATCTGCTCGGCGTGCCCGAGGATCTGCAGACGGCCGAGCTGTTCGGCTGGAAGCGGGGCGCCTTCACAGGCGCGGTCAAGGACAACCCGGGCGCGATCTCGCGCGCCGCGAAGGGCACGCTGTTTCTCGACGAGATCGACAAGCTCTCGCTCAAGGCCCAGGCGGGGCTGTTGCGCTTCATCGAGGAGCGAGCGTACCGGATGCTGGGGG
>DATAPF010000159.1:0-30707 GCA_036265355.1 Kofleriaceae bacterium | reverse complement strand
GCAGGAGCTGGCGCAGGCGGCTCGGTAGGAGCTGGCGCAGGCGGCTCGGCAGGAGCTGGCGCAGGCGGCTCGGCAGGAGCTGGCGCAGGCGGCTCGGGAGGAGCTGGCGCAGGTGGCTCAGCGGGAGCCGGTGCGGGCGGTTCTGCGGGCGCAGGAGCGAGCGGCTCTGCAGGAGCTGGCGCAGGCGGCTCAGCGCGCGCCGGCGCAGGCGGCTCTGCGGGAGCCGGCGCGGGCGGCTCGGCAGGAGCTGGCGCGAGTGGCTCTGCCGGAGCCGGCGCGGGCGGTTCTTCGGGCGCAGGAGCGGGCGGCTCGGCAGGAGCTGGCGCGAGTGGCTCTGCCGGAGCCGGCGCGGGCGGTTCTACGGGCGCAGGAGCGGGCGGCTCGGTAGGAGCTGGCGCGAGCGGTTATGCAGGCGGCTCCGCGGGAGCCGGCGCGAGTGGCTCTACGGGATCCGGTGCAGGCGGATCTGCCGGAGCCGGCCCGGCTGCAGGCGGCTCTACGGGAGCCGGCGCGAGTGGCTCGACGGGATCCGGTGCAGGCGGATCTACGCGAGCGGGCGCAGGTGGCTCTGCGGGAGCCGGCGCAGGCGGCTCTGCGGGAGCCGGCGCGGCTGCAGGCGGCTCTACGGGAGCCGGCGCAGGCGGCTCTGCCGGCATCCATGCGGCTGCCCCGGTCTCGGCCCCGACCGGCAGCATGGGAGCCGGCGCAGGTGGCTCTACGGGCTCCGGCGCAGGCGGCTCTGCGGGAGCCGGCGCAGGCGGATCTGCGGGAGCCGGTGCAGGCGGCTCTGCCGGCATCCATGCGGCTGCCCCGGTCTCGGCCCCGACCGGCAGCATGGGAGCCGGCGCGAGTGGCTCGATGGGCTCCGGCGCAGGCGCGACCGGTGATGTCGGCGGCGCGGCGAGCGCCGGCGGTACGAGCAGCGTCGGTGCCACCAGTGGCGGGACCAACGTCGGCAGCGCGTCCAGCGTGGGCGGCGGTGCCGCGAGCTTCAGCAGCGGCGCCAGCGTCTCAGCGCCCAGCGCGGATGGCGCGATCAGCGGTGCGAACCTCGACGGCATGACCGGCGGCCCGAACGTGTCGGGGGTCGCGGGTGGCCTGAGCGGCGCGCCCGGCGGTGCGCCGAGCGTGGAAGGCATGGCAGGCTCGATGACCGCGACCCCGGGTGGATCCACCGCGGCGGACCTGACCGCCTCGGCGAGCTCGCCGGGGGCCGTCGGCGCCGATGCCGCCGTCGGCGTCGCCACCCGCGCGACCGGCGCCGGCAACGTCGTGGCCGGCGCCGAGTCGGCGCGCGGCACCGTGGAGGGGGCCCAGGCCGTCGCGGCCGACCCGAGCGGCGCCGCCACCGGCGAGGTCGAGGGCCGCGTCAGCGGCGCGGCCAGCGCCGCGACCCCGGTCGATGTCGGGGCCGTGCAGCAGGACGCGCAGTTCGCATCGCTGGCGACCAGCAATCCGGACGCCGCGGCGGCGAGCCGGGTCGACGTCGGCGTCGATACGCAGAGCGGCCCCGGCGGCGCCGGCGTTCAGGTCCACGGCAGCGCGAGCGCACCGCCGGTCGATCCGACGAAGAAGTGAGGCGCCCGAGCGGCCGGCGATCCACCGGCTGGCTCGCCGCGCGGTCAGCTCGACGCGCGGTCAGCTCGCCGCGCGGTCAGCTCGCCGTGGGCACCGGCTCGACGGGCTTGCCGGCCGGTCGCGGCGGCGCCCGAGCGTTCCGGCGGCGGCCGCACCGGCCATGGCCCGGCCATGGCCGCGCGGTGACGCGGCGGCGGCGAACCATCCGCCGGCGCGCCTTGCGCGCCGCGCCCCCGGGAGGTGATATCGGCTACCTGGGACGCCGCGCAGGACGGGGAGGGGCACAAGGGAGGATGCCGGCGTACGGCAACCGCTGCCAGAGCCTCCGCCGCTGCGGATCGAGGCCGCCGCGCGCCATGCGCGTCGAAGCAGCGTCGGACGGGTGGTCGCAGGGGCGAGCGAATTGGAGCGCGACGCGTTGACCGCGCCCGCCGGTGTTCTTACGATTCAACGTTCGAAGGGGTCGAAACGAAAGGACTCTCGCGTGGACGAGGAAGCCCTTGTTGTGTGGCAAGACGTACTGGACATGGTGGTCAATGGCCGGCCGAACGAGGTCGCGTGTCCGCACTGCAACCACCGTCCGCTGACGATCGAGGAGATCGATCAATCGACGCGGATCTCGTGCAGCAAGTGCGGAAAGTTCATCCAGGGCAGGTTCACCCACTAACCGCATGTCGAACGACAAGGACTTCCTCGGCAAGGGGCTCCGGTTCCCCGTGTCGATCAACCTCAACGGTGGCGTCTCGACCTCTCAGTACGAGGAGAACGTGCGCCAGTCGCTGTTCGTCATCCTCGGCACCGCGCCGGGCGAGCGGATCAACCGCGCGCGGTTCGGCTGCCGGATCCACGACCTGATGTTCGCGCCGAACAACCCGGTCACCGCGGCCCGCGCCGAGGTGTTCTGCGAGGAGGCGATCCTCAAGTTCGAGCCGCGCGTCGAGAAGGTCGTGTGCCGTGCCGGCCCCAACCCCGACGAGCCCAACCGGCTCGACATCCGCATCGAGTACGTGATCGCGGGCAAGAACGACCAGAAACGCAACCTCGTGTTCCCGTTCTACCTGAAGCCGGACGAAGAAGAGACGCAGCCGGCCAAGGACGGGGTCAGCATCAGCGCCTCGGTCGTCAACAACGCGTAGCAGCGAGCCAAATCCATGATTCCACCGCCGAAGCTGGACGACCGGACCTTCAACGACATCGTCGACGAAGCCATCTCGATGATCCCGCGCTACGCGCCGGAGTGGACGAACCACAACCCGTCCGATCCCGGGATCACGCTGATCGAGCTCGCGGCGTGGATGACCGACCTGCTCATCTACCGGCTCAACCAGGTCCCGGACAAGAACTACGTCGCGTTCCTCAACCTGCTCGGGATCAAGCTGCGGGCGCCGCGCGCGGCGCGCGCGCTGATCCGGTTCGGCCTGGTCGAGGGCACGGTCAAGCAGCGCGTCCCGCGCGGCACGCAGATCTCGACGCCCCAGGCGACCGAGGAGCACACCGTCACGTTCGAGACCTCGCGCGACGTCGTGGTGTGCGCGGCGCGCCCCGATCGCTGCTTCTCGTACTTCAGCAACAGCTACTCGGAGAACAGCCGGTTCATCGATCCGCTGCCCGGCATCGCCGCCGCGCCGTTCGAGGTGTTCGCCGGCGCGCAGCGCATCGACCGCTTCCTCTACCTGTCCGACCCCCGGCTGGGCAACGCCGGCGAGGCCTCGCTGCTGCGCGTGTTCCTCGGCGCGCCCGAGCACGGCGGCCGCGATCTCGCGCGGTTCCTCGAGTGGGAGTACTGGGAGGGCACGCGGTGGAAGGAGCTCGAGCCGGCGATGATCGAGGTCGACCGCGGCGAGATCGCGTTCCTCGGGCCGCTGCGGTTCGAGCCGACCACGGTGCATCACATCGAGGGCCTGTGGATGCGCGGCCGGCTCGCCGAGATCCCGGAGTCGGAGAAGGACACCGAGATCGACACGATCCGTGTGCGGGTCGAGGTCGTCGGCGATGGTCTGCTGCCGACCCAGGCCTACGCCAACCTCGACAACAACGCGTTCCTCACCCTCGACCTGGGCAAGAACATCTACCCGTTCGGCAAGGAGCCCAAGGTCGACTGCATCCTGTACCTGGCGTGCGACGAGCTGCTCGGCACCGCCGACGCCTACATCACGATCGAGATGCTGCTCGCCGACTCCAGCGTGATCCCGCGGCCCAACCCGTCCGAGCAGCTGGTGCTGGCGTTCGAGTACTGGGACGGCAAGCGCTGGCGCCACCTCGGCCGCTCGGCGCCGCGCGGCGCGCTGCCGGGCAGCGGCGACGAGCTCGGGTTCCACGACGACACCAAGGCGGTGTCCCAGTCCGGCACGGTGAGCTTCCGCCGGCCCAAGGACATGGAGCAGCTCGAGATCAACGGCCAGACCAAGCGCTGGGTCCGGATCCGGATCGAGAAGGGCGACTACGGCGAGCAGGGCACCTACACGCTCGAGAACGAGAAGTGGGTGTTCAAGGACGACCGCCAGCTCCGGCCGCCCGCGCTGCGCTCGATCACGCTCCGCTACCGGGAGGACTACCGCGACGTCAAGCACGCGCTGTCGTTCAACGACTTCCAGTTCACCGACGTCACCGAGGTCGCCCGCACCGAGTACACGATCTTCCAGCCGTTCCAGGCCAAGCCCGAGGAGTCGCCCGCGCTGTACTTCGGGTTCGTGGCCAAGCCGCCGTCCGACATGCTCGGGATCTACTTCGCGCTCGAAGAGGAGCTCGGGCTCGGCTCGCTGCCGACCGACGAGGCCGAGGTCGCGACCACCGAGCTCGGCAAGTACGAGGCGATGCGCCGGCTGGCGTGGGAGACCGGCCAGCGCGTGGTGTGGGAGTACTGGGACGCCCGCGACTGGCGCACGCTGTCGGTCAACGACGAGACCCAGGGCTTCACCAGCAGCGGGTTCGTGTTCTTCAACGCGTCGGATGACTGGGTGATCTCCAGCAAGTTCACCGAGGAGCGGTTCTGGCTGCGCGCGCGGCTGGAGCAGGGCGGCTACGTCAAGCCGCCGCGGGTCCGGATGATCGTCACCAACGCGATCGACGCGCACAACCAGGAGACGATCGCCGACGAGATCCTCGGCAGCTCCGACGGCTCGCCGCTGCAGCAGTTCAAGTTCCTGCGCAGCCCGCTGCTCGAGGACGAGGTGGTCGAGGTCCGCGAGCGCCAGCAGCCGCAGGCCGAGGAGATCGCCGACCTTGGCACCGATCCCGTGCGCAAGGTCCAGCCCGACAACCCGCAGAACAACGAGGTCTGGGTCCGCTACCGGCGGGTCGACAGCTTCTTCGCGTCCGGCCCGCGCAGCCGCCACTACACGCTCGACTACGTGTCGGGCACGGTGACGTTCGGCGACGGCCGGCGCGGCGCGGTGCCGCCCGAGGCCAAGGACAACATCCATACCCGGCCGTACCGGATCGGCGGCGGCTCGATGGGCAACGTCAACGCCAACACGCTGACCTCGCTCGGCCGCGCGCTGGCCTACATCGAGGCGGTGACCAACCCGCTGCCCGCCACCGGCGGGGCCGACCGCGAGACCATCGACGAGGCCAAGGACCGCGCGCCGTACACGATCAAGAGCCGCGACCGCGCGGTGACCTCCGAGGACTACGAGACCCTGGCGCTGCGCGCGTCGACCTCGCTGGCGCGCGCGCGCTGCGTCCCGGACCGCTCCAACCGCGGTCACGTCACGCTGGCGCTGGTGCCCAAGGGCGAGCTGCGCGGCGAGGAGTTCAGCCGCCGGCTGGTGCCGTCCAACGAGGTCCTGCGCTACGTCAAGCGCTACCTCGACGACCGCAAGCTGGTCGGCACGGTGCTCAACGTGGTGCGGCCGCGCTACAAGGACCTGTCGCTGCGGGTCGTGCTGATCCGCCGCACCGTCGGCACGTCGGACCGGCTGCGCAAGGACATCGAGTACAAGCTGCGCAAGTTCCTTCACTCGCTGGCCGGCGGGCGTGACGCCAAGGGCTGGGAGTTCGGCCGGCCGGTGCTCAAGGCCGAGCTGATCCACCTGGTCGAGGAGGTGCCCGGCGTCGAGGGCGTCGATGCCCTCGAGATCCGCGACGAGATGCGCAACGTCGGCGTCGAGCACCTCCGGCTCGAGGACGACGAGCTGCCGTTCCTGGTCCACGTCAACGTCGCGGAGAAGGTCCGCGACGACATCCGATAACCCGAGCTGCCATGGCCACCGAACTGCTCAACCGCCGCGTGATCCGCGTCCCCAACGTGATCGGCCGCTCGGTCACCAAGGCGCGGATCCTGCTCGAGGACGCCGGGTTCAAGAAGGTCGTCGCGCTGTACCGCGAGAGCTACGAGGATCGCGACACGGTGCTCGAGCAGAAGCCGCCGCGCACCCAGATGGTGTACGAGGACACCGAGGTCACGATCTGGGTCGCCCGGCGCGGCTACCTGGAGAACCTGCCGGCGATCTACCGGCGCAGCGATGCGGTCGGCCGCAACCTGGTCCGCGAGCTGTGCTTCGTGTTCGAGCACATGTTCGATTCGGTCGATGCCAACCTGTCCGACGGCTGGCGGTTCTACGACCCGCACGTCGCGCCGCTCGAGTTCCTCAACTGGCTGTCGCACTGGACTGCGTTCTCGCTCGACCTCGACTGGCCCGAGCCCCAGAAGCGCGCGCTGATCAAGCGCGCGGTCGACCTGTACCGGATCCGGGGCACCAAGCGCGGCCTGGCGCTGTTCCTCCGGCTGTTCACCGGCCACGAGCCCAACATCGCGGAGAACACCTGGCCGTTCAAGGGGTTCCGGGTCGAGGGCGACGGCGCCGAGAGCGGCGCGCGGGTCGGGCTCGACTCGGTGATCATGCCGCCGGTCGATCTCGCGCACTGCTTCGTGGTGACGATGCCGATGAAGTACGAGGACGTCACGACCGACATGGTGATCCGCATCCACCAGATCATCCAGGCCGAGAAGCCCGCCCACACGCATTACTACCTGCGCTTTGCCGAGGAGAAGGGCGAGGTCGAGCTCCGCGAGTTCTTCGCGATCGGCCTGCGGTCAGGCATCGGCATCGGCGCGGAAGTCGTCCAGTCCACCGACGAGGAAAAGTCATGAGCGATGCACCGCAGCAGGGATTCAAGCGCATCAATTTCTTCAAGGGGTTCCTCACCACCGAGAAGGACTGGAACGATGCCGAGCGCTACCACATCGACAAGCGGCGGCTGCACAACCGCATGCTGCACTCGCCCGGCATCGTCTATGGCTACGCTGGCGATCTGCGGGTCAGCGCCCGCGCGCGCGGCGATCTGTCGGTCGAGGTCCAGCCCGGCTACGCGATCGACGGCATGGGCAACGACCTGATGATCTTCGACGCGACGATCCGCAACATCAACCTCGAAGAGTTCCGGCTGCCCCAGACGGTCTACGTCGTGCTGCGCTACTACGAGGAGCTCACCGACTTCATCGCGTACAAGGAGAACCTCGAGTACAAGGGCCACCGCCGCGTGCTCGAGTCGTGCCGGGTCGAGCTGTCGCAGACCGAGCCCGACATCGCGCGCGAGGTCGAGCTCGCCCGGATGTACCTCGAGAAGGGCGTGCAGCGCGTCCGCGACGCGCGCGATCCGGCCAACCCGGCGCCCAACGAGATCGACATGCGCTACACGCCGCGCGGTGGCCTGTCGGGCTCGTCGCTGCCGCCCCACCTGCGGCTCCGGCTCGAGCTGCTGCTGCTCGCGATCCGGCGCGGCGGCCTCGAGTACACCCGGCGCGGCGTGATCGCGGCGCACGACCTGGTGCAGGCCTGCAACACCGCGCTGATGCTGCTCTACGCCAACCTGCTCGACATCCGCAACATCTTCGACATCTTCAAGCTGATCATCGACTGCGAGGGCGAGCTCGCGCTCGACGTCGACGTCCACCATCCGACGATCGCGCAGAAGAAGGAGTTCTCGGAGTACCGCCGGCAGGTCGAGATCGGCCGGGGCCTGCTCGCCGAGGGCAAGAACAACATGGAGGCGTTCCAGAACCTGCTCGCGTTCCAGAACAAGGCCTCCGAGATCGCGCAGTCCGCGGTCGCCGGCGAGAAGGCGGAGATCCAGGCGCCCGCCGACAAGAAGGACGCCGCCCCCAAGATCGCCGACATCAAGGACTGGGAGGGCGTCAAGACCATGCCGCAGCCCAAGCCGTCGATGGACCTCGAGGGCCTGACCTGGGTGCTGGTCGACGAGATCGAGATCCTCAACAAGGAGTCCGAGGACAAGCACCTGTTCCAGATCAAGGAGGCCAAGGACAGCTACCGCTCGCGGCAGAAGCTCAAGTACCCCGACGGCACCACCGTCGAGGACACCGGCCGCGCCCACGTCGACGGCTACAGCGAGTTCAAGCTGTCCAACATCACGCCCGGCCGCCCGGTCGTCGTGCTGCGCCGCATGGACTACGTCTACGGCGACTACGAGCTCGAGCTCAGCGTCAACGGCAAGAAGGTCGGCATCGTGTCGTGCACCGGGACCGACCGCGTCCACCGCTGGCGCAACTGGCCGGCGCTGATCACCACCGACAACGTCACCACCGACAACCTGATCATCCGCCAGCAGTCGGTGACCGCCGGCCGCGACATCAACATGTTCCACATCTGGGTCTACCAGCCCAAGTAGCTGGCAGGCGCGCCGTGCCCCGCGGGCACTCGTGCACCGGTGCTCGGCGAAGCGGGGTGAACACGACGTGGCGCGGATCCGTTACACTCGCCGGCCATGGTGAGCCGGACGCAGGCCGATGTCGATCACGTCCAGCTCTACGCTCGCCTCGTTGCGCTGACGGATCCGATCTTCGAGCACCTCCTCCTGGTGGCGCGCGTCAACCGCAACCTATTCTCGCCCCGGACCGCACCGCTCGCCACCCGCGCCTAGGAGGGCGGGGACATCGGACCATCGGTGCGGCCCGGCGCCGAGACCTCCGACGACTTCCGCGAACGTGTGCGCCGCATGAAACGGGACATCGCGGCGACGTGGAGGGCGCACCCTCGGCTGTGCGAGCAGCTGGCAGCCCGCGTCGGCTGCGATCCGGTTCCAGAGTTCGTCGCCGACCGCGTCTTCGACCTGCGCGCCGGCGTCGCAGCCGCGCACGTCCTGGCGGTGTACGACGGCCAGCCGGCGACGCCCCGAGGGAGACGCCGGTCGCGTCGCCCTGCAGTCCGTGCTGTTCACCGTGCTGCCGTATGTCTCGGACTGGGAACAGGAGGTCCGAGCGTGCTGCGCGCGCGGCGACGGCCAGCCGGGGGTGGTCGAGCTACGCTATCGCTCCGACACGATCGCCGAGGCGGTGATGGCGGGCTGGACCGGTCGCCGGTGCTGGTTCGAGCACAGGCCGGGCACCGAACCGTACGGGGTGGGCGCGGTCCAGATTCCCGCCACCGCGCAGACCGCGCTGTTCACGAGCGAACAGCACCTGCTCGAGGGCGCTCACGGCCAACGCCGTGCGGCGCGGAGCTTCGTCATGAGCGCCTGAAGGCCCATGGCGTCGAGCGCCTGAAGCGCTCGCTTGCGCTCGGCAGAGAGGTCGATCCCGAACGCATCGCATAGAGCCTCGATGCCCATACGCAGTCCCTGCTCGCGGCCCTGCTCGCGACCCTCCTCGCGGCCCTCCTCGCGACCGCGCTCGAGCCCTCTCTCCTCGCCCTCCTCGTAGCCCTCCCGGTGAGCCAGCGACAGCGCGCCGCGCTCGTTCTGGATTGCCATCCCCGCCGCGATGTAGGCGTCCCACTCCGCGGTGGTGAAGCGCGCGGTCCGCGCGGCCTCGAGCGCCTCGCGCAGCGGGGGATGTGCCAGGGCGTCCGGGATCGTCGTGAGGTTCTCGGCCTCACGGAAGAAATAGGCCCACGTGTCGACCAGGCTCTCGGGCTGCCGCGCGCCGTCGTACTTGGGCAGCTCCAGGAACACCAGCTGCAGCTGTGACAGGCCCCGCGTGCCGGACTTCTGCTCCTGCATCCGCCACCGGCTCAGCATGGGCACCTCGAACCCCTTGTTGCGCGGCCACAGCTCGAAGTCGCAGATGCTGATGCCGATGACGTCGTTGAGGTCGGGGTACACCTGACCCGTGTCGAGCTCGTTGGTGTATGCCTTGGCCACGTTGTACATGACCCGCTTCTCGAACGCCTCGACGTTGAGCACCTGCATCTCGACCACGTAGGTCGTGCCGCGGACGTCGACGCACTTGACGTCGACGATCGAGTACTTGAGCTCTGGGACCTTGGGCCGCTGCTCGGGCGGCAGCAGGGAGACCGACTGGATGCGGTGGGCGTCGTCGAGCTCGAGCAGGTCGTTCAGGAAGCCGAGCAGGACGGGCTTGTGATCCTCGCTCCCGAAGATTCGCTGGAACACGAAGTCGGTCTTGGGGTCCGCGAAGACCGGGCGGGTCATCGCCTACGGATGTACCCCGGATCGGGGCGGTATGCATGGCCTCCCGGAGCTCGCATGCAGCCGATCGAACGCCCGCGCCGTTTCGAGGGGTCTTCGCGCTCCTGGTGGTCAGCCGCCGACGATGACGTTGGTCGAGCCCTCGATCATCTGGCCCGACCCACCGCAATGTTGATCTTGGTCGCCCATGCGGTGGGCGGCCTTGCCGTTGATGAACACGGTGCCGCTGCCGACCTTGGCGGTCCAGGTGTTGGGTCCGCAGCACGCCATGTGGATCCCGGTATCGTCGACCCGGATCGCGGGCATCTTGTTCACGTTGACGTCGGTCGAGCCGATGATCGCCGGACCGACCGCGGGGTGCGGGCAGGCGGGGCAGCCGTGGGCGTCTGCCGGTACGTTGGATTTGTCGCCGAGTCGACACTGGCCGGGCATGGGAGCTCCTGGAGAAGGGCGATCAGGTGAAGCCGCCGGGGGTCATGGTGCCGATGCCGCCGACCACCGGGCCGACCGGCACGTAGGGCGGGGCGAACGTCGGGACCGGGCCGGTGCCCAGCACGTTGGTGACCATCGTGCTCACCTTCCACAGATTGTAGGACTTCTCGAACGCGTCGGCGATCGACTCGAACAGCTCCTGGTGGAACGGCGCGGTGGGGTCGCCGAGCTGGCCGACCATCTGCATCTTGAGCACGTTGCACGAGATCGACATCGGCACCTGGGTCAGGACGGCGAACGGGCACGGCACGTTGGGCGCCGGCGGCGCGACCGGGCTGGGCACCGCGGCGAACGCCGGGTACCACGGCATGCCGGTGACCTTGACCGTCGCGGTGAAGCTCAGCCACGCGGTGCCGATCACCTGCGCGATCACGTTGGAGTACTTCATCTCCATCGGGGTCGACTTGGGGGCCGACGCCAGGATCAGCGGCGTCCACGGCGGGCCGACGATCTGGCCGCCCATCGCGGTCACCGCGTTGATCACCACGCCGACCATCGTCGCGGCGGTCTGCCACTGGCTCCACGCCGAGCAGATCGCCGAGCACGTGCCGTCGATGAACGCACCGATCTTGCCGATGTGCATCTTCTGCGTATCGGTGTGGTACTTGTTTAGCGACGCGGGCTGGACCAGCGGGGGCATCCCCGGGCTGGACGCCTTCTCGTCCGGCTTGAACGCCCGGCCGTAGTGATTCGCGGCGTCGCCTTGCGGGTCCTTCCAGTTCTGGGGGACCTTGATGTTGAACGAGGTGAACTTCAACCTCGCTAACTGCTGCATCGCGCTGGCTTGCGGGGCGGGCATGGGCTCCTCTGGCTCTCAATATACGGATCGAGCCGGCTGCAATTTCCCTGGCATCGTCACATTTTTCGCGCCCTTACGTAGTGAATCGAATAGCTTGCGACGCTCCGGGCGTCGCGCCGCAGCGTCCAGGGCAGCTCGGCCTCGTCCTCGATCGCGTAGCGGGCGGCCAGCCCGGACCCGGCACGCAGCAGCGCGGTGAGCTCGGCCGCCGGGTCCGCCCGGCCCAGCCGCTCGTGATCGGCCATCACCGAGCTCTGCCAGGCATACGGCGACGACACGACGATCTCGCCGCCCGGCTGGCACAGGCCGTCGAGCACCGCGAGCAGCTGGCGCGGGCTCGCCACCGAATCGAGCAGGTTGAGCGCGACCACCCGGCCGAACACGCCGGGAACCAGCGGCGGATCCAGCGCGTCGCCGCACACCAGCACCCGGCGGTCGGCGGGCACCACCCGATCGCCGGCGGCGGCGTGGGCCGCGGCGTAGCTCCGGCCGATCACCCGCCGGGCGTACTCGACGCGCTCGCCGTCGAGCAGCCGGCGCGCGCGGCGCACCGCGCCGAACGACAGATCGAGCCCGCACACCCGGTCGGCGCCGGCCGCCAGCTCGGCGACGATCCGCCCGGTGCTGCAGCCGAGCTCGACCGCGAGCTCGACCCGGTCGCCGGCGCGCTCGGCGATCTTGGCGGCGACTGCGCCGAGGCCGAACCCGGCCGCTGCGCCCCCCGGCCCGTCGGGCGGCGGCTCGGCGCGGTCGCCCCAGTGCGCGTCGAGGTAGATCGACAGGTGCTCGATCAGCCGGGGGTAGGGCGCATCGTCGGGGCCGCCCGCGATCAGCAGCTCGACCACCTCGGCCGGCAGGTCGCGCTCGACGACCGTCGCGGCCTCGGCGCGCAGGTACGCCGACGGGTCGGCCATCACGATCGGCACGCCGTCGACCACCGGGTAGCGCCGCCCGCACGCGCAGGCGAGAATGTCCCCGCGCGGCTCCAGCGTGCGCAGGTCGAGCCGATCGGCGGTGCGCGTTCGGCAACCCGGACAGATCAGGACGAGCTCCACGCCGCCACGATAGCCGACCTGGCGTCCGCAGGGCAGAGCGCCGGGGAGAGCGCCGGGGAGAGCGCCGGGGAGAGCGCGTACACGCGGCTCGCCGTGGGCTGCTGCGCGGATGGGGAGTCGGGACCGCGGCCGCCGAATCACCACCGGCGCCTGCGCGGGCGGCGCGAGGTATTTGCGGAGCAAGGCCCGCCAATCGTAATCACGGCCGCGGCGCCCGACCCCATCCTGCTCGCGGTCGCCCACGTCGGCCGCGTTGACGTCGCGCGATATCCCCTCGGAGGTTGCCCCGGGACGGGCTCGCGCTTGCTCACGAGCGGCGTCGCTCAAGGCGCCGGCGGGCGCGCGCGCGCAGCCGCCTCATGGCGGAGGGCCCATCCTCCAGATCGACGACGCCGGCTTCGATCTCCTGGACCCGGCGCGATCTCGTCGTGCCACGCGGTCTCCACGTGAACGGGATCAGCCGTTCCAGTGAGGCGTCGCTTCATGGCTCCAGAACCTTCACCAGATCGAGCGCAGGTCGAGGATCAGCCCGGGGAGCTCGGGATAGCCCCGCAGCTCGCTTGGCTGCTCCATCACCTCGACGGCGCGGTCGGGTCGGTACACGTGGACGCGCCGGTCCTCGGGATCGATGAGCCAGCCGAGCCGAGCGCCGCACACGAGGTACTCCTCGAGCTTGGCTTGCTGGCTCGCGAGCGTGTCCACGGGTGATCGCAGCTCGAGCACGAAGTCCGGGCACACCGGGGGAAACTTTCGCCGCTGGTCCGCGGTGAGCGCGTTCCAGCGCGACCTCTGCACCCATGCGATGTCCGGGGCGCGCTCGGCGCCATCGGGGAGCAAGAACCCGGTTGAGGAGTCGAAGCCCACACCGGTTCCATCCCGCTGGACCCAGGCGTAGAATTGGCCGATCAGGTCGAAGTTGCGCCGACCTGTCTCCCCTCCCGTCGGGGGCAGGATGATCAGCTCTCCGTCGCTGGTGCGCTCGATGTGCAGCCCGTGGTTCGCGGCGCACAGATCGAACAGATCATCGTCGCCGAGCGGCGCGGCGAGCGGGATCCGAATTGGCAAGTGCCGCCAGCAGGCCACGACCGTCATGCGGAGGTCATCGACGTCGGTCGCGCTGCTCGCAGGGGCAACCACGCGGTCACCGTAGCAGGCCCGCCAGTTTCGCAGCAGGCCCGCCACCTTCGAGCTCGCGTCGTGCTGGATGGCAACCGCAGCCGCGAACGGCGGCGATGCATCGAGCGTGAAATCGTGCGCGATGCTGCGGCACGAAGCTGACGCCGCACGGGCGGGCGTCAGTGCTCGCGACGTGCGTATCTGTGCGACCGGGGCGTCGGCCGCTTCCGCACCGCCGGTTGTCGTGATCGGAGGGGTTGCGTCGCCTGCATCTCGGGCCGTGGTCTGGTCGTCGCACGGCGTGTAGCCCGAAGGAGCAGCATGGATCGCAGCGCGTGGAACGAGATCGTGGTTCGGATGGTCGTCGTGGGCCTCGTCTGCGCGGCGATGGGCCGGGCGGCCGCGCAGCCCACCGCCGGTCGCGCCGTGGCCGGCGTGGACTCCGACGCCGAACGGCGGTTCCTCATCGATCAGCTCACCGCCGACAAGGCAATCACTCTGGCGACCGCGCGCCGGATCGCCGACGCCAAGCAGGAGGAGCTCCATCGCCAGCTCCAGGCCAGGGACCGGGCGCTGCGTGCCGCAGAGGGGCGCGCGTCCGGCAACGCCGCGGAGCTCGCGCGCGTCCGCAAGGCGCGGGAACAGATCGCCGCCGAGCGGCAGGCGCTGGTCGCCGCTCTGGCCGATCGGGATCGGACGCTCGGCGCGGAGGTCCGGGCGTATCGCGAGGCGGTCACCGGCATCGCGAACTCGCCCGATCCGCGGAAGCAGGCGGCGCTGCAGCGGTTCGCCGATGGCGAGCAGCGCGAGGCGCTGGCCGACGCCGAGGTGATCGCCGACGCCGATCGAGCGGCGCGCAACAAGGCCAACGATATCGCAGACGCCGCGGAGCGGCGGCCATGGGCAGAGCTCGCGCTTCAGGCCCACGACCTGGGCAAGGTGACGCTGGACGAGGTCATCGCGAAGTACGAGAAGCTCACCCAGCTCGATCCGGGCGTGACGTGGGATTGGATCTACCTGGCGCGGCTCTACGACGACCAAGGGCGGCTCGACGCAGCGAAGAACGCGCTCGAGTCGGCCGACCGGAGCCTCGCCGCTGGCGATACACGAGATCGGATGGTGGTGCTGGACGAGCTGGGTGACGTGGCGACAAAGGCCGGCGACCTGGCGGGCGCGCGGGCACGGTACGAGGAGGGGCTGGTCATCTGCCGCAAGCTCGTCCAGGCTAACCCGACGTCGACCCAGGCGCAGCGCGATGTCAGCGTCAGCCTCAACAAGCTGGGTGACGTAGCGGTGCAGGCCGGCGACCTGGCGACGGCGCAGGCGCGGTGCGAGGAGGGGTTGGCCATTCGCCGTAAGCTCGCTCAGGCCGACCTTACGTCGACCCGAGCGCAGCGCGACGTCACTCTCAGCCTCGACGAGCTAGGCGACGTGGCGGTGCAGGCTGGCGACCTGGCGGGGCGCGGGCGCGGTACGAGGAGGGCCTGAGCATTCGCCGCAAGCTCGCGCAGGCCAAACCGACGTCGACCGAGGCGCAGCGCGATCTGCTGCTCTCCCTGTTCAAGCTGGGCAACACGACCGGCGACCGTCAGCTGCTGTGCGAGGCGCTGGCGATCGCCCGCGCGCTCGACCACGACGGCTACCTGGCGCCCGGCGACCGCGGCCTGCTCGATCAGTTCTCCAAGGCCATCGACGCGGTGCCTTGAGATGCCGTCCCCCGCGATCCTCCTCGCGTTCGCCAACGACTGGGTCGACGACAAGCGCCACCTGCGCAGCTTGCTCGACGAGGGCAAGGTGATCGACCAGGCGCTGGCGCCCCTGGTGGAGACCGGCGCGATCGCCGTGCTGCCGCCGATCCACAACGCGACGGTCGACGACGTGATCGGCGCGTTCCGCGAGCGCCGGCATCGCGGCCGGATCTGCATGTTTCACTTCGGCGGCCACGCGAGCGGCGGGGGACTGCTGCTCGAGGATGAGGCGGGCCAGCCGACCGCGGCGCACGCGAGCGGCCTGGCGGGCTACCTGGGCCGGCAGCCGGGGCTGGTGCTGGTGTTCCTCAACGGCTGCTGCACTGAACCGCAGGTCCGGCGGCTGCGAGCGGCCGGGATCCGGGCGGTGGTGGCGACCACGCGAGCGATCCAGGATGCGGTCGCGGCCGAGTTCGCGAGGACGTTCTACGCCGAGCTGGCAGCGCGCCCGATGCGCGACGCCTTCGAGACCGCCGTGCAGGCGATCCGGGTGCGCTGGGGCGACGATCCACGCGCCGTGACGCGCGATGTGGGGACGCCGGAGGACGCCGGGCCGCCGGGGTGGCCTTGGATCATCGACTGCGATCCGGACCACGAGACCTGGTCGCCGGGCGCGGCAGCGGGCCGGCTGCGGCGGACGCGGCGGCTGCGGCTGGTCGCGGCGCTGGCGGTGCTGGTGACGGCGTCGCTGGCCGCGAGCGCCGGGGCGAGGGGCACCGCGTGCCGCGTGGCCGGGCTGCGCGCCGCGTGTGCGGCCATCGGGATCGGCGGCCCGGCGCCCGCCGAGCAGGCGCTGTGGGACGAGGGAGTGCGGCAGCGCACGGGAGACGGGCTGCGGCGGTACCTGCGCAGCTACCCGGACGGCGCGCACGCGGATGCGGCCCGCGCCCGGCTGGCCGGTTGCACGATCGAGCGCGTCGAGACCCGGGGGTCGGAGAAGGAGGTCCGGTTCACGCTGGCGGTGAGCCAGGACCGCGCGTTGCCGACCGAGGCGGATGCGCGGCGCGACGCCGTCGAGCGCGGCAACCTGGATGCCGCGACCACCTGTGCGCCACAGCGCAGGGTGGCCGACCTGCTGTCGGCCGCGGCCGAGCCCCGCGGGTGGCGATGCGAGCCGCGCGACGGTGGCGTCGCGTGCGGGTTCGATGGTGAGATCGTCTGCCGCGTCCGCGATCGGATCCGCAGCGAGCGGGAGCGCTGCCGGGACGAGCGCGAGTGAAGGGCGTTGGATGCCCTGCTGCACGGCGCCGGCGGGCGTAGATTCGAGCCATGAGCAAGCAGGCCGGCTTCCAGCCCGAGGCGCTCTGCAACATCGTCCTGCTCGGCCACACCGGCGCAGGCAAGACGACGCTGGCAGAGGCCATCCTCCACCGCTGCGGCGCGATCAAGCGCGCCGGGACGGTCGGCGACGCCAACACGGTCAGCGACTTCGAGCCCGAGGCGCGCGCCCACCACCACTCGACCAGCGCGAGCCTGCTGTTCGCGACCAGCGCGGGGCGCCAGATCAACCTGATCGACACGCCCGGCGCGCCCGAGCTGATCGGGCACGCGCTGTCGGCGCTCCCCGCGGTCGAGACCGCGGTGATCGTGGTCAACGCGTCAGCGGGCGTGGAGAGCGGTGCGCGCCGGCTGTTTCATGCCGCGGGGGAGGCCGGCCTGGCCCGCATGGTGGTGGTCAACCGGATCGACGAGAACCTCGCGGGGCTGCCGGCCCTGGTCGAGCAGCTGCGCGCGGCGTTCGGCCCCGAGCTGCACTGCATCAACCTGCCGACCGGCGGCGGCGCCGACGTGCTGGACTGCTTCGACCACGACGCCGGATCCGCCGACTTCGGCTCGGTCGCCGACGTTCACCGCGAGATGCTCGAGTCGACGATCGAGATCGACGACCACGACCTCGAGCGCTACCTGGCGGGCGAGGCGATCGACGTCGCCGAGCTGCGCAAGGACTTCGTCGAGGCGATGAACCGCGGCCACGTGGTGCCGATCCTGTTCACCAGCGCGATCCGCGAGGTCGGGGTCGATGACCTGCTCCACATCCTGGCCGCGGAGGCGCCATCGCCGGTGACCGGCCGGCCGCGCCGGCTGCGCCGCGGCGACGCGCTGGTCGAGATCCCGTGCGATCCGGCGGGCCCGCTGCTGGCGCACGTGTTCAAGGTCACGACCGATCCGTACCTGGGCAAGATCTCGATGATCCGCGTCCTGCAGGGCCGGCTCGACGGCACGACCCCGTTCGTGGCGGGCGGGGGGCGCAAGCCGCTCAAGGCCGGCCACCTGCTCAAGGTCGAGGGCCGCGAGTACGTCGAGCTGACCACGGCGGCGTCGGCCGGCGACCTGATCGCGATCGCCAAGCTCGACGAGATCCGGATCGACGCGATCCTGCGCGATCCGGCGGCGCCGGACGGCCTCGCCGCGGCGCGCCCGCATTATCCGGAGCCGATGTACTCGCTCGCCGTCGTGCTGCACAACCGGGCCGACGAGGTCAAGCTGTCGACCGCGATGGCGCGGCTGGTCGAGGAGGACCCGACGCTGCGCTCCACGCAGGACCCGCAGACCCACGAGCTCGTGCTGAGCGGGCTCGGCGAGCTGCACCTGCGGATCACGCTCGAGAAGGTCAAGAACCGGTTCGGGCTCGAGGTCACCGCCCGGCCGCCGACGATCGCGTACCGCGAGACGATCAGCGCGCGCGCCGAGGGCCATTACCGGCTCAAGAAGCAGACCGGCGGCGCGGGGCAGTTCGGCGAGGTGTTCCTCCGGGTCGAGCCGATGCGGCGGGGCTCCGGCTACGAGTTCGTCGACGACGTGTTCGGCGGTACGATCCCGTCGCAGTACATCCCGGCGTGCGATCTGGGGTGCCGGGACGCGATGGAGCGCGGCGTGGTCGCCGGCTACCCGGTCCAGGACGTCAAGGTCACCGTCCACGACGGCAAGAGCCACCCGGTCGACAGCAAGGACGCGGCGTTCCGCACCGCCGCCAAGTTCGCGCTCCGGGACGCGATGCAGCGCGCCAGCCCGGTCCTGCTCGAGCCGATCGTCGCGCTGCAGATCAGCGTGCCGGAGAACCACACCGGCGACGTCACCGGCGACCTCAAGAACCGCCGCGGCCAGGTGGTCGGCGTCGAGGTGTCCAACGCGGTGACCGTGGTGCGCGCGCTCGCGCCGCTCAGCGAGCTCGGCCGCTACGCCAGCCAGCTGCGATCGATCACCGGCGGCCTCGGCAGCTTCGTCATGGAGCTGTCGCACTACGACATCGTGCCGCACCTCGTGCAGCAGAAGATCGCCAGGGAGCGCAAGCAGCCGGGGCCGGGGGAAGACGAGGCATGACCGGATCAGCCGCTCGCGTCGGTGCTGACGATCTCGATCGACAGTGACGGCTGGCTGTCGATGTGGATCTGCAGGCGGCCGATGTGCACGGTCGCCCGGCCGGGCGCGGCAGGGGTCTCGGTGACGCGCGCGACCGGCGCGACGTCGACGGTGCAGCGGGTCTGGCCGGCCGGGTCCTGCAGCACCGCCATCAGGCGCTGCGAGTCGCCCTGTAGCGTCACCCGCAGGCGCTCGCCGCTCGCGCTCGCAACCTCGAAGCTCGCATCGTGGCCGGAGGCTTCGACGCCGGACGCACCCAGGATCGTCGCCATGCGGCGGATCGTGTTGTCCATGGCCCGAGGGTACCTTCGCCGCGGCGTGCCGGGCAGGCGGCCGCGCCGCCGTCGCGCGACACATCGCGCGGTCCGGATGGCGCGCGATGGTCGCGACGCGATCGCGCGGGACGCGGATCGCACGCGGCTGGAGTATGCTCACCCGTCGAGGACACCTGCGTGGACGTGTTCGGTGCAGCGCTCGAGGCGCGCGCGTTCCTGGGCGACGCCGCGGTGGCCGCCGGCCACGAGCTCGGCGTGTTCGAGGCGCTGGCGCGCGGGGAGCCGGCGGCGCTCGCCGCGGTCGCCTCCCGGATCGGTGTCGCGGCGGGGCACCGGCTGCGCGCGCTGCTCGACGTGCTCGCCGCGCTCGGCGCGATCCGCTGCGAGCGCGGCGGCCGGGAGCCACGGTTCGCGGCGCCGGAGGTTGCGCCGGCGTGCCCTGAGGTGACGCGCGATGGCTGGGGCCGGCTCGCCGAGGTGATCCGCCGCGATCGCCCGCTGCCGGCCGAGCCGGGCGGCGAGGCGCTGCGCCGCCTGCATCACCACCTGGCGAGCGCCGGCGCGGCGGCGGCGGGCGAGCTGGTCGCCGGCCTCGGCGCCGCGTCGCTGCTCGATCTGGGCGCGGGCGCCGGGGCCTACACCAAGGCGTTCCTCGAGGCGAACCCGGCGGGCCGGGCGACGCTGGTCGATACCGGCGAGGTCCTCGCGCTGGCGGTCGAGTGGCTCGGGCCGCTCGCCGCCCGGGCGCGCTGGATCGCGGGCGACGCCGCCGAGGTCGAGCTCGGCAGCGGACACGGCGCGGCGCTGCTTGCAAACTTGTTGCATCTGCATTCGCCCGAGAAGTCCGCGCGGCTGGTCGCCGCGGCGGCGCGCGCGGTCGCCCCCGGCGGCGCGGTCGCGATCAAGGACCTGCGGGTCGACGACGATCGCGCCGGGCCGATCGAGGGCCTGCTGTTCGCGCTCAACATGGCGATCTACACCGACGCCGGGGATGTCTACCCGACCGCGCAGCTCCGCGCCTGGCTGACCGAGGCCGGGCTGGTCGACGTCGCCGAGCGCCGGCTGGCGGCGGCACCCGATGCCATCGTGGTGGTCGGGCGCCGGCCCTCCGATCCGGCAAGATCGGGCACCTAGTCGTCGGCGCCGCCGGCTGATCGCAAGAAGATCATCCGCTGCGACGGAACGCGAGGCGCCATGCGTTGTTGTGAATCTCGTCGAAAAATCGTTTGACAGATCGATTCGACATCGCTATTCGTCTCATCATCGTTCGGTTCGAAGAGGAATCCGTGTCACTCCTGCAAGGACATAACCCGCTAGCCGCCGCCGATGCCATCGGCGTGGCGTGGCCGTGCCGCTCGATGAGCGGCCGGACCCTCGCACGGCTCGGCTCCGGGCTCGCCGGTACAGGGTTTCTGCCCGGTCCGGGCAGCGAGGCGAACTCCCGCGGAGGTTCTCCAGACCGGTGATGTAGAACATCATCTGAGCTGAAGGGCCGCCCCGGGAATACCAGGCGGCCCTTCGACGTTTCGGGCCGACGTTTCGGCCCGGCTATCCGATTCTCATCATCATCAATGCTGCGACCGCGACCGAGCACTGGCTCGATCGCGACCGCGACCGGTGTGTCCGCGTGGCCCGCGGATGCATCACGGCCCGAGTTGCGCCCTGCGCGCGGGCCATTCTCTGACAATCGAAGAGCAATGACGATGAGGGTGCTGGCAAGCACCCATGCATGAGTCGCTGCGTGTCGCCGCGAGGCGCGCGCAGCGCAATCTCCCACTCTGGCGTAGCGGGTCTGCGCGCTCGGCCGAAACCCGAGAGGTTCTGGTTCAACTCCAGAGGGTGGGACAGCTGCAGGCGGTTCAAGGTGACGGGCTGGTGTGCCACACCGGCCTCGATGGGTTCGATTCCCATCGCCTGCTCGAAGCCAGAGTCCTGCTCTGGCCGCCGCGGGTGGACGTGTCGTGGTCGACACACTGGTCTTCCAAACCAGGCCACCGGGTTCGATTCCCACTGCCCGCTCGTTCGAGGATAGCAGCTGCGCTTCGCGGATCGCGGGGCCGCAGCGCGACCGCGTCGCGGTCGACACGCAAGTGTCGATCGCGACCACGAGACCGGGCGGGCGACGTGCACCCGCCCCAGGACGTGCGGTCGTGAGGAGGGAGCACGGGAAATCTCGGCCAGCTGGTCGGCCGGGATGACGTCGAACGCAGGTCCGCCTCGCGGACCCGGACGACGCCGGAATGCGCGACGGGTCGATCTCGGCCCGGCGATGCCTCCGGTCATGGCCGACTTCGCTCGCGCGGGGAGCTTTCCGCTCCACGCTGGTGCAGCGAAGGCGCGGCACGCGACCGCTGCCGGTGTGGCAACACACCGGTATTTGGGACCGAAGCTCAGCTGGTTGAGCGGCCGTTTGTTAAACGGATGGGTGCTGGTTCGAATCCAGCCGGTCCCGCGGACAGACTCACGCAGCCCGTGCAGGGCACCGGCGCGGCCGATACCCGCGCCCGCGGTGGTTCGATTCCACCGGCTGCGCCACTCCCGGCGGGCCGCTGCGCTTGCAGCCCCCCGTCGGGGCACCGGCCACCGTTCCATGAACGGGACACGATTCTGCGAAGATCGCGGGCGGAGGTTCGAGTCCTCCCGGTGGCACTGTTTGCGATCTGCGCATCGTTCAGCGGCACACTGCGCGTTCGGGTCCGCATTGCCTGTTTCAACTAGGTGTAGCTCAGCAGGAGAGCACTTGCCTTGGGAGCAAGGGGCCGGTGGTGCGAATCCACTCACCTAGACTGCGATCAACATCATGCCGCCGTAGACCAACGGCAGAGTCGGTGGTTCGAGAAGCCATCCAGTGGAGGTTCGAATCCTCTCGGCGGCACCATGCGGGGAGAGGGAGCCTCGACCGGGTTTCATACGCCAGGTCTTGCCGGTGCAACTCCGGCCTCCGCAACGATCGTCACGCCGCTGTAGACCAATGGCAGAGTCGGTGGTCTCAGAAGCCATCCAGTGGAGGTTCGAGTCCTCCCGGCGGCACCTTCCGTCCCCTGTGATCGTCGCGCCGCTGTAGACCAATGGCAGAGTCGGTGGTCTTAAAAATCATCCAGTGGAGGTTCGAGTCCTCCCGGCGGCACCTCGCCTGCATGCTGCAGGCACTCGCGATGCGGGCGGTCCGGCGCTCGCGTCGTGGTCCCCCCCCGGAAAGCAGAGGAGACGTGCTGCGATGCACGTAGATTCGACGCGTACGCTCCTGCTCGACCAGGGCTACGAACCGATCAAGATCGTTTCCTGGCAGCGTGCGATCACGCTGGTCGCGCTCGACAAGGTCGAGGTGGTCGAGGAGTACGATGCCCAGATCCGGGCGACCTCGATGGTCATCCAGATCCCGGCGGTCGTACGGCTGCGCAAGGCGTTCCGCCGCCACGCCAGGCCGGTGAAGTTCTCGCGCGTCAACATCTACGCGCGCGACGGCTACCGCTGCCAGTACTGCGGGATCCGGTGCGCGATCGATCAGCTGACCTATGACCACGTGATCCCGCGGTCGCGCAACGGCCGCACCACGTGGGACAACATCGTGTCGTGCTGCTACACGTGCAACGCGCAGAAGGCGAACCGGACGCCGGCCGAGGCGCGCATGACGCTGCGCTCGGTCCCGGCCCGGCCGAGCTGGATCCCGGCGGTCCAGATCCGGGTCAGCGCGCAGTCGGTCCCGGACGCGTGGCGTGACTACGTGTACTGGACGGCGGAGATCGACGGCGAGGACGGCGGCGGGCTGGAGTGAGGCGCTGCGGCCGGCGGCGGCAACCGCCGCGCCGCGGCGCCTGGGTTTTCCACATCGTCATTGCGCTTCGATTGCGTGGTGCTGCGCCTGGGGCAGGGGAATTCGGGCCCGCTCCGGCGTACACTGGGGGGCATGGCGCGCGTGTTCCTGATCAACCCACCGTCGCCCGAGCCGGTGCGCACGCCGCTGTTGTCGTTCTGCCACCTCGCCGCGGCCCTGCGCGCCGGCGGCCACGACGTGGCGCTGCTCGACGCCTCGGCGCCGCACGCGCCGCACACCGCGGCCGAGATCGCCGCGCGGATCGCCGGGTTCGGCCCCGATCTGGTCGGGCTGCACCTCAAGACGCTGCACGTCCAGCCGGCGTATGCGCTGGCCCGGGCGCTGGCAGCGTCGATCGCGGCCCCGCTGGTCGCGGGCGGGCCGCACGCCACGATCGTGCCCGACGAGCCGCTCCGCCACGGGTTTCGCTGGGTGATCCGCGGCGAGGGCGAGGATGCGCTGGTCGAGCTCGCCGGCGTGATCGACGGCCGGCGCGCGGCGCACGACGTCGCAGGCCTGAGCTGGATCGAGCGCGGCATGATCCGGCACAACCCGGCGCGGCCGGTGCTGACCGAGCTCGATCGGCTCGCCTCGCCGCTGTCCGCGCTCGACCTGTTCGATCCCGGCTGGTACGACGGGCGGCCGGCGCTGGGCGACCGGCTGCCGCCGGCCGGGATCCTGTCGAGCCGTGGCTGCCCGGCGGCCTGCACGTTCTGCTCGAACGACGTCACCGGGCGGCGGTTCCGCTACCGCAGCGCCGCGTCGGTCGCCGCCGAGATCGCCGTGCTGCGCGATCGGTTCGGCCTGGTCGGGTTCAGCTTCTTCGACGACTCGTTCGCGGTCGGCCGGCGCCGCGTCCACGAGCTGTGCGCGGCGATCCGCGGCTCGGGCGGGCCGGTGTGGTGGACGTGCACCGCGCACCCCGCGCACCTCGATCGCGACGTGCTCGCCGAGATGCGGCGCGCCGGGTGCGCCGGCGTCGACATCGGCATGGAGAGCGCCGACCCCGGGATGCTGGTGCGGATCGGCAAGGGCGTCACGGTCGAGCGGGTGCTCGCGGTGCTCGGGTGGTGCCGCGACGAGGGCATCCACAGCGTGGTCAACCTGATGTTCGGCTGGCCGGACGAGACCGACGCCGAGCTCGACGCGACGATCGCGTTCCTCGACCGCGCGGAGCGGCTCGCCGGCGGGTTCAACGCGCGCGGCGTCGTCGTGCCCTATCCGGGGACCGAGATCTACGAGCGCCACCACGAGCGGTTCGGCTTCACCGGCTGGTGGCTCCGCGAGCCGCCGCTGGCCTACGCGGCGTTCCCGACGAGCTGGGACGAGGCCGAGATCCGCCGCGCCTACGCCGACGACCCCGCGCTCGACCGCAACTTCTTCCACCACCCGGCGCACCGGATCGCGCGGATCCGCGAGGCCCTCGCCCGCAAGGCGGCGGTGACCATCGCGATCCAGCACCAGCGCGCGCTGGCCGCGGCGGCTCCGGCCGGTGTCCCGGCGGCGGGGGCGCGCTAGTCCGGATCGCGCCGAACCGTGCCTCTCGACAGCGGATCTTGGCCAGCGGCTCGCCGGACGCGGCAACCACGGCCGGTCGGGAGCCGCGAAACCTGACCCTTTCCGTGGCCGGAAGCGCACTTCGCGCGGCCGTGGCGGCGTGCGATGATGCTAGACTAGCCGCGCGCGGGGGGATGCCAGCGCGTCCCAGAGGGAACCATGTTCCTCCGATATTTCGACTTCATCTTCCGGCCCTTTCGCGAGTTCAACGCCAAGATCCTCGGCGTCAAGAGCATCAAGGGCAACATCCAGATGGACATCAGCCGCGCGAAGTCCTTGGGGAATCGTGGCAAGAACGCGATGCAGCGCGCGCAGGGATACGGACAGCAGTTCAACCAGACGGGTCAGCAGCAGGGAGGCCAGATGCCGCAGCAGGGACAACCACCCGGAATGCCGGGCATGCCCCAGATGCAGGGGATGCCCCAGATGCAGGGCATGCCCCAGATGCAGGGGATGCCGGGGATGGGAGCGCCGCAGGGGCCCAACCCGAACCCGCCGATCATCACCAAGGGGTTCTGGATCTTCGCCAAGAAGTTCTGCTCGCAGTGCGAGCAGCAGCTCGACAAGAGCTGGGACCAGTGCCCGTACTGCGCGCAGATCGCCCAGCAGGTGGTCGCGGCGCCCGCCAAGCTGGAGAAGGCCAAGACCCAGGCGTTCGTGATCGACGCCCAGGGCGGTCCGGGCAGCATGCAGCTGCTGGGCTGGATCGTCCCGTTGCAGGGCGCCCAGCGCGGCGAGCTGTTCACGCTGTCGCCGGTGACCACCGTCGGCACCGACCCCAAGTGCACGCTCGTGCTGAACGACAAGTTCATGTCGTCCAAGCACGCCGAGATCAAGGCCGAGAACGGCGTGTGGGTGCTGCGCGACGCCGGCTCGACCAACGGCACCTACGTCAACAACCGTCGCGTCGATCGCCACGAGCTGGTGGACAACGACTTCATCAAGTTCGGCAGCGCGATGCTGAAGTTCAAGAGCCTATGAGCAAGCACAACCGATTGCTTGTGGTGATGGGGCTGGCGGCGGCCTGCCTGGCGATGCCGGGGCGGGTCCACGCCGACGCGTCGAACATCGAGGTCCGGATGGAGGTCAAGCCGCCGGACCGCAACAACGCCAAGACCAAGGACGACGCGCCGCAGATCGAGGCCACCGTGATCGGCGCGCCCAACCTGCCCAGCGAGAAGTTCACGCTGCGCGAGGACGGCGCCAAGCAGCCGATCGAGCTCAAGCCGACGTCCAAGCGCGAGTACACCCAGGGCACCGAGAAGCTCGCGATCGCGATCGTGATGAACGGCTGGGAGATCTGGATCGGCAACGACGACGTGCTGCCCGACGGTGATCCGTCGCGGTTCCCCGGCGTGCTCAAGAGCCTCGAGGCGGCGCTCGACAAGGTCTCGTTCAAGGACGCCGGCCCGCCCGGCAGCCTCGGCATCGTGATCACCTACGCCGACAGCGCCACGGTCCGGATCCCGATGGGCCCGCTCGACCGGATCACCGGCAGCGCGCTCGGCACCCAGAAGGACTACTTCGGCACCCAGGGCGTCGAGCTGGTCAAGGGCATCGACCTCGCGATGTCCGAGCTCCACAAGGTCCAGGTGTCGCGCAAGGTGCTGATCGTGATCTGCGACGGCCTGGACAAGAACATGGACGCGGCCAAGGGCCAGATGACCGCGCTCAAGGCGCGCGCGTCCGCCGACAAGATCGAGACCTTCGCGATCATCTACAAGGGCGGCATGTCGGGCGACGGCAACGTGATCAGCGCGATGGTCCCCCAGACCCAGACCGTGAACACCGCGGAGAACATCGCGACCGCGATCCAGACCATCCTGTCGCGCATGGCGGACCGCCAGTACCTGACGTTCCCCGGGTTCGACCCCAAGCTCGGGATCGGTCTGCAGTGGGACGGCAAGCCGCACAACCTGATCCTCAAGGTCGACAAGGACGACGCCGACCCGGTCGAGCTGACGCTGGCGCCGCCCTGGCATCAGAACAAGGGCGGGTTCCCGTGGCTGGTCGTGATCCTGGTCGTGGTCGGCGCGCTCGTGCTCGCGGTGATCGGCGTCAAGGTGTTCAGCTCCAAGCCGCAGCCGCTGCCGCCGCCGATCGTCGCGCCGGTCATGGCGCCCGAGCCGGCCAGGCCGGCGGGGCCGATGAAGACCGTGATGATGAACGCGGGCGGCGACGACGGCGGGTTCCCGATCGTGGGCTGGCTGGTGCCGCTCAACGGGACCCAGGCCTACCAGACGTTCAAGCTGCGCTCGGGCGGCACCAAGATCGGCACCGCGTCGCCGTGCGACATCGTGATCAACGATGGCTTCATGAGCACCGAGCACTGCCAGATCAACGCCTCGCCGCAGGGCTTCATGCTGGTCGACGGTGGCTCGACCAACGGCAGCTATGTCAACGAGCGCAAGATCCAGGGCAAGCAGGATCTGGTAGACAACGACCTGGTCACGCTCGGCAAGACCAACTTCAAGTTCAAGTCGATCAACTGACAGAGCACAGCCAGGGTCGTCGTGTCCACCGGTGTCCTGATCGTCCTCATCATCGTCGTGGCGCTGATCCTGCTCGGCGCGCTGGTGATCGTTGCCAGGAGCAACTCCCGGCCGGCGCACCAGAAGGTCTGCGGCGGCTGTCGCCGCGTGATGCTGCCGGTGTGGACCAGGTGCCTGTTCTGCGGCTGGGCGCCGGTGGCACGGCTCGAGTTCATCCTCGGGCCGATGGCCAACCAGACGCTGTCGCTGGTCGAGGAGGTCACGACGATCGGCTCGGTCGCCGGCAACACGGTCGTGCTCGCCGACCCGGCGGTGTCGCGCAAGCACGCGGGGATCCGCAAGGTCAACGGGCTGTACGAGCTGGCCGACCTCGGCTCGACCAACGGGGTCTACGTCAATGGTCACAAGGTGCCCAAGAAGACCCTCGCGCCCGGCGACATCATCCGGGTCGGCAACACCGAGGCCGTGTTCAAGCCCGAGTAGCGCGGCGATGACGGCGGACCGCGGGGTGGTTGTCGACGGAAATGGCTGGCAACACGGGATGGTGTAGGGCACTGGCGCGCAGCGCCCGGCCCCGGTACCATTCGAGCACCCAATGGCACGACTCCTGTTCCGGGATAGCCAGGGCCGCGAGGGGGCAGTCGAGCTGTCGCCCACCGAGACCGTCTACGTCGGCCGCGGCCTGGAGTGCGCGATTCGCACGGATGACGGGATGGTGTCGCGACGCCATTCGCAGATCCGGATGGAGGGTGGGCGTTACGTCGTCGAGGACCTCGGCAGCGCGAACGGGACCCACCTCAACAACAACCGGATCCAGAAGCAGGCGCTCGGCCACGCCGACATCATCCAGTGCGGATCGCTGATGATCCGGTTCCTGGACGAGGGTGCGGTCAACATCTTGCAGCAGCAGGTCCCGGTGGCCGCCGCGCCGCCGCCCAAGAAGGGCGGGACGATGGTGCTCGACCGCGGCGAGCCGCCGCCTCCGCTGGCGGGCGGCTACAGTCCGCCCCAGCCCGCCACGGGGTTCGGCTCGCAATCGGGGTTCGGCTCGCAGTCGAGCGTCAACCCGTACGGCGGCACGGCGTACTCCGCCCCCCAGGCGGCGATGCCGCCGGCACCGGGCGCCGGGCCGGCAACCAGCCCACCGGGCTACGGCGCCGCGCGCGGCGGCGGGTTCGGCGGCTCGGTCGGCTCGCAGTCGAACGCCACGCCGTACGGCGCCCCGCCGTCGATGCCGAGCGGGACCCCCAACATGCCGTACGGCGGCCCGCCCGGGATGCCGGGCGGCGGTCCGCCGTCGATGCCGGGTACGCCGTACGGCGGCCCGCCGTCGATGCCGGGGGCACCCGGGGCCGGATCCCGGGCCGACAACGCGAGCATGTTCGGGCGCGGGGGACCGATGGGGCCGGTCGGTGCCCCGGCGCGACCGGTGGACGCCGAGAACAAGGTGCTGGTCGACCTCGGGCTCGAGTTCGATCCGAACAAGGCCGACGCCGAGATCAAGGCCCTGCGCGGCCAGCTCGAGAAGGCGTCGGCCAACTACGAGCGCGAGGTCGCCGACGGCAAGCGCGTGCGCGCCGAGTCCCAGGCGGTCCGCGAGCGGACCGACGATCTCAAGGCGCAGATCAAGGACCGCGAGGACCAGATCGTCGCCCGCGATCGGGTCGCCGACGAGCTGCGCGACGAGCTGCAGCAGACCCGCAACGAGCTCAACAAGGCGCGCGGCGAGCTCGGCGACATGGCCGAGAACGTCGCCGCTCGCGAGCGCCAGACCGCCCGCGCGGTGGAGGACACCGCCAAGCTGCGCGAGGACCTCGAGGACAAGAACCGCCAGCTGATGGAGCTGTCGCGGACCAAGGACGAGGGCTGGAAGAAGCTCAACGAGCAGCTGACCGAGATCGAGCACCTGCGCGAGGTGATCAACGAGCAGGAGCGCATGCTGGAGGAGCGCCGGGTCGGCCTGATCTCGCAGGAGGAAGTGATCAAGGAGCTGCGCGCCGAGAAGGAGAAGAACCTCAAGCTGCTCGCCCAGCTCCGCGCCGAGCGCGACGAGGCCAACACCAACGCCTCGCGCAGCGCCGCCCAGATCAACGGCCTCGAGGAGGAGAACCGCCGGCTCGGCCGGCTCCTGGTCGAGGCCCAGACCGACGCCGGGCGCGGCGGCGCCCAGCCCGATCAGCTGATGAAGATGACCGGCGACATCCGCGAGCTGCGGGTCGAGCTCAAGAAGGTCGAGGCCGACCGCGAGCGGCTCGACGGGCAGTTCAAGCTCGCCGACCGCGATCGCGAGAAGCTCGAGGGCCGGCTCGCGCAGATCGAGGTCGAGCTCCAGGAGGCGGTCCACGCCCGGATCGCGGCCGAGAGCGCGCGCAACGTCGCGCAGGACGCGCTCGCCAAGGCCGAGGTCGCCCGCCACAAGGCCGCCGAGGAGGCGCTCACCGCGTCCAAGGCGCGCGACACGGCGTCGACCGGCAACGACGACGCGCGCCGCGAGCTCGATCGCATGCGCAAGAAGCTCGCCGAGCTGGAGAAGGCGCAGGCCGCCGCCCCCGCCGCGGCCGCGATCGACCCCAAGGAGCTCCAGCTCGAGCGCGAGGCCGCCGAGCGCAAGCTGAAGGACGCGCTCGACAAGGCGGCCGGCGCCGAGCGCTCGCTGCGGTCGCTGCAGGCCGAGGTCGACGCCGCCAAGACCGATGCCGCGAAGGCCCGCGCCGAGGCCGCGCGCGCCAAGGCCGCGGCCGACGCCCAGGCGGTGGCGGTGCTCGACGGTGCCACCACGATCACCAATGCCCCCACTGGTCCGGCGGGCGCCGGCGCCGAGATCGCCCGGCTCGCGCAGGAGGTCTACGAGTCGATCAACGACATCCTGTCGGAGATGCGCAACAACATGCGGCTGGTGCAGGGCGAGCTGCCCAACCTCAAGGCCGACGGCCACGCGCTGCAGACCGTGGCCGACGCGGTCGAGGCGCTGGTCGACAACGCCGAGACCGCCAAGGGCGCGCTGCGCGGGCTGCGCGATCTCGCCAACGCGAACGGGTGACCGAATGGACGACGTACAGCCATGACGATCGAGCACAAACGAAGCAGCAAGGGCGAGATCGAGGACCTGATCCGGGCGCGCTACTCGCTGATCTGGATCACGTCGCCCGAGGAGAACCGCGTCGAGGAAGCGCTCAAGCGGCTGTGCGTCGAGCGCGAGATGCGGCTCGAGGTGTGGTCGATCACCGAGGGCTTCAAGACGATCGCCAACGGCCAGGGCACGCGCGACGTCAAGGATCCGATGAAGGCGATCGATCACGTGCTGCGCGCCGAGGGCCGCGCGCTGTTCGTGCTTCGCGACTTCCACCCGTTCCTCAAGGAGCCCGCGGTGGTGCGCCGGCTGCGCGACGCCGCCCACGAGCTGCGCAAGACCAAGAAGAGCCTGACGGTGCTGGCTCCGGTCACCAAGATCCCCCCCGAGCTCGAGAAGAGCATCTCGGCGGTGCTCGACTGGGACCTGCCCAACCGCGCCGAGATCGAGGCCGCGGCGCGCAAGGTCGTGCCCAGTCTGCCGCCCGCGACCCAGCAGCAGATCGAGAGCGATCCGACGTTCATGGAGCGCGTGATCGAGGGCGCGCTCGGCCTGACCCTGGTCGAGGCCGAGAACGTGTTCGCCAAGTCGGCGGTCCGGACCCACACGTTCGACCTCGAGACCATCCTCGAGGAGAAGAAGCAGATCATCCGCAAGAGCGGCCTGCTCGAGTACTACGAGCACCGCGAGGAGTTCTCCGACGTCGGCGGCATGGAGATCCTCAAGGACTGGCTGGTCAAGCGGCGCAATGCGTTCTCGTCGCGCGCGCGCGACTTCGGCCTGCCGCTGCCCAAGGGCATCCTGCTGATCGGCGTGCCCGGGACCGGCAAGTCGCTGACCGCCAAGGCGGTCGGCGCGCTGTGGCAGATGCCGCTGCTGCGGCTCGACGTCGGCAAGATCTTCGCCGGCCTGGTCGGCAGCTCGGAGGAGAACATCCGCTCGGTGATCAAGACCGCCGAGGCG
>DATAPF010000158.1:0-6241 GCA_036265355.1 Kofleriaceae bacterium | reverse complement strand
CGCAAGACGCCGCGGACCGGGATCGTCACCGTCGAGCCGTGACCGCGTCGCGCGCCGCGATCGCGCGTCATCCGGCGGCGGCCGCGCTGGCCGCGGCATCGGCCGCGGCGGCGATCTCGCGGTGACCCTCGAGCAGCCAGGTCTCCATCGCGCCCTTGCCCTTGATCTCGATCACGCCGCGCGGCCGTAGCCGGTACTTGCCATCGAGCTGCCGGGCCGCCGCCTCGCTGATCTGGATCGCGCCCGGCAGGCCGTGCGACTCCATCCGGCTCGCCACGTTCACGGTATCGCCCCACAGATCGTAGATGAACTTGCGCTTGCCGATCACGCCGGCGATCACCGGGCCGCTGTGGATGCCGATCCGGACGGTCAGCGCGTCGCCGGTGCGCGCCGCGAGCTCGGCGACGATGTCGAGCATCGCCAGCGCCATCTCGGCGACCGCCTCGGCGTGATCGGCGCGGGGCTCGGGCAGGCCGCCCGCGACCATGTAGCAGTCGCCGATCGTCTTGATCTTCTCCAGCCCGAGCCGGCCGGCGACGTCGTCGAACTTGCAGAACAGATCGTTGAGCAGGCCGACGATGTGCTCGGGCGGCCGCTGCGACGCCATCCGGGTGAACCCGACGATGTCGGCGAACAGCACCGAGACGTCGGCGAACCCGTCGGCGATCGTGCCGCCGGACAGCTTGAGCCGGCGGGCGATCGACGGCGGCAGGATGTTGAGCAGCAGCTCCTCGGAGCGCTGGTGGGCGCGGTCGAGCGCGGCCTCGGCGATCAGCGTGGCGCGGCGCGCGTAGTGCGCGCACGCGGCGAGCGTGGCGAACAGCCCGCCGAGCAGGATCGGCCGGATGAGCCGCAGCCGCTCGGGTGGGATCACCGGGCCGAGATGGGGCAGGCGGTGGCCGAGCGCGACGACCAGCACCAGGTCGATCCCGGCGAGCGCCGACAGCGTGAACATCAGCTTGTCGTGGCGCGGCGCGAACACCAGGAACGGCAGCATGGTGTGCAGCATGAAGAACAGGTGGACGTCGAGCTCGGTGCCGGCGACCAGGACCTGCGAGATCGCGAGCAGGTGGCTGCTCAGCACCAGGTAGGTCGCCGCCGCGGTGTGGTGGCCGCGGTGGTTGAGCCACAGCACCGGCAGGTAGCCGAGCGCGTAGGCGACCTGGAGCGCGGGGAACACCAGCGAGCCCGAGAACACCAGGATCGGCGCGAACCCGAGCGTGAACGCCACGCCGAGCATCGCGATGATGTTCGACAGCACGACGTAGCGCGCCTCCGACGGCAGCATCTCGGGGGCGCGGCCGATCCGGATCAGCCGGCCGAACAGCCGCTGCACGCCCGGTGATCCCGCGAGCCGCCGGAACATCCGGCGCAGTGTATCCCGACCGGCGCATCGCCGTCACGCCGCATGGTCCGGCGCGCGGGCTGGCAGGCCGGCCGCGCCGGATCGATCACGCTCGGTCACGCTCGGTCACGCTCAGTGAGGCACGTCGCTGCCGCTGCCGTTGCTGCCGTCGGACGAACCGCTGCCCGAACCGTTGCCCGAACCGCCGCGCATCGTGCCGCGCTTGCGGGTCGTGTTGCTACCGCTGCCCGTGCCGGTGTCGCTACCGCTGCCGGCGTCCTTGGTCGAGGTCGGCGTGGTGGTGTCCGGCGCGTTGGGGTTCACTCCGGCGCCGGTGTCGGTGCCGTTACCGGCCGGCGCGCCCGAGCCGGATGGAGAGCCGGTGCGGTCGGGGTCGTTGATCAGGGGCTTCTTGTCGCCCGGGATCGCGCTGTTCGGATCCTTCGCGCTCGGCAGCGCGGTGCCGGGGCCGCCCGTCGTGTCGTTGTTGTACGAGTTGTTTTGAGAGGTGGTGTTGTTGGGCTCAGCCGTGGCAGTCATGCCGCCCGAGGTACCCCCGACCGTCGCCGGGGTCGTGGTGGGATGATCGTGGTGACAGGCGGCTGCGCCCGCAGCGAGGATGACGGAGACGAGTAGTGAGCTCTTGAACATCATGTGGCTTTCTCCAGGGTAAGACAGGGAATATCTTGGAGCGCCGCTGTCATCGATGTCAGCAGCAGGTCTCGTGGGAAAGCTCCTGCGATCGCCATGCCACGCAGCGCCAGCGGCGCTCACCCGCGCGTGCGGAGCTCGCGAGCGTGGCCGCGGCCATCGGCGCTCACGGAAGATTGCGCAGCACGGTCTCGGCGCGGGCCTGATGGTCTCCGATCATCGTCAGCGCATCGGACAGAAAGCCGCGGATGTCGGTGGCCGACGCCGGCACCGCATCGCGCACGGTGCCGACGATCAACAACGCCTCCTGGTGCATCGTGATCTGGATCCGCGTGTAGTCGATGTTGATGTTGCGCAGCTCGCCGGCCCGGAGCTGGGCGAGGCCCGCGTTCGCCTCGCCGGTCAGCGCGCCCGACACCGAGGTCTCGATCGGCGCCACGTTCCGGTTGTGCAACAGGGTCAGCAGCGCCGCGTTGCTCGCCTGGTGATCGGCGGCGATCCGCGTTGCGAGCGCGCGCACGCGGACGTCGCCGGTCTTCGCCAGCACGAAGCTCGCCTGGGCGATCTCGTTGTCGTTGATCGTGAACACGACGCCGGCCGCCTTGCCGATCGCCTCGCTCTCGGTGCAGCCGGCGAAGTCCTGGGCGGCCTGGGCCTGCAGCGCCTGACCGCGCGTGGTGCCCTCGTCGAGCGCGCGGCTCTCGATGTCGCTGTGCTTGCTGTCATCGCCGCACGCCGCGAGCGCGTGGACTGCGAGGATCGCGATGCAGGAAACGATGGTCTTGCACATGCCTGCCGGGGCTGCACGCAACATGCCCCGCACAACTCGCATGCGCCGGACGATGGCATCGCGGCAGCGGCGCGCGGCGCAGCGCTAGCTGCACAGCCGCTGGCGCGCGGCGGAGTACTCGGCGACGAACCGGTCGACCATCGCGGCGACCGGGATGACCTCGTGGATCCCGCCGATGCCCTGGCCACAGCCCCAGATGTCGCGCCACGCCTTGGTCGAGGCGCTGCCGAAGTTCATCTTCGACGGATCGCTGGTCGGCAGGTTGTCGGGATCGAGGCCGGCGTTGACGATCGACGACCGCAGGTAGTTGCCGAGCACGCCGGTGAACAGGTTGGTGTAGATGATGTCCGCCGCGGTCGCCTCGACGATCGCCGCCTTGTAGCGGTCGGACGCGTGGGCCTCGGTCGTCGCGATGAACGCCGAGCCGACGTACGCGAGGTCGGCGCCGAGCGCCTGGGCGGCGAGCACCGAGCGGCCGTTGGCGATCGCCCCCGACAGCAGCAGCGGACCGTCCCACCACGCGCGGATCTCGTCGATCAGCGCGAACGGCGACAGCATGCCGGCGTGGCCCCCGGCGCCGGCGCATACCGCGATCAGGCCGTCCGCGCCCTTGTCGATCGCCTTGTGGGCGTGGACGACATTGATCACGTCGTGCAGCACGATGCCGCCGTAGCTGTGCACCGCCTGGTTGACGTCCTCGCGCGCGCCGAGCGAGGTGATCACGATCGGGACCTGGTGCTTGACGCACAGATCGAGATCGTGGGCGAGCCGGTCGTTGGACTTGTGCACGATCTGGTTGACCGCGTACGGCGCGGCCGGCTGGTCGCGGTGGGCCGCGTCCCACGCGGCGAGCTCGTCGCGGATCCGGGTCAGCCAGCTGTCGAGCAGATCGGGCGGCCGCGCATTGAGCGCCGGGAACGCTCCGACGATCCCCGCCGTGCACTGGGCGACGACCAGCTCGGGTTGCGAGATGATGAACATCGGTGCGCCGACGACCGGGATCCGCAGCCGCCCACGCAGGACCGGGGGAAGACTCATGCGCCCACGTTACCGCCTTCGCAGGCGCGGTTGCGAATGTTCTCGACCGCCGCGCACTGATCCTGGCTCACCGGCGGCGCGATCACGGAGTTCGCTCGACGAGCGCAGCCTCGGCATGCGGTCTGCACGATCTGCCGTCGTGAACCACCAGGACGAGGTCGACACACCCGGATCGGCATCAGGGGCCGGATGGCATCGCGTGGCGCCGCGCGGCCGCGTCGTCGTCGTCACCGGCGCCTCCAGCGGGCTCGGTCGGGCGATCGCGCTGGAGTTCGCTCGCCAGCACAGCGCGCTCGTGCTCGGCGCGCGCGGGACCGAGGCGCTGGAGGACACGGCGCGGAGCTGCCGGACGGCCGGCGGTGAGGCGATCGCGGTGGCGACCGACGTGACCCGCGAGCAGGACGTGATCGAGCTCGCAGCCGCCGCGCTCGACCGCTGGGACCGGATCGACGTCTGGGTCAACAACGCGGGCGTGGCGCTGTTCGCGCTGCTCGAGCAGGCGCCGTTCGAGCAGCACCAGCGCGTGATCGAGACCAACCTGCTGGGCGCGATGCTCGGCGCGCGCGTGGTGCTGCCGGTGTTTCGCCGCCAGCGCCGCGGCGTGCTGATCAACATCGGCTCGGTGCTGTCAGAGATCGGACAGGCATTCGTGCCGTCGTACGTGATCAGCAAGTTCGGCGTGCACGGGCTGTCGGAGGCGCTGCGGGTCGAGCTCGCCGACGAGCCGGACATCCACGTCTGCACGGTGTTCCCCTACGCGATCGATACCCCACACCTCGAGGCCGCCGCGAACCGGCTCGGCCAGGTGCCGCGCGCGATGCCGCCGGTCAGCTCACCCGAGCGGATCGCGCGCGCGATCGCGCGGCTGCCCGAGCATCCGCGCCGCCGGCTCTATGTGCCGCGGCTCGCCGTGCTCGGGCTCGCGCTCCACGCGATCATCCCGCGCACGCTCGAGCGCCTGCTGCTCGACGCGCTGCGCGCCTGGCACCTCGGCGAGCCATCCGAGGACGGCTCGACCGGCAACCTGACCGGCAACCTGTTCGAGCCCGGCCCCCGGACCGACGGGACGCACGGCACCCGACCGCCGCGGATCGGCACCGCGCAGCTGTTCGCCTGGCTCGCCGCCCGCCTGGTTCGCCTCGAGGCCGAGGCCGCAACGCGCCTGCTCCACCGCGCCGAGGTCTGGCTCCGGCGGTCGCGAGGCGGCGCCGCGGCGGTGGCGCGCACCGGCGAGCTTCCCGAGCGAGTCTGACCGAGGGTCGGGTAGCGCGTGACGCCCGGGAGAACGCTCACACGCGAGCCTCGCCGTGGGCTGCTGCGCGGATGGGCGTCGGAGCCGCGTCCGCCGAATCACCACCGGCACCTGCGCGGACGGCGTCAGGTATGTGCGGGGGCAACACCTGCCAATTCTGGTCACGGTCGCGGCGTCCGACCCCATCCTGCTCGCGGTCGCCCACGGCGGGCTCGCGTTGCGCCTGCTGGATCTAGCCGCGCCCGGTCAGCGGCAGCGGCCCCACAGCGCCTCGACCGCCTGCTGGTCCGCCTCGGTCGGCGGTGTGGCCAGGTTGCCGGGGTTCATCAGCGACAGCCGCGCGGCGGGCGGGATGTGGAGCAGGCCGAACGCGTGGCCGAGCTCGTGCGCGACGACGATCGCCACCGTGGCAGGATCGGTGAGGTCGCGGTTGATCAGCACGCGATCGGCGGCTGGGTCGTACACGCCATGGAACACCGCCGCCGCGTCGGCAAACTGGATGTCGATCGCGCCTGCCGTCGCGACATCCGGCGCCGGCCCGGGTGCTGCCCCTGGCATCGCAGCGTCGAATGCCGACACGCCGTGATCGCGCCACAGCGCGAGCGCGCCGTCGATCCCGGCCTGCTCGGTGGATGTGGCCGAGGCAGCGGTGATCGCCAGCGGTGCGCAGGCATCGTGCGCGCCGGCGCCCTCCGAAGCTTGCGGATCACCGCACGCCGCGCATGCGGCGGCCGCGAGCATCCACCCGGATGACGTGCCCAAGCCGGCCGACGGTATCAGCCGACGACCGAGCGGTTCAAGACGCCGTTGCTACGAGATCCTCGCAGGCGAGCTCGACCGCAAGGGACTGCAGATCCAGCGCTACAAGGGTCTCGGCCCGGCGGCGTCGGCACCGACGGATCGCCGTCTAGCATGGCTGGAGCTCGCGATCCGACGAGGATCACGGGATGTCACGTCGAGCAGTCCGGGTCCATCCGGAATCGACCGTCGATGACCTCTCGTGGCGCGATCGCGCGACGTCAACGCGGACTCGCCGGGGGCGACCGCGAGCAGGATGGGGTCGGACGCCGCGACCGGGATTTGGATAGGCCGTTCGTTGCCCCGCAAATACCTCGCGGGGTTCGCGCGTGCCGTGGTGGTGATTCGGCGGGCGCGGCTCCGACGC
>DATAPF010000157.1:0-58818 GCA_036265355.1 Kofleriaceae bacterium | reverse complement strand
CGATCACCAGCGCGGCCTCCTGGTCGGGCGCGACGAACTTGGCGCCGCGCGGGACGCCGTAGCGCGCGCGGGTCCGCGCGACGACCGCCGCCGGCGGGCTGCCCTCGAGCTTGGCCCGGGCGATCGCCTCCTCGGTCCAGGTCAGCGCGCCGATCGCGAGGTAGGCTCCGATCACGCGGTTCCACGCCTCGCCGGCGCCGGTCGGCAGGTTGCCGATCTTGTCCTCGGCGAGGGCGAGCTCGGCGTGCGCGCCGGCGGCGTCTCCGGCGCGGATCAGCGCCTCGGCGACCGCCATGTGGACGGTCGGATCGCCGGGCGCGAGCTCGGCGACCCGGTTGCACGCCGCCCGCGTGGCCTTGTCGGCGACCCCGGGCTTGGCGAGCATCATCTCGCACTTGAGCTCGTGCATCGTCGCGTTGCCGGGATACGCGGTGAGCAGGTTGTCGAGCTCGACCTGCGCGTCGGCGACCTGGCCGCGCTTGGCGAGCTCGGAGATCCGCCGGTACTCGTCGTACGCGGAGGTCGGGATCCCGGCCGCGGTCTTGCCGGCTTTGCCGGCGTCGATGACGTTCTTGAGGGTCGCCACCACCTCGTCGTACGACGGCTTGACCCAGCCGCCCCACTGCGCCTTCTCGATGTCGTCCTGCAGCTTGCGGGCGAGCGCCTCGTCGGTATCGTCGGCCAGCCGGCTGTTGATCGCGAGCTGGAGCAGCTCGCGCGTGCGGTTGGCGAACGAGCTCTGCTGCGGCGAGTACGACACCGCCTGGATCCACGCCGGATCGGTCTCGGCGATCGCGCCGAGCGTGGTCGCGAGCATGTGGAGCAGCACGACGGTCTGCTTGTGGCGGCGGTGCGCGCCGATCACCTCGCTGCGATCGGGGTCCTTGGGATCGGGCAACCGGCCGGACAGCGCCTCGATCTCGGGCTTCTCGGCCCACGCGCGCACGGTCAGGTGGTGGCCAAGCGGCCGGGCGTCGCCCAGCGCGGACATCACGGTGGAGGCGGTCGTGGACGGGGCGACGTACCCGATCACCCACATCACGCCGTTGCCCTTGTCGAGCTCCGTGAGCTCGCGCAGGGCGTCCTCCGGGGTGCCGGTGCGCGCCCAGTCCTTGTATGAGTCGACCGTGAGGCGCAGCCCGATCATCGGCTCGAGCAGCTGGCTGGCAGAGTCGATCTGCTCGCCGATGTCCTCCTTCCAGTGGGGCAGCGCACGAACCTCGGCGTCGGCATAGATCCGGACCTTGGCGGTGCGCACTTCCCCCTGGAACTTCCAGGTGGTTTCGATCTGTGACGGCAGAAACCGCAATTTCGCGGCACTACGCTCGCCCTGGCTGGCACCGCAGGCGGCCAGGGCGAGCAGGAGGAGCGGTCGCAGGGGGACCGCGGCGGAGCGCATGGGGGGACTTTCCCCGGCGAAGCCGGCTCGCGCAAGCGACCCACCGCGCAGCCAGCGGCCAGCCAGCGCAAAACTTCGGGCAGCGAGGAGCGTCCCCGGCGTGGAGCAGCTCACAGTCGATTTGTTTGCGACCTGGGGGGGCGACCGCCCTCACCTGGGGTAAGAGATGCGCGCGCGTGCTGTTGCTCGACGAGCGGATCAGGCCGGATGGGTCGCTCGCCCGGACCTGGGCGACCTGCGACGGGGATCGCGTGCAGATCTTCGACGACGATACCCCGGTCGGCGAGCTCTCCGTGGTCGCGGTCGACCAGGTGATGCGGCGGTACGGTCGCCCGCTCGACCCGGGGATTGCACTCGAAGGCGACTCACTCACATGCGGAACCTGCAAGTTGCGGCATTTGCGCCATCACGCGCGGGTCGATGCCGAGGGCCGGGACTACCTGGTGTGGGAGCGGCCCGACGACGAACCGCTGGTGTGCGTTGCCGCCACGGTCACCGCAGCATTGCGCTTCCTCGTGGCGCGATGGCGCGAGCAGAGCATCAGGAATCTGAGATGACCGCCGCGTCGACACGCGGTTTTCGCGCGAAGTTCCGGCGCTCCACCCCGACGCAATTCCGTGCTTGAGCGTGGCATGCAGACTGCTACAAAATGGAAGAAGTCATGAGGCGATGGTTGCTGGTCCTGGCGATTGTGGTGGCGAGCTCCACGGCATCGGCGGAATCGCGCCAGGTCGTGGCTTCGCTCGCAGCCACGGCAGCGACCGAGACCGCGGTGAGATCCGCGGAGCAGTTCGTGACCCGTGTGGCGGCGAAGCGCGAGGCGCTCGCCCAGCGCTACCAGGACCAGCTCGGGCAGATCGATCGTTTGAAAAATCAACGCGCGTCCTGGCGCCGCGACAGAGAATTGCGGGACAGCCTTTCGGAGTCGCTCGAAACGGCCAATCAGCTGAGCGCGGCGACGCGCGAGCTGGCGCAGGCCCACGGTGACCTCGCGGGTGCGCGCCGTGCCTACCTGGTGGCGATCGACGCCGAGCTCGGCGCCGGTGCTGCCCCGGCGCGGGCGCAGCAGCTGACGCGCGCCAGGGCCCAGCTCGTTCCGCAGATCAAGGATGCCCCGCGGCGCATCATCATCCCGGACTTCGAGGTGGATCCGCTGGCCGATCCCGAGGAGCTGGAGCAGCGGGCGGCCGAGCTGCACGCCAGCGAGGAAGATCTCGCGCGGCAGCTCGCGGGGCTCAAGACGCAAGCCACCGAGCTCGACCACCTCGCGGTGCTGCGCAAGCAGCACGAGCGCGCCGGGGACCTGTTCAACCGGGATGACGACGAGCCGCACCACAACACGGCGCGGTCGGCCAGCGAGCCGGGGACCGCGCTGGACGAAGGCGGCGGGGCCGGCAAGCCGAGCGCGCCGGGGTGGGCGAGCGGGAGCTTCGAGAGCCTCGCGCCCGTCGTGCTGGCCGACGTGATCAATGCCTCGACGCTGCTGTCGCTCGAGGCCGCGCAGCGCTCCGGCGATCCGGGGCAGCGGGCAGAGGCGGCGCGTCGGGCCGGCGACGAGGTCGCGCGCCGCATCAGCGAGGTGCGGAAGCGCCGCCTGGAGATCGAGGCGCGCGCTCGCCAGCTCCGCGCCAAGTCCTGACCTGGCCGGGGGGAAGACCTCGACGGCATTTTGCCCCGGCGAGACGACGCACGCGCGGGATCAATTGCCCCGGCGAGACGACGCACGCGCGGGATCCATTGCCCCGGCGAGGCGACGCACGCGCGGGATCAATTGCCCCGGCAGCGGCTCGCGGCGATGGTTCGAGGTTGGCCACCGTGGCCAGTCGCTGGCCAGCGCGCGGCCCTGGCCAGGACACCTGCCGGCCACTCGCCTGGTCATGACGAGCCGCGGCAGGCGACCGGGCAGGCTCTCGCGGGATCGGCGCGGATCAGTGCGGATCAGTGCTGATAGAGCACACCGGCGTAGGCCAGCTCCCGGCGAAACGATGCGCCGGCGGTCCCGAAGTCGCGCCAGATCGCCCCGCGGACCTCCAGCGACCACGCGGTCGACAGCGCGCGCGTGATCAGGACCTGCAGCGAGCTGCGGTTCTCGTCCTCCAGGCTGGTCAGCTCCTGGTGGAGCAGATTCGGGACGCCCTCGGGGTACTGGTCGATCTGCAGTGTCGCGGTCGCGCTGACGAACAGCGCGGTCACCACCTCCATCGTCGCGGCGGCGGTGATCCGCTGGCGGATCAGCGACTGGCCGTAGCTGTTCGAATCGACCACCGTGAGCTGGTAGCCGCCGGTCGCGACCACCGCGCCGGTCCAGGTCAGCTCCAGGCCGCCGCGCTGGTAGCGATCGCGGCGCCGCAGCGTCGAGTCCATCGGGCAGGAATTCCCCGAGCCGTCCGGCGCGCAGTTGAACCGCGCCACGTCGTTGTAGCTCCGCGCCTCGAAGCCCAGCACCGCGGCGAGCTCCAGGCTGCGGGTGCGATCCGGCGTGTGCCACAGCACGCTGTCGAGCCGTGCGCTGGCGACCGGTCCGCGCCAGTCGAAACCGGTGACCTGCTTGTAGACGAAGTCGCGCCAGCCGACCCCGAGCATCAGGTGGTGATCCTCGCCGTGGCCGAGCATGACCAGCGCATCGCCGCCGAGGTTGCGGTAGGTGCGGGCGCCGGTCGGGACCAGCACGCCGAACGAGTCGGCCGCGGTGAGGTGGACACCGGCGGCGAGCGAGCTCCCGCCGATCGGGTGCAGCCAGCGCAGCTCGCCGGCGTCGAGCATCACGCTCTCGTCCTTGTTCTGCGCGCTCGCGACCATCCGCGCCAGGCCGGACACCTCGGCGGCATACGTGCCGCCGAGCAGCGCGTCGCGGTAGTCGATCCGCCCCCCGAGCCGGCCCACCGCCGCGGAGATCGGCTTGTCCTCGACCCGCGTGACGTTGGAGTCGGCCTCGGCACCGGACTCCATCCGGACGGTCCATGGATCCGCGGCGGCGACCCCGGCGACCCCGGCCACCCCGAGGATCCCCATCGCCGGCAGTGCCGCGCGATGCATGGTCGCAGCCTACGCGAAGCCGTCGCGGCCTGCCATCCTTCGTGGTAGCCACCCAGGGTGCGCTGGATCATGTCTTCGAGCCTGGCGATCGTGCTATTCGCCGCGGGCTGCCGGGTCGACGCGCAGCAGTGCGACCAGGCCTGCCGCAACGCCATGAAGCTGGCCTACTGGAAGGCCGCGGATCTGGAGATCGCCGCGGCCCCGGCCGACCAGCGCGACGCGCTGCGCAAGCAGAAGCTCAGCGAATTCACCAGGAAGGTCGAGGCCGGGATCGACGCCTGCATCCTGCAGTGCCAGTCGGCCCGCAACCAGGCCACCGTCGATTGCCTGATCGCCGCACAGACCGCCGAGCAGGCCAAGGCGTGCTCCAGGTAACCCGGGCCGCGCCGGTGCTACAGTAGCGCGATGTCCAGCCGGCCTCCGGGGCTGCTGTTCCACCGCCGCGTCGACCAGCTCGCCGCGCGCGTCCGCTGGCTCGATCGCTACCGGCGGTGGATGGCGATCTCCGCGGCGGTGCTGATCGCGCCGGTCTTGATCGCACAGGTCGCCGGCGTGCTCGGCGCCGACTGGCCGCAGCTCCACGCCACCGTGCTGTCGGTGATGCTCGGCGTGATCGTGTGGTGGGTCGTCGAGGTCGGCCTGGTCTACGTCACGGCGCTGTGGGAGACCGAGCACGACCGGCTGCTCCGCGACCGCGGCTTGCCGCGCGCCGTGCTGCGCCGGTCGCGGATCCGCTGAGCCGAGCCAGGACCCCGAACGAAAACAACGGCAGCCGGAGCCGCCGGGTCTCCGGACGACGCCGGGTCGCCGGCCGGGTCGCCGGCCGGGTGGGGAGGCCGGGACTTAGAAGTCCATGCCGCCCATGCCGCCCATGCCACCCATGCCGCCGCCACCACCGCCGGGCGCGGGCGCCGGCGCGTCCTTCTTGGGGCGCTCGGCGATCATCGCCTCGGTGGTCAGCAGCAGCGCCGCGACCGACGCGGCGTTCTGCAGCGCGGTGCGCACGACCTTGGTCGGGTCGATCACACCGGCCTTGACCAGGTCGCCGTACTCCAGGGTCGCGGCGTTGAACCCGAACGAGCCCTGGGCCTCCTTGACCTTGCTGACGACGATCGAGCCGTCGACGCCGGCGTTGTTGGCGATCTGGCGCAGCGGCTCCTCGATCGCGCGGCGCACGATCGACACGCCGAACGCCTGCTCCTGGCTGAGCTTGATGCCGTCGAGCGACGACTGGGCGCGGAGCAGCGCGACGCCGCCGCCCGGGACCACGCCTTCCTCGACCGCCGCGCGCGTGGCGTGCAGCGCGTCCTCGACGCGGGCCTTCTTCTCCTTCATCTCGACCTCGGTCGCGGCGCCGACCCGGATGATCGCGACGCCGCCGACCAGCTTGGCGAGCCGCTCCTGCAGCTTCTCGCGGTCGTAGTCCGAGGTGGTCTCCTCGATCTGCTTGCGGATCGTCTTGACCCGGGCCTCGATGTCGGTCTTCTTGCCCGCGCCGTCGACCACGGTGGTGTTGTCCTTGTCGACCGTGATCCGCTTGGCGTGGCCGAGGTCCTGCAGCGTCAGGTTCTCGAGCTTGAGCCCGAGGTCCTCGGTGACCGCCTGGCCGCCGGTCAGCACCGCGAGGTCCTTGAGCATCTCCTTGCGGCGATCGCCAAACCCCGGCGCCTTGACCGCGCACACGTGCAGCGTGCCGCGCAGCTTGTTGACGACCAGGGTCGCGAGCGCCTCGCCGTCGACGTCCTCGGCGACGATCAGCAGCGGCTTGCCCTGCTTGGCGACCTGCTCGAGCACCGGGAGCAGCTCCTTCATGCTCGAGATCTTCTTCTCGTGGATCAGGATGTAGACGTCGTTGAGCACCGCCTCCATCCGCTCGGTGTCGGTCACGAAGTACGCCGACAGGTAGCCGCGGTCGAACTGCATGCCCTCGACCACGTCGAGCTCGGAGGTCAGGGTCTTGGCCTCCTCGACCGTGATCACGCCTTCCTTGCCGACCTTCTTCATCGCCTCGGCGATCATCTCGCCGATCTCGGTGTCGCCGTTGGCGCTGATCGTGCCGACCTGGGCGATGTCGTCCTTGCCCTTGGTCGGGGTCGACAGCTTCTTGAGCGACTCGATCACCGAGCTCACCGCGATGTCGATGCCGCGCTTGAGCTCCATCGGGTTGTGGCCGGCCGCGACGAGCTTGGAGCCCTCGCGGTAGATCGACTGGGCGAGCACGGTCGCGGTGGTGGTGCCGTCGCCGGCGCTATCCGAGGTCTTGGACGCGACCTCCTTGACCATCTGCGCGCCCATGTTCTCGAACTTGTTCTCGAGCTCGATCTCCTTGGCGACGGTGACGCCGTCCTTGGTGATCGTCGGGGCGCCCCACGACTTCTCGATCACGACGTTGCGGCCGCGCGGTCCGAGGGTGACCCTGACGGCGTTGGCGAGGGTGTCGACGCCCACCATCATGCGGTTGCGGGCGCGCTCGTCGAAGATGATGTCCTTGGCAGCCATGATCTGTGCTCCTTTACTCGATCACGCCGAGGACTTCGTCCTCGCGCAGGATGATGTGCTCCACGCCGTCCACCTTGATCTCGGTGCCGGCGTACTTGCCGAACAGGATGCGGTCGCCCGCCTTGACGTCGAGCTTGACCAGTGTGCCGTCCTCGGTGCGCTTGCCCGAGCCGACGGCGATGACCTTGCCCTCCAGCGGGCGCTCCTTGGCGGAGTCGGGGATGATGATGCCGCCGCGGGTCTTCTCGACCTCCTCGACGCGGTGGACCAGGATGCGATCCTGTAGCGGGCGGACGTTCATGGCGTTGGCTCTCTCCGTGGTGTTTCTTGGCAAAACCGACGTTTTGTTAGCACTCACCTCGGGTGACTGCTAACAGCGGCTTGGTAAGGCGTTTGGCCGCACCGCGCAAGGGGCTACTGGTTCGATTTTGCTGGCGACTGGGGAGATGTGCAGAACCGACTTCAGGCGCGGCGACCGCGCCGGGATGGCCGCATTTGCTCCCGCCCCAAGCCCCTGGGATTAGAGGAGATCTTGCGTTTGGCGCGAACTGGCCGAAGATCGGATCATGGATGTCACGTTGGCTGCTTCGGTGGACGAGTTCTTCCACGAGGTCGTCACCGACGCCCTCTCCGCTGTCGATCTCGATGCCTCCGAGTCGGCGGGCTGGTACCTGGTGGGTCTGCTCGGTGAGTTCACGACGGTCCGCCTCACGGACGAACCGCTCGGCCTCAAGCTCGCGGCTGCTCCGGACAGCCCGGGGGAGCGTGTGCGCACGCTCAAGGAGGTCGGCGACACCTCGCTCTATGTCGCAGGGTTCTTCGCCGAGTCGCTGACCCGGTCCCTGGTCGACGTCGAGTACTACGTCGGGCTCGGCCAGACCGCGTACACCCGGCTCGCGCGCTCGCTCGGTGCCCGCAAGTCGATCGGCGAGGTCTATGCGGAGCTCGCGGCCGAGTTCCCGCGGTTCGTCGACGTGCTGGCGGAGGTCCGCAAGCGGGTGACGATCGCCGAGCTCAACGCGACCAGCGACCTCCACCGGCTGTACGACACCTGGCTCCGGACGCGCGACGAATGGGTCGAGAAGAAGCTCAGGCAGGCGGGCCTGCTGGTCGACCCCGGCAGCAAGGTGATCCAGTAAGTGGGCCCCGCCAGGTCCGGCGGTACCGGCTCCGCAGCGCCGCTGTGGCGGGTCCAGCGCGGCCTCGAGGAGCTGTACCGCGTCGACACCGGCGTCGAGATCGGTGACTTCGTGGTCGGCGCCGAGCTGCGCGACGCGCTGGTCGCCGCGCGCCGGCCGCGCGAGCAGCTGCTGGTCTGCGAGGCCGACGGCGAGCTCGCGCTCGCGCTGTTCATCGATCCGCGCGCGCTCGCCAACCTTTCGTCCCACGACCCGGCGCGCCGGCTCGGCGACCACAACCTCGGCGACTTCCTGCTCGTGATCGAGGGCGTCAGCCACTTCATCTACGCGGTCCGGTGCGCGCGCGCCGAGCGGCCGGTCAGCCAGCTCGAGCTCGAGCTCCAGGCCGAGGTCGACAAGTATGTCACCTGCCTGCTCGCCACCGAGCCCGCGGCCGCGGCCTCGGCCGCGCTGCGCCGCCGGCTGTTCGGCGATGCCGCGTACGAGCCCGATCTCGACCACGACGAGCGCGACCGCTACCGCGCCGCCAACGACAACGCCCAGCGCTACGCCGCGTACCTCGAGCAGGCGTTCGTGGTGCCGCGCCGGATCCCCGAGATGCTCGCCGAGCTGCGCCGGTTCTACCGGCTCGGGCTCGCCGGCAAGCTCGGCTCGATCGCGCGCGCGGCCGGCCGCGCCGCCTGAGCCGCGCGCCCGGGAGCCCGGCGGCCGCGCCTCGCGTCCAAAGCTGACACAAGGCTGTCAGTACGGCTTGCTAGGGTCGCTTCATCACGAACTTCACCTGAGAGGAGGTCGTTGCTGGCGGCGTGCTCAGCAACCTTCGAACGTGAGGCATTTGTGACTCATATCCGGAACAACAACCCGCGTGTGCCGACACCGGTTCGCGCGACATGGCTCGCGACATGTCACGGGGTCAGGCGCGGCCGAGCACGCGGTTGTCGATCAGCCGCGTGGTGCCGACGAACACGGCGAGCGCGAGCACCGCGGGCCGCGCGACCCGCTCGACCGCCGTCAGGTCCTCGGCGTCGCGCAGCTCGACGTAGTCGATCCGGGCCTCCGGCTCGGCGGTGATCGGCGCGGCGGCGGCCGCGACCAGCGCGGCGGCGGTGCGCTCGCCGGCGGCGAACGCGGCCTCGGCGGCGGCGAGCCCGGCCGACAGCGAGCGCGCGGCGCGGCGCTGCTCGCTCGACAGGTAGGCGTTGCGCGAGCTCAGCGCCAGGCCGTCGGGCTCGCGCACGATCGGCACGCTCGCGATCTCGATCCCGAGGTCGAGATCGCGCACCATCCGGCGGATGATCGCCAGCTGCTGGTAGTCCTTCTCGCCAAACACCGCGACGTGCGGCTGGGTGATGTGGAACAGCTTGCTGACCACGGTCGCGACCCCGGCGAAGTGGCCGGGCCGGCTCGCACCGCACAGCGGCTTCTGCAGCTCGCGGACCTCGACGAACGTCTGGCTGCCCGGCGGGTACATCGCCGCGGCGTCGGGGCAGAACGCGAGGTCGATCCCGCAGGTCCGCGCCCGGGCGATGTCGCCGGCCTCGTCGCGCGGGTACCTCGCGAGGTCCTCGCCGGGCCCGAACTGCGTCGGGTTGACGAAGATCGTGAGGATCACGACGTCGGCCTTGCCGCGCGCGGCGCGCAGCAGGGCGAGGTGGCCGTCGTGCAGCGCGCCCATCGTCGGGACGACCGCGATCCGCCGGCCGTCGCGGCGCAGATCCTCGGCCCTGGCCCGCATCGCGCGCGGGTCGCGAAAGATCTCGAACGGCAGCCGCACGCGGCGATGCTAGCAACGCATCGCAGCGACGCAATCGCTGAACTGCATCATCAGCAGCCCGATGTGCAGCGCGTCGGGCTGCGAGCTACAGCCCATCGCGTCGATCCGGCGCAGGCAGCGCTCGGCCGCCGGGCAGCTCGCGGGCGGGTCCGCCGGGACGCCCATGCCGGCGATCTGATCGCACATGTCCTTCATCGCGCTGTCGGTGGTGCCGCAGCGGACCAGCTTGCGGCACAGCCGCGCCGCCATCGTGATCTGCAGCATCCCGCCGGGGTTGGTGCGCGCCGAGGGGCGGCCTCGCGCCGGGCTCCCCGGCGCAGCGTACCGCGGCGAGAACAGGTCGTCCCCGGCGGGGTCGTCGTCGGACGCCACCGGGTCGGCCGGGGACGGATCATCGGGCGAGTCGGGGCCGGCCTGCGCACTCGCGTGCGGCGCGCCGAACGGGTCGGGGATCGCCGGCGCGCGGGGCGCGCTCGCGTGCGGGCCGCCGGACGGGTCCGCCGGCACGCGGCCGGGCGCCGGGTGGGGGTCGATCTTCGGCGTGATCGGCGGCGTCTGGGTGTCCATCCGCTCGGGCGCGGGCGGCGGGGGCAGCGTGCGCTTGCCGGTATCGCCGCGCGTGACCGGCCACACCATGAGCACGACCGCCGCCACGATCGCCATCATCGCGACGACGATCACCACCACCGGCCAGCTCCGCCACGCCGACCCCGCGGGCTGTCCGGTCGGGGCGCGACCCGGCCGCGGCGGCCGCACGGCCTGCGCGGTGGGCGGCATCGCGAGGGCGTGGGCGACCGGCCCCGACGCGCCGTTGCCCGCGGTTGCCGCCGGGTGCAGCGGCGGCAACGGGGCGCCCGCGGCCGGCCGCGCGGCCCGATACGTGCCGAGATCCGCCTTGCAGTGCTTGCACCTGCCTGCGATCGGGTGGATCAGGCCGCCACACAGCGGGCACGGAACGCGGGCGTCACGGGCTTCGGGTGGGCCAGGGGCGTCGGATGGGCCAGGGGCGCGGGATGGTCCGGATCGAGCCGCGGCAGCCATGCCTCCTCATGCTGCCAGGCCCGCGCAGGTGATGCAAAGCCAACCATCCGGCCGCCCGCACCGTGCTTGCCATCCCGGCAAACCGCCGCGCGGCGTTGCCAAGCGACGGGGACGTCCTACAGTGCCATGGATATGGTGGATCTCGTTCCACCTCGTGTCACGGAGCACGAGGTGCATGTCGAGGGGCTCGATCCGCGCCACGACGGCGTGCGGATCGCACAGCTCTCCGACATCCATGTCGGCAGCCTCACTCCCGTGCGCCACATCCGCGCCGCGATCGCGGCCGCCAACGCCGCGGCGCCCGACCTCATCGTCCTGACCGGCGACTACGTCTGCTGGCGCCGCCACGAGGTCGCGCTCGCCGCCGAGCAGCTCGGCGGCCTGAACGCGCCGCGCGTGCTCGCCGTGCTCGGCAACCACGACTACTACGCGTGGGCAGACGGTGTGGCCGCGGCGCTGGGGCGCAACGGCTACGAGGTCCTGCGCAACCGCACCACCGTCGCCCGCGTGCGCGGCGCGCCGCTCGCCGTCGTCGGCATCGACGATCCGGTCACCCGCCACGATGATCTCGACGCCGCGTTCGCCGGCGCCCCGGCCGGCGCCACCCGGATCGCGCTGTGTCACCTCGCCGATCGCGGCCCCGAGCTCGCCCTGCGCGGCGCCGATCTCGTCCTGTCCGGTCACACCCACGGCGGCCAGATCTACGTCAAGGGCATCACCGAGCGCTTCATGAAGCGGTTCGGCCTGCACTACCGGCGCGGCCTCTACGACATCGGCTCGCATACGCGGCGCAGCACGCTGTACGTCACCCCCGGCGTCGGGTTCTCCGGCGTCACCCGCCGCCACGGCGAGGGCACCCACGCCGAGGTGGCCGTGCTGACCCTGCGCATGGCCCCGCCGCGGGTCGCCAAGGCCGCGTAGCCCGCCGGGCGCGCCGCGCTGCTCGCGACCGCCGTGCTGGCCGCGCTCGCTGCCTACTGGCAGCTGATCGTGACGCTCAGTGCGTCGAGGAAGAAGCTGGTCGGCATGTTGGCGTCGAGCGTCGAGCGGATCCGCAGCGTCGCCATCACCGGGTCGCTCGTCATCGCCGCGGTCTCGGTGAACGCCATGAACTGACAGCTGCTGGCGCCTTGCTGGTTGGTGATCTTGCCGAGCGCCGCCACGACCACGGTGCCGTCGAGCAGGTCGAACTGCAGGATGTCGTGATCGACGGCCTGCGTCTCGGCGGTGGCGACGCAGATCTGACCGGACAGCGTGGCGGTCCTTGCACCATCGGGGAGCGGCACCTGCTGGGTCAACGTCTCGACCGTGCCGTCGCTGGCGCCCAGGCAGGCGGCCAGCGTCCCATCGAACGGCGTGATCCGCGGCGCGCCGCACAGCAGCGCGGGCGTGGCTGGATCCTGCATCCAGGCTGGCGTTGCGGCGTCGAAGCTGCCGTCCGTCAGCACGTTGACCGGCTGAGCCCCGCACTTGACGTCGCGCGGGGCCGCGACGCTGCCACACGCGGGGAGGGCGATGACGAGACCGGCTGCAACAAGCGCGCGCCTGGACGTGGCGCAGCCTGCACCGCGATCGCCGCACCGGTGTCGAGCGCCCCCGCTGCACGATTTCTTCATGTGATCCATGACGTGCGTTGTCGCGTGGTCAGAACGCGGCGGATTCCCAGGCGCTGCCGCGCTGGAGGTGTGCGATCCAGCGCGGATCGGTCACCTCGATCTCGTAGGTCGCGGCCGGCAGCCGGCTCGGATCGCTCCAGAACGCGTCCCACTGCTCGCTCCATGCATCGCGCCAGACCGCCCTGTCCTCGCGGCGAACCCCGCGGGCGGTGAGCCGTCGATCGATGTCGTCGCGCAGCGCTTCGACGTCGAGGGGTGCGTTGCGCAGGTTGCCGAGCTGGACGCGCGCGATGTAGCGATCGACGTTGGCATCGAGGAACGTGTCGTCATGGGTCTGCTCGAGCTGGATCGCGTCGCCGAGCGGGCCGCGGCTTTCGCGGACCAGACCGGGCGCGAAGCCGTACGCCTCGTCGTAGATCAGGCGCAGCGCGAACTTCTTGTCGGTCGGGAAGGCGCCGGCGTCGGGGTGGATCGCGCGGAGCTCGATCACGACGCGCTGGTTGTCCTTGGCTACGACCTGTGCAGACCACAATGCCGACATGCGAGCTCCTCGATGCTAGCCCTGCCCGGTGATCGCGTTCGTGACTGTCGTCGTCACTTCCTTGCCGACCGGGTCGCGGGTCTTGCCGTCGTACTCCTGCAGCACGCACTTGATGCCGCCGGCGAACTTCGCGAGGTAGGCGGCGGCGATCTTGCCGCCGAGCCATGCCGAGGGGGGCGACTTCGAATAATCGACACTGACCGTGTAACGCAGGATGTTGCCGCGCGCCTTGATCTCCTTGGCGGCCTTCTCGACATAGCTGTGGTGCTGCGAGTTGGTGCTCTTGGCGAACGGCGTCAGGTTGCGCATGTCGTCGCCGGGACCGCCGAGGTTGTGGTTGAGCAAGTGGCCCTGGACCACGTTGTTCGAGACCCAGGCCTTGTCGGTGCCCGGATCGGCCATCATCGCGGCCCACCAGCTCGGGCGGACCGACGGTGCCGAGCCCTGCGGCTTGTCGTCGTCATACAGATATGCGGCCATGTACGATCCGCAGTCGTTGATCAGGGAGCCGAACTGCACGGCGTGCGGTTCCTTGGTGCCCGCCGCTGCATCGACCGTGGCGAGCGCCCCGGGGCCCTCGCCGGGCGCGTGGTGCTTGAGGTCGGTGTCCTCGATCACGGTCCTGGGTTTGCGCTGGACCTGTGCGGCGCCGCCGCCGCTACCGTACTGGTCGAGCAGGTCTTGTGCCGACTCGCCGGCGGTGACGCGCGCGGCAACCGCATCCGCGTGCTGCTCGTGCTGGTCGCCGGCGGCGCCGACGCCGCCCTTGAGCTGGACCCCGGCGCGCTGCTGGACGACGTGCGCGGCCTCGTGCGCAACCGTCGATAGATCGGTGCTGTGGCCGAGCACCACGTGGTCGCCGGTGGCGTACGCCTCCGCGCCCATCGCGCCGGCCGAGGCAGCCGCTTCGCTCCCCACATGCGCCTGGATCCGCGACACGTCGTGCTGCCCGAAGGCTCGTTGAATCGAGTCGGCGTGTGGCATCGGCTGTGCCGGTGTCGCGACCCCTCGAGCGGCTGCCGCATGGACCTCGTCGGGCCGCTCGCCGCCCGGCGCGTTGCTTGCAACTCGCCGCTGGATCGCGGCGTACTCCTGCTCGACCAGCGTCTGCTTGCCTGGCGTGGCGGTGTGCGCGCTGGCTGGGCCCCGCGAGGCACCTGGCCTCGGCTGCTTCTCGGCACGGTCGGACATGCTCGCTGCTCCCTCGTCGCTCCGTCGGTTGGCGATGTCGTCGCGTTCGACCGCAACGCGAGGCGCTCACACTATGTCCCTCGTCGACGCCGTGTGCAACTGCCGCAGGACACGGCGGTGATGGCAACGGCCGGCTCGCGCGACACCGCGCGCCAGCGCACAGGCGACGGTACGAGGCATGACATCGGTAAACAGTGGTCGATTGCAGTCCGGCGGTCGATATGCGTCCGAGGCGGTTCGCCGCGAGCTGCGCAGCGCTCGGACAACCGCCAGCGGTCCGCGCCAGGCGCGGGCCTTCATTGCGGGCGCCAGCAACTCAGCGGGACGTGCCTGGCGGCGTGGTCGTAATCCTGGTCCGTGGCAAGCATCGTCAGCTCATGCCGGCAGCACAGCTGGATCAGCAGCGCGTCGATCGTACCGATCTGGATGCCCTTTCTGCGACAGGTGTTGCGGATCTCTGCGGCGGCGATGTGATCGTCTCGGTCCGGAACGATCATCGGCAGTGCCGAGAACCTCTGCACGATCGCGTCGTGCGCCTTGGGTCCGCGGAAGCCTTGCAGGAGCTCCTGCAAGACCAGTCCCGTCGTGATGATCGACTCCTGCGACCGCAGGGCTTCGCGCAGCCGCGCTACCTCTGGAGTGCCGCTGCCAGCATCACGCCGCAGAGCCAGCGACCAGACGCTGGTGTCGACGAACAAGTTCATCTGCGCGCGCGCTCGCTCTTGTAGTCGAAGTCCGGATCCCACGCGAGCGAGCCGAACAGATCAAGCAGCCGGGACTGTTCGCGCCGCGCGATGAACTCGGTCAATGCCTGCGTGACGGCGGCCGTCTTGCTCTTGGCCCCGCTCACCCGGAGGGCGCGCTCGAGGAGCTCGGGATCGATCGCAAGGTTGGTCGGCATGTGCGAACCATCGCACATGCGGTCGCACAACGCAATGTGCCGCGCGCCGAGGTCGCCGTGCTGACCCCTGCGCATGGCCCCGCCCCGCGTCGCGCAGGCCACGTGATCGCGACCGTTCACTGCAGCAGCGGCGGTCCCAGATCAAACGGGACACCGTGACCTCGATGAGCTTCACTCGACGCGCGGGTACGGACTGGCTCGTCGCGTTCACTTGAAGTGCAAGCCTGCTGGGATCGGCGCCGGCGGTGCCGCGAATTGCTCCGCAGCGTGTGACATGGATTCTGTCCGGGTGCGGGGCGAATCGCCGATCACGTGGATCGCGGTATCCTGCCGACGATGGCGGCGAGTCGAACCGGAACCACTCGGCCCGCAGGCAGGGATTTGCGAGCATGAATGCCTGTCGCGCAGGGGTGATCGCGCTGCTCGCCGGCTGCTACAGCCCGCGGATCCAGGAGGGTGCGCCGTGCAGCTCGCCGGACGAGTGCCCGGCCGCGCAGCGCTGCGTGCAGGGCACTTGCCGGCTGCGAGATCTGCCGGCCGACGCTCGTGCGCCGGAGATCGACGCCGCGGTCGATGCGCGGCCCGATGCGATGGTGCTGGCGTGCGCGACGACCGGGCTGACCTGCGGCGGCACCGCGACGGCGTTCCCGTGCGGCGGCCACTGCTGGGTGTACTGCCCGAGCGCCGCGACCTGGACCGACGCGAGCCAGTCGTGCATCGGCTGGCAGGGCGCGCTCGGCCAGGTCGACGACGCGGCCGAGGAGACGTGCGTGATCGCGCAGATCACCGCGCAGAGCTGGATCGGGTTATCGCAGAGCGCCGCCGCGACGACGCCCGGGATGGGCTGGACGTGGAACGGCAAGACCCCGGTGGTCTACACCCACTGGGTGACCGGCAAGCCCGACGACGGCGACGGCCGCGAGAACGGTGCCGAGCAGTGCGGCAAGCTACAGCCCGATGGTCAGTGGGACGACGCGGGGTGCACGCAGGACAATCGGTTCCTGTGCGAGCGGCCGTGATCGCGGCGTGAACGGCATCACGACCGGCGCCGCCGCGACGGCGTCGGGCATCGCGCGAAGCCTGCCTCGATCGAGGGGCAGAGATCCGCCACCCGCGGGACCTGCCGCGACCTGCCGCGACCTGCGTCGCCGTTTCACGCCGGTCCGACCTGCGTCGCTGTTTCACGCCGGTCCGACCTGCGTCGCCGTTTCACGCGTTCCATTTGCCGGCGCCTGCGATACAGGGCAATACGGGACAGCGCGATCTACGCACACCTCCGGAGTCGATGTCTGTGCTGTCCGGTATTGCGCGGTCGCTCCCCTCGTTCCAATCTCCCGTCCGGCCGGACTGTCGCGGCCAGCTCGATCGCGCGCGCTGCGTGCGGTGTCCACCTCGCTGATCGAAGGAGCTCGTATGAGCCGATCCACCCTGGTTTGCAAGCGGAACCTCATCCTGCTGGTCCTGTCGGCCGTGCTCGGCGCCCACCTGCCCAGTGCGGCGGCGCAGGGCTTGACGATGCGCGGCGCCGACGTCTCGTCGGTCCAGCGCACGCTGGATCTCGGCGGCAAGTACTTCGACGCGAGCGGAGCCGCCCGGGACCCGCTCGACATCCTCAAGAGCATCGGGGTCAACTACGTCCGTCTCCGGGTCTGGAACAACCCGGTCAGCGGCTACAACAACAAGGCCAAGGTCCTGGCGTATGCCAAGACCGTCAAGGCCAAGGGTCTGAGCCTCCTGATCGACTTCCACTACTCCGATACCTGGGCCGATCCGGGCAAGCAGTTCAAGCCGGCCGCGTGGGCCAGCCACGGGATCAGCCAGCTCCAGACCGACGTGTTCAATTTCACGTTCGATATCTGCAATAGCCTCAAGGCCCAGGGCACGACGCCGGATAGCGTGCAGATCGGAAACGAGATCAATGTCGGGATGCTGTGGAACGACGGCAAGGTCGTGAACAACAACTTCACGAACCTCGGGCTGCTGCTGAAGGCCGGGTACAACGCGACCAAGTCCTGCAACAGCGCGACCAAGGTGATCATCCACACGGCCGACGCGGACAGCGACGCCAACGCGCGCTGGTTCTACGACGGCATCACCGCGCAGGGGGTCACCTGGGACATCACCGGCCTGTCGTACTACTGCTTCTGGCATGGCTCGCTGTCCAACCTGTCCAGCGTCATCACCGACGTGCGGACGCGCTATGGCAAGCCGGTCGTGATCGCCGAGACGGCGTATCCGTTCACCGCCGCGAACGCCGACAGCCAGGCCAACTCGGTCGGTAGCTCCCAGCCGTGCTCCGGCTTCCAGGCGACCTGGGACGGCCAGGCCAGCGAGTTCACGGCGGTGCAGAACACCGCGCGCAGCGCGGGGGCCGTGGGCGTGTTCTACTGGGAGCCCACCTGGTACGCGATCCAGGGCAACGGATGGGATCCGGCCAACATCAACGGGACCGGAGATGAGTGGGACAACATGGCGATCTTCAACTGGACGGGCAACCTCAATCCCGGCGTGAAGTGGACGCCCTGATCGTGCGGCGAGCCAGTACAGGATTGCGCGTTAGCCCTTGACCGCACCCGAGCGCAGGCCGGACACCAGCCAGCGCTGCGTGAACAGGAACAGCGCGGTCAGCGGGATCCCGGCGAGGATGGCGGTGGCGGCGAAGTCGCCCCACAGGTAGCGCTGGTTGAACAGGAACAGCCGGGATGCGATCGCCAGGGTGAGCTTGTCCTCGCCGCGCAGCAGGACCGAGGCGACCGGATACTCGATCATCGCGTACAGGAACGCGAGCACGAACACGACCGCCAGGATCGGCAGGGCCATCGGCAACAGCACGTGCACGAACGCCTGCAGCGGGGTCGCGCCGTCGACCGCCGCGGCTTCCTCGATCTCGCGCGGCACGCTGTCGTAGTAGCCCTTGATCAGCCAGACGTACTGGGCCAGATAGCCGGTATAGACCAGCGCCAGGCTCCAGTGGCTGTCGAGCCCCAGGAACGGGACGACGTCGCCGGTGCGATCGAAGATCGCGTAGATCGCGACCAGCGCGAGCACCGGCTGGAACATCTGCAGCAGCAGCATCGCCCGCAGCAACGGGCCCCGGCCCTTGAACCGCAGGCGGGCGAACGCGTAGGCCGCCGCGAGCGACAGGACCAGGCAGACCGTCGCCGAGACCAGCGATACCTTGAGCGAGTTCCAGATCCAGGTCAGGACCGGGAACGGCGGCTTGACCAGGACTCCGTCGGCGTCGACATACGAGATGCCGAGCGCGAGCTTCCAGTGCTCCAGGCTGATGCTCCGCGGGATCAGGTGGCCGCCGGCGAAGTTCCCCGGCCGCAGCGAGATCGACACGATGAGGAGGAACGGGAACAACAGGAACGCGATGAACACCAGGAGGCCGAGATGGGCGCCCCAGACGCGCCAGCGTTGCGAGGATCGAAGGACGATCGCCATGTCGGGGTCTCCTGATGATTCACCGTGCTCGGGGATGTGGGTTCACTCGTGATTCACCTGTCGTCCGTGGTGACCTTGAACAGCCGCAGGTTCACCACCGCCAGCGCAGCGACGATCACGAAGATGATCGTCGAGATCGCGCACGCGAGCGCGTACTCCTGCCCGGAATCGCGGAATGCGATGCGATAGGTGTAGGACGCCAGCAGGTCGGTCGCGCCGGCCGGCACCTCGGTGTCGAGGAAGTCCGGCGCGCCCTCGGTCAGCAGCTCGATCAGCGTGAGGTTGTTGAAGTTGGCCGCGAACGAGGCGACGAGCAGCGGCGCGATCGGCCGGAGGATCAGGGGCAGGGTGATATGGAAGAAGTTGGCCAGCGGGCCGGCGCCATCGATCGCCGAGGCCTCGTAGAGATCCGGCGGAATCGCCTTGATGAGACCCATGCAGAGAATCATCATGTACGGATAGCCCAGCCAGGTGTTGACGATGAGCACCATGCTGCGAGCGAGGGTCGCGCTGGAGAACCAGCCGGGATGGAGGTCGAACAGCTGTCCGAGGATCAGGTTGATCTCGCCCAGGTTCTCGTTGAACAGCCCGCGAAACACCGGGATCGAGATGAACGCCGGGACCGCATAGGGCAGGAACAGCATCGTCCGGTAAAAGTTGCGATAGCGCAGCGCATCCCAGTTGAGCAGCGACGCGAGCACGACCCCGACGCCGAACGTGAACAGCGTGTTCAGGGTGGCGAACGCCACCGTCCAGCCGAACACCCGGAGGAACGGCTGGAAGAACCGGCGATCGGTGAAGATGTGGCGGTAGTTCTGTCCGGCGACGTAGGTGCGAAACCCGGGCTCGATCGCGGTGCCGTCCGGCCGGCGCCAGTACCCGGTGTCGTGATCGGCGCGGATGATCGATCCATCGGCCGAATCGGTCAGGGTGCCATCGCCCTTGCGGGTGAACTCCGGGCGCATGGCGGTGAACCGGCGCAGGCTGCTCTGGCGCAGCTCGGTGCCGTCGGGCAGGACCGCGACGACCTGCTGGAGCGCCGGCTGGAGCGCGACCAGCTGCTTGAGCGTGAGCGGCTCACCCGGCTCCGCCGCGGCCGGATCCGCGGGCCGGAGCGAGATGCGGAGCGGGGCCCCGAGCACCACCGGCTCGGATACGAACCGCGCGCCGTCGTCGGCCGTGAACGCGAACCGGGTCAGGTCGCCGGCCGCGCGCAGCTCGACATCGAGGCCGACGTCGCTGGCATTGGACCGCGCGAGCAGGATGGACGTCGCGCGGTCGAACGTCAGCAGGTGGTTCGAGCTGTAATTGGTGAAGCTGATGCCGAACGAATAGACGATCGGGACCACGACGAACACCGCGACCGCGACCGCACCCGGCAGCACGTAGCGCCAGGCGTACAGCCGCGGCGAGCGGTAGATCACGATCGCGAGGGCGATCACCGCGAGCACGATCGTCGCCCATACGTGCTGGCTCGCGGCGTGGAGGGCCACCACGAGCGCCAGGCTCGACAGCAGCACGACACCGCCCAGGACGGCGATCGCGACGTGCAAGGCGCTGCGCCGCTTCACCGCGGGCCTGCGATCGGCGGTGCGCGGCGCGGCCGGATCACTCCGTGGCCTTGATGCGCTTGACCGCGCGATCGAGGCCTTCCTTCACCGTCTCCCGGCCCTGCGTGATGTTCTGCAGCGCGGCGAGCATCACGGTCCAGAACCGCGCCATCTCGGGGTTGTTCGGCATCAGCGAGCCCGACCGGGCGGCGGCCATCGTCCCGGCGATCAGCGGATCGGACTTGAGCTGGTCGTAGAACGCCTTGTTGGCCGGAACGCCCAGCGGCACGTGCGCGTTCATCGCGTGCAGTCCGTCCATCGACAGCAGGTAGTTCTCGAGGAACTCGTTGGCGATCTCCTTGTTGGGGCTGGCGCTGCTGATCATCGCGCCGAGCACGCCGACGAACGGGCCGCCCTGCTTGCCATCGACCTTGGGGTACGGCGCGACACCGAAGTCGATCTTGCTCTTGCGCAGGTTGTTCCAGCTCCACGGGCCGTTGATGCTCATCGCGATCCGGCCCTCGTTCATGCCGGCCTCGGCGTCGGCGTAGCTCGACGACTTGGACACCACGCCGTCCTTGATCAGCCGCACCAGCAGCTCGAGTCCCTTGATCGCACCGGGGTTGTTCATCCCGGTGTCGGCGGGGTCGTAGGTTCCGTCGGGCCGGCGCTTGAACGCGTAGCCGCCGCCGGCGGAGACCAGACCGTACGTGTAGTAGATCTCGTTCATCGACCACATGATCGCGCTCTTGTTCTGCTTCTTGAGCCGCTTGTCGATCGCGATCACCTCGTCCCACGTCGCCGGCGGCGTGGCGACCAGCGCCTTGTTGTAGAGCAGGCCCACCGCCTCGATCGAGAGCGGATAGCCCCAGGTCTTGCCCTTGATGTTCCACGCGCTCCACGCCAGGGGATCGATCGCCGCGACGGTCTTCTTCGACGGCGTGACCGGGGTGATCAGGCCGGCGGTGATCCAGCTGCCGGCGCGATCGTGCGGCCAGATCCAGATGTCGGGTCCCTTGCCGGCCGCGGTGGCCTGCTCGAACTTGTCGATCGCGTTCTCGGGGTGCTCGACCTTGACCGCGATCCCGGTGTCCCTGGTGAACTTCTCGGCGATCTTGGCGATGCCCTCGTAGCCCTTGTCGCCGTTGATCCAGATCAGGAGCGTGCCCTTCTCGGCCGCGTGCGCGGGCCGGCCCGCGCCGAGCACCGCGAGCGCCAGGCCAGCGACCAGCGCCGCGAGTGAAGCGGCGACGGCGAGCGCCGGAATCGCGCGTAGACGGTGGATCAACCGGCGGAAGAGAGTGCGCTGCTGACAGGGTGTGTGCATCATGCCCAATCTCCATTTCGGGGGGTAAATCGCATTGTGCGCCACCAGACGGCGCGAGCGCTACATAGCTGTGCGCGGCTCGAGGCCGCGGTCAGACGGTCCCGGGCGGCCGGCTCCAGGAACACCGGCGCATCGCCCGCGGCGAGGATCGCGAGCTCGAAGCTCGGCCACCGTCCGGCGCGCGCGAAGCGATCGACGCCGACCAGCCAGGGCTCGCCATCGTAGAAGTGGTCGTCGACCAGCTCGCCGTCGGCGTACAGCTGCGCCGCGTCACCGAGGTAATCGATCGCCACCAGGACGCGGCCCCGGTCGCTCGGGATCGCCGCCGGGAGGCGCAACCGCAGGCGTGTCGCCCGCTGGTAGCAGGCGTCGTCGGGGGCCAGCGGCACGGGACCCGGGCGCCACGACACCGCGGGCCCCATCCGCACCGGCGGCGGGGCCGGCTCGTCGGTCACGAGCTCGATCTCGATCGGCGGCAGGGTGAGCGGCCGGACCCCGGCCCGGTACTCGGCGAAGCCGCCGGCCCGGGGCGCACCAAGGGGGAGATCGCCGGCGAGAGCGCCGGCGAGATCGTCGGCGGGATAGATGCGGAGCGCGAAGTCCTGATCCTGCGGCGCCGAGACCACCAGCTGCTCGCCGTCGGGGTCGCCGGAGAACACGGCGTGGGGGCACACGACCAGCCGGTCGCGCCCGGCGATCCGGAGGGTCAGGCACTGGTCGGCAACGGCCTGGGACAGCAGCACGAGGGTGTGCCCGACGCCGGCCGCGTCGACGAGGCCGAACACCAGCGGCTCCGCGGTCGATCCGCAGCTCGCGGGCGGCCGGATCAGACCGCCGGTCAGCCACGCCGCGGGCGCATCGATGCGCGAGACCGTCGCCGGCTCGAAGGCGAGCTCGGCCGGGATCTGCGGGTGGCACACGCACACCAGGGTCTGGCGACCGCCCTCGTCCCAGCGCGTCAACGGCTGCACCGTGGCGTGGCGCAGGCGAGCGGCGCCGACGCCCAGGCCGATCGGCCAGACCACGTAGGCGCCCGACGGGATGTCGACCGGCGCGCTGGGGAGATCGATCGGCCCCTGGCTCGCCTCGATGCGCACCCGGACCGCCGCGGCATCCGGCAGGGGGTGATGCCGCACATGGTTGTTGATGAACAGGAATCCGCGGTCGCCGGCGCCGCGCAGCGCCACGCGCAGCTGGCTGCGATCCGCCGGATCGAGGGTCGCGCCGTCCGGCAGCACCGATTCCATCGCGGCGAGCTCGGGGCCAAACGCCGCGAGGAACTGGTGCAGCACGCGCAGGCGGCCGTACGAGCTGCGCAGCTGGCCGTACTGCCCGAGCGGCGCCCGGAAGTCATAGCCCAGGATCGGAACGTCATTGGGATAGCCCGATACCTGGGTCTCGTGGAGATCGGGCCGGGGGTTGGTCCCGCCGTGGTACATGTAATAGCCGTAGAGCGAGGCGCCCGAACCGATCTGCACCAGCGCCGTCGCGGCGACGTCGTCGGCGCTGATCACGGGACGGCGATGATAGGACACGTGCATGCCGCCGCCGGCCTCGGCCAGGAAGAACGGATAGCGGCGCCGGTCGATCTGCGCCGCGGCCGGAGTGCCCTCGACATTGCCCATCTCGCCGATCACGCGGCTGGTGTTGAACACGAACACCCCCGACGGCGGCAGCGGGCCGCGATCGCCGAACCAGAAGCCGTCGGGGTAGGCGCCCGACACCGGCACGACCTCGCGAGGCGGGATGTCGAGCGTCGGCCAGCCGGTCACGGTGTAGAGTGGGACGACCAGACCGGCCGCGATTGCCAGGCGCTTGAGTTCGGCGATGTGCTCGGCGCCCGCGCCGGGACCGGTCCGGGGATACTCGTTCTCGAGCTGGACGCCGAGCACCGGCCCGCCGTCGCTCCACAAGAGGCCGCGCAGCTGCGCGCCGATCTCGCCGTAGAACCGCGCGACGCGCGCGAGGTAGCGCGCGTCATTGCAGCGCAGCGAGCGCGGGTCGCTTGCGACCAGCCAGTCGGGGAAGCCGCCATTGCGCGCCTCGGCGTGCACCCACGGGCCGGGACGGAGGAAGAACCGCATGCCCGCGCGTGCGACCAGGCGCACGAAGCGCGCCAGATCGCGCCGCCCGGTCCAGTCGAACACCCCCTCGGGATCCTCGTGGTGGTTCCAGAACACGTAGCTCGCGACGATGTCGATCCCGCCGGCGCGCATCTTCGCGAGCTCGAGCTCCCACTCGTCGTCCGGGTAGCGGGAATAGTGAAACTCCCCCATCACCGGAAGCCACGGGCGGCCGTCGAGCTCGAGGTAGCGGCTGGTCACCACGAGCGAGCCGGCACGGCCGGAGGCCGGTCCCATGCAGAAGAAGCCCCGCTCCACGGCGGGAATCGCCGGCGGCAAGCGGACGGTCAGGGACACGCCCATGGCCCTCGGAGCCTAGACACGATCGGCCTCGACAATGCAATGGCCACGCTCGCGGCGCCATGCGACGGGCTCCGACGGTCGGACAGATCGCCCGGCCGCTACCTCTCCATGCGTCACCGTTTCACGCTGGTCCGACCTGCGTCACCGTTTCACGCCGGTCCGACCTGCGTCGCCGCTCATGGTCACCCGTAACCTTCCGCCGGGCGCAGCCCGCCCGGGCTACCCGAGATCGGCCGAGTTGACCGTTGGCCCTTGCGATGGGCGGTGGTCAGTCCGCGAACACCGCGGCGAGCGAATCCGCGACCAGCAGGCGCTCGAGATAGTGCTCGACTGCCACGGGCGTCGAGCCCCGCAGGTGAGCCGCGATGGCCGCGTCCAGCGCCTGGACCCCGAACTTCAAGCGAAGCAGGGAGAGCAACACCGCGATCTGTCCCTCCTTGTAGCCCTTGGCGATGCCTTCCTCGCGGCCCTTGGCGATGCCTTCCTCGCGGCCTTCCTCGTGCCATTGTTCGGCGATGGTCATGGCAATTTCCTCGGCATGGGGACCCAGTTGACGGATCTTGGCACGTAGCTGGTCGTGGTGCATCGGGTCTATCACCCGGAACATGTACGTCACCAGGGTGGTGGTGGCGTCGATGCCGGCCGGCGATCGTTCCGCCTCGGCGAACGTCACGATCCAGGTGTCGAAGCTGTCCAGCAGGCGCCTCGGGGCGCGAGCGTCGCGCAGCAGCCAGAGCGCAAGCTTCGGGAATGCGGCCAGTGAGCGCGCCCTGAGGGCATCGTCGGTCAGATGGGCGAGGTCATCGATGATCAGCAAGGAGCGCGGGATCGACGCCGCCAGGTCCGGGATCGTCCGCACGCTCGGATCGAACAGCTCGTCGAGCGAACGAGAGGTCGTCCAGCCGCCAGGTGCGTGACTGACGAGCACGGCGAGGATCGGTGGAAGCCACGCGTCCCGATTCGCCTTGCGAGACCGATTCCAGATCCGGGTGCGATACGACAGCGTGCGCAGTGGCATCGCCGGATCGGCGGTGCTCTGGTGCTCGAGCAAGACATGTACGAGCTCGGCCGCATCGGTTCGCAGCCGCGCCGAGAACAGCAGATCGCTGTGATAGTCGGCGAGGGCCGGGTCGACAAACGACCCGGACTCGCGGTGCAGTGTGTCCCACGCGATGAGCTCTCGAAGTGCGGCAGGCAGCAGCTCACGCAGCAGCGCCGCGGCGTCGGCGGGAGTTTCGAATGCCGACTTGAACAATGCATCGTGCGGACGAGCGATCATGACGGCGGAGGACCAGGCAAGCCGCGCGCCGGCATATCTCTCGGGAATCACGGCCCCGCGTGTCCGGATTGTCCGGCTAGCGGACGCCATTGGCCGAGATCCGGACAAACCCCGGACAAGGCTCGCACAATGCGTGCGCGCGCCACGAACACGGAACCTCGAGGCCGAGGCTGGACGCATGCCCGCGCCTCTGCGCGAATTCATCTCGCGTCCCTGTTCCCGCCGGCGGCTGGATCTTCCCAGCCGGCGGTCCGGGTCCGTGGCTGCTGCGGATCAGCCGTGCGGCTGCTTGAGCTGCTCGCGGGCGCTGCGGCGCGCGTCCGTGTCGGCGCGCCAGTCGTAGCGCTGGCCGCGGATCGCGGCGAGCAGGCCGGCGGCGAGATCGGAGACCTGGAGGCCGAGGCGCCTGGCGAGGGTATTGGCCTCGCCGTCATCGTAGGTCAGTGGCGCGTCGCGACCGAGCAGATCGAGGAGCAGTGGCTCGGCGTCTGCGCCCAGCGCGACGAGCTGCGCGGCGGCCTCGGTGCGAACCGAGCCGGGTAGACCCCACCAGTCGGCGATCAGCGATTCGAGCGCGGCGGCATAGGCGCGCGCGACGAGCTGCCGGCCGGCCTGAGCGGCGGCCTCCGGGCTCACCGCGAACACGAAGAATTGATCGAGCGGGGGTCGCTGCTCCCAGGCGCGGGGTGCCGCGGCCGCTGCGGCGGCGAGGTGCTGCCGGGTGGGCAACGTATCGATGCTGAAGTGGCTGCGACTGTCCTGACGGGCCTGTGTCAGGGCGCCATCGAGCTCCTGCATTGCATGCTCCTTGCTTGCTCCGGCCGCGCTGCCGGGGACCGTCGTGCCCCGCGGCGATCCGCAGCTCGCCAGACCAGTGAGCGCGAGCAGCACGACCAGCCGGCGCGTCATTTGCCGGGGACTTTGTCGATGCCGCTGTCCTTGGTCGCGACCTCTGTATTCCACTTGTCCATCGCGGTGTCGCGGCCCTTGATCAGATCGGACTTGGCGTCGACCAGGGTTGGCGTGACCTCCCCGGAGTGCTTCGATTTGCTGTCGAACGAGAACCCCCAGTTCACCGCACCGAACTCGGTGCCGGTCTTCGTGTCCATCGCGGTGGCCACGAACTCGCGCGTGCGCGGGTCGGCGACCGACGGCGCATCGTCGAGCATCGGCTTGGGGCCGTCGAACCAGCCGACCCGCGCCGTCGAGTACGCGTTGAGCTGGCCCTTGTCGTCCTTGTACATGCCGTAGAACGGCGTCTTGTCCTCGGCGGGGTCCGCGCGGTCGACCCGCATGCCGCTCTTGGCATCGGTGCGCTTGGCGCGATCGGCCGTCATGCCGGGATCGTCCTTCTTGGTATGCCACGCGCTGCCCGGCTCGTTGGCGGAACGCACGACCTGGACGAACGCGATCTTGCTGTCGCCGGTCTTCTTGTTCGGCGTCATCTCGATGTGCGCCGCGTACTCGCCGAGATCGCCCTTGCTCGGCGCCTTGGTCAGGCCGTGCTTGACCGAGAACTCGCCGAACGTGCCGGTGAGCTTGGTGTCCTTGGTTCCGATCGCCGGCTTGAAGTCCTCTTCCACCTCGCCCACCGCAGCAGGCGTGGCGTCGACCGCTGCCTCCGCGCTCGCCCCTGTCGCCTTGCGCTGCACCGGCGCCGCAGGCGACAGCGCCTCGGTCAGCGTGGTCTTGCCGGGCGACGGTTGCCGGGCGGCCACCGGGCCAGCGGTCGAAGCCTCCATCGAGACGCAGGTCGGCTTGCCGAAATCTCCCACTGTGACGCTCCTGTGCCTGTCGCAGGCGAATCGGAGCAATCGTAGCACACCGCCGCGCTCCCCGCGGATCGCGCTGTGCGTGCCCCGATGGGTCGGGACCGCGGTCAGAGCCAAGGAAAACAACGCCGGCGAAGACCGGCCTACGAGAGTGCGCAGCTGCGGAGCGACGGCGCGTCGGGCCGAGTGTGCGGCAGGCCACGATGGGATCGCTGAGGGCGAACGACCCCATGGCGAAGACGCTCACTATCCGTCCCTGGCCGCCGCGGCCAAACGGATCGGCGCGAGCTCGCACAACGCCTACGCGCGCTACGAACACGGAACCTCGATGCCGAAACTGGACACGGTACAGGAGATCTTGAAGGCCGTGGCACCCGAGCTCGCGCTCACCTTGGGGCCTCGCAACGGCCCGAAAGTGGCGCCGCGCGTGGCGAAGGCCAAGCGGCGCTCCGGAGGGGTGACATGACGCTGGCGGCGCTGGCTTCGAGCACGCGGGCTACTGCCTTTGGAGCGCCATGTCGCCCTGGCTTGACCTGTACACACAAATGTGTACAGTAGCATCCATGAAGCGCCGTGACTGGTTCAGCAGCTGAACGCCCTTGGCGTGGTTCGCTGTCCGCCAGGGCAAGCACGAGATCTTCGGCCGCGCTGATCGGGAGACCACCATCCCGGTTCCGTGCCACGCCGAGATTCCGGAGTTCACTGCGCGCGCGATCTTGCGCAAGGCTCGGGAGGTTTGAATGTTGGTTGGAACCGTGACGAAGCAGGAGGGCATCTGGTGGAGTGCGCACTGCGACATCGCAGGCATCTTCACGCAGGGCAAGAGCAGGGCAGATGCGATGCAGGCGCTCGCGGACGCGTTCGAGGATGTGGTCAACCGGGAGGGTTTCAAGGTGACGGTGACCGCGCTCGATGGTGACGAGGTCAGCGTGGAGGCATCCGATCCGGCGTTGCTGCTAGGGGTCGTGTTGCGCTACCAGCGCGAGGCGCATCACCTGTCCTTGGCCGACGTGGCCAAGCGGATCGGCGCCAGCTCGCGCAATGCCTACGCGCGCTACGAACATGGAACCTCGATGCCGAAGCTCGATACGGTGCAGGAGATCTTGAAGGCTGTGGCCCCGGAGCTCGTGCTCACCTTGGGTCCTCGCAAGGGCCCAAAGGCAGCGCCGCGGGCGGCGAAGGCCAAGCGGCGCTCCGGCCGCGCGGTTTGACGCTGGCGGCGCTGGCTCCGGGGACGCCGACGACGCGAGTCAGCGCTTGCGGGCCATCGCGCTTCGCATGATGTCGGAGAAGCCGCCCTGGCCCTCGGCGAGCATGGCGTCGAGCTCGTGGCCGACGCCGACCAGCTTGCGGCGGGCCGGGAAGGCGAGCACGGCGAAGGTGTAGACGATGATCGCGAGCGACAGGCGGATGCCGGCCATGCCGAGCCAGCCGCCGGCGCCGAATGACAGCACGCCGAGGCGGAGCAGGGTGCCGAGCGGCTCCTGGACGTCGGAGAACAGCTGGCGGGAGGCGAGGGCGCGGGGCTCGCGGCCGACCAGGGCGCGCGGCTCGGCGCGGGCGTCGCCGTCGCCATCGGGCCTGGGCCGGGCCTTGGCGAGCAGGGCGAACACGTCGCGGGCGCGCTGCGGGCGGCGATCCGGATCGGGGTCGGTCATCGCGGTGAGGGCGGCGCGCAGGCCGGGATCGAGCGAGGGGAGGTGGCGATCGAGGTCCATGCGCAGGCCCTTGCGCGGGACGTCCTCGGGCTCGACCCCGCCGGCGAGCGCGACGATGGTCGCGCCGAGCGCGTAGATGTCGGTGGCGGGGGTGGCCTGGCCGTGCAGCTGCTCGGGCGCCATGTAGCCGAACGTGCCGACGATGGTCGAGCCGCCGCGCTCGCGGGCGGCGTCGAGCACGCCGCCGAAGTCGACGAGGGCGATCTTGCCGTCGGGGGCGCGCATGATGTTCGACGGCTTGAGGTCGCGGTGGACGACGGCCGGCGCGCGGGTGTGCAGGTAGTCGAGGACCTCGAGGCAACGGATCAGGATGTCGCGCAGCTCGAGCTGCGACAGCCGGCGGCGCGCCGCGAGGTCGCGGAGGTTGTCGCCCGGCGCGCGCTGCATGACCAGGTTGAAGGTGCCGGGCGGCTCCTCGATGGTCGCGAGGTGGCGCGGCACGCCGGCGTGGCGCAGCTGCGACAGGACCTTGGCCTCGCGCTCGAACAGCTCGAACGACTTCCAGGTGCCGCGCGGCATGAGCCGCTTGACGATGACCTCGCGGTCGTCGCTGGGCCTGGCCTTGTCGTCGCGCGCGATGTGGATCTCGCCCTGCGAGCCCTTGCCCAGGCGCGGCCCGAGCCGATACCGACCACCGATCAGCGGGCCGTCAAAGGCCATGTACCCTTGATAGCATCTCGCCGCCCGCGCGAGGCTACTCGTAGGGGGCAAACGCGGCCTGCGACTGTCGGGTTCGCGCCAGCGCGGCGAGCTCGGCCGGGGTGTACGCGTCGCTGCTGCCGGCCGGCAGGTGGGCGCGGAGGAAGCCGATGATCATGCGGCGCGCGGTCGCGGCGGCCGCCACGACCTCCGGGTCGCCGGCCTCGACGCAGTCGTCCCACAGCTCGAACAGCCCCTGCTTGCGCTCGGCGAGATCGGTCGCGCCCGCCCACAGCAGCTCGAGCTGGCGATGCACGATCTCCGGCGTCCGGGCGAGCTCGGCGGCGCGATGGCGCTTGCCGATCGCGACGCGCTCGTCGCGCGTGGCGTCGAGCACGGCGAGCTTGCGGGCGGCGTAGGGGTCCTGGCCGTGGCGGCGCATCAGCCAGTCGGTGACCTCGAAGCTGCCGCCGAGCACCGGGACGACCACCGTCGGGTTGTGCTCCTTCGGGGCCGTGCCCGTCGGATCGGACGCGGCCACCGTGGCGCCCGAGCTGACCTGGACCTGGCCGGCCATCGCGGGGTCGCCGCCGGTGCCGGACGGGCCCTTGTCGCTGGTGTACCAGCTCGCAGCGCCGCGGCCGAGGTCGCGCAGCGACGGCACGGCGAGCCGGACATGAAAGCTCGGGTTGTCGCGCAGCGCCACCGTGCCGTCGGAGTGGACGATCGCGTCGAACCCGCCCTGCTCGGAGCGGTGGCTGCCGCCGCCGGCGTCGTGGAGCAGGCCGCTCGACGGGTCGCGCTGCGGCGCGGTGCCGCGGGGCGCATGGTCGAGGTTGTCCCAGCGGCCGGATGGCAGCGCGGCGCTCGGGGCCTCGCCGCGGCGCATCGCGAGCAGCGAGGGGCGGTCGGGCCGGTGGCCAGCCGCCGCCCCGGGCCCCTCGGTGGGACGGGGTGCGCCCGCGGTCACGGTCGCAGCGGCACCCGGCGGCAACGAGCCTGCCCGTGCCGGCGCCGGGCCGCTCGGTGCCAGGGCGTGCGCCACCGCCGGCGCGGGCGCGGGCACCGGGGCGGCCACGGGAGTGGGCTCGTCGAGCAGCGCCACGTCGACCGCTTCATCCCGCGGCGGCTCCGGCGGAGGGCGGGCGGCCGTCGCGCCATCGGGCGGCGGGGCCACCGGCGCGCCGAGCTGCCGCGGCGCGGTCAACCACGTGAGCGACGCGGCGTGAGCGATCGCGGAGACCACGACGGCGAGCGGCCAGCGTCGCACATACGTCCGACCCCGCGACCGTGCCCTGCGTTGCCTGTCAAACTCGATCACCCGGATCTCCCACACGCTCGTCCTGCGATCTTCCCCGGCGGCATGGCAAGCGATGCGCGCGCTGTCCTTCCCTCCGGCGCCGACACAACCTCGATGGGCGGCGATCTAGCATGGCCGGTTCGCGGTGGCGAGCGGTCGCGCGGGCGGCGGTCGCGGCGGCTCGCGGCGGATACCGTGCGGAGATGCCCGGCGCCGTGATGGCGGTCAGCCATTCCAGAGAAATGCAACGCCGAGGTGACCACACTGGCTGGTGCCGGAGAATCTCACCCAGCCACCACTTGCTCCGGTGATGCTCCAGGTCTCGACGTTGCGAGGGAGGACGTCGTGATCCACGACCAGGCTCCAGGAGCACGCAAACACGTTACACGACCAGCTGTACCCACTGATATGGCCGTTGTTGCTGAAATCGCCCTCGAGCTGCCGATAGCTATTCCAGCTGGTCTGGTGCCAGTCGTCGAACCAGCCCAGGTTAGTCTGGCACTCGCGAAAAGCGCCCGTGGTGCAGAAATTCTGGAGGAACCAGTTCGCGCCCCAGTTGTCACCGAAGAAGTCACCGCTACAGGTCAGCGAGCTCTGGGTCGGACGGTTCGCCGGAAGGCTCGAGATGTCGGGCGGTGGCACATTCGCAAGCTGCTCCCGCTGCGCGGCATTGTCGCGATCGGCGTCGACGAGGATCTGGGGAGCGGCAACATCCGGATGGATCCGCTGAAACACTGCGGTCAGCGACTGGGCGTGTCCGACCTTGTCGAGCACCGAGGTCTCGCCGTCATCGATCGGCATCGTCTCCCGGACGCCGAGGATGCCGCGACCGAGCACATGGTACTCGAGCGCATGGTCATTGCCGAGGTCGTCGCGGTAGAGCAGCGCCGGCTGCGCAGGGGCAGGTGTCCCGACGTCGACATCCTCACTCGCGAGGCAGCCGGCGAATCCTCCCAGGCACAGACTGGCAAGCACAACTGCATGTGTCGATCTCTTCATCACACGGTCCTCCGTTGCCCTCCGGCGTCGTTCCCGCTTCGACGCGTCGAGGGTAGCTTGTGGGTCGTTCTGCGGGTCCTCCCCCGCCCACCGCCGCGGCGCGTGCGACTGACGCACGGCGTCGCAGGTCGTTGCTTCGCTGCGTGAGCACGCGGCGTGCCGGATCACAAAGGTGCGTTTCCACGATGGCTGCAGGCCCGCCGCGTCGCCCGGTTGCGCAGATTGTGCAACACGCGTGGGCAGCTTGCCCAGGTCCGGTCAGTCCGTGCAGGGTCGTCGGCGCGGGGCTTTGGGACGCGCGAGGCCGTAGCGCTCGACCCTTGCGATCAGGGTATTGCGCGACATGCCGAGCAGCTTGGCGGCGCGGCTCTGGTTGCCGCCGCAGCGCTCGAGCGCCTCGCGGATCTGCTGGCGCTCGAGCGCGACGTCGTCTCCGGGGCGCGTGGCAGCGGGAGCGCACGGCGCTGGAGCACGAGGGGTACTCGGGTCATCGCGCGGGACGAGATCGCCATGCGCGGTGCTGTACCCCGGACTCGCCACGATCGCGGCCGGCAGGTGCTCGAGGTCGATCGCACCGCCGCGCGCCAGGACCCGTGCGGACATCAGGCTGGTCTCGAGCTCGCGCACGTTGAGCGGCCAGTGATATCGGTACAGCGCGCGCACCGCCTCGGGGGTGAACCGGACCTCGTGCGCGGGCCCGGCGCGACGGAGCAGGGCCGCGGCGAGCAGGCCGAGATCCTCGCGCCGATCGCGTAGCGGCGGGAGGACGAAGCGGTGGCCGGACAGCCGCGCGTAGAGGTCGGCGCGGAACTGGCCGAGCGCGACCTGAGCCTCGAGATCACGATGCGTTGCGCAGATCACTCGCAGATCGACCTTGATCGGGTGGGTGGCACCGAGCGGTGTCACTTCGCGCTCCTGCAGCACGCGCAGCAGCGCCGCCTGTGATGACGGCGGCAGGTCGCCGATCTCGTCGAGCAAGAGCGTCCCGCCGTCGGCGGCGCGCACCAGCCCCGGGCGATCTTCGATCGCATTCGAAAACGAGCCCTTGCGATAGCCGAACAGCTCGCTCTCGAGCAGCGTCGCCGGCAATGCGCCGCAGTTGACTGCGATCAGGTCGCCGCGGCGTCCGGATATCCGATGCACCGCGCGGGCAACCATCTCCTTGCCGGTGCCGGTCTCGCCGCACAGCACGACCGACACAGGCGAGCGCGCGATCGCCGCGAGGCTGTCGTACTGGGCATGCAGCGTCGGCAGCACCGTCGGCAACACCGTCGGCAACACCGGTTCACCCGCGAGCTGCGCGGCATCCGGCCGCCGCGCCGGTGGCAGCGCGGCATGCCGGTAGCGCAGCAGCGTGTGGCCGACCTCGATCCAGTCACCATCGACGAGCAGCGCTTCCCGGGTGTGACTGCCGTTGACCAGCACGCCGTTCTTCGAGTGCTCGTCGATCAACCAGAAGGCGCCGACCCGGCGCTCGATGTGCGCGTGGCGGATCGACATCCATTGATCGGAGAAGCAGAGCTGCAGGCGCCGGCGGTCGCCGTCGAGCTGCGTCACCGCAGTCCGCGACCCGCGCCCGAGCACGACGAGGTCGACATCGTCGAGGGCATGGGGCGCGGCGTCCGCGATCATCGGCGTTTCGCAGGACAGCACATGAAACAGCCATGCATGCAACCGCGGCGACGTGTCCCGGCGGCACGGTTTCGCCTCGGAACGGGTCGTGTTGTCCTCGCCACTCACAGGGCAAATGATACGCGCGGCGTCACCGCCGAGGGCCTGAGCGACGCTGAAACTTCGCTCCGGCGTGGCGTGCCACTCCCGTCGCCGGGTCGTCACGCCGGCAGATCACGGACTGTGTGACCTGTATGCCGCCACACAGGCCTTGGCGATCGAGGAAGGCCGTATTTTGCTACCCTGTCGCCTCACCGCTGGGTGTTACCGTTCGGCATGCTCGTGTACTGACCCGCACTGAATAGATGACTGTGCACGACGAGATCCACATGAAGGGAGAAACTCTTTCTACGCATGTGGAGATCAGAAAGGCAATGGCCGATTCGCTGCTCGGCGCGCGTATCGGCCAGTACGAGATCATTCGCCTGCTCGGCCGCGGCGGCATGGGAGAAGTGTATCTGGCCCGCGATCTGCGGCTCGGCCGCCTGGTGGCGGTCAAATGGCTGACCGGTCAGCACCCTGACCTCGGCGAGCGGTTCTGGATCGAGGCTCAGGCCACGGCGCGCTGTCATCACGAGAACATCGTGGTGATCCACGAGGTCGGCGAGCACAGCGGCCGTCCCTACATGGTGCTCGAGTACCTCGAAGGTCTGACGTTGCGGCAGTGGTTGCGCGATCAGGCGGAGGCCACCGGCGCGCCGGTGCGCGTGTCGCCGGCGCGCGCCATCGAGCTCGTACTGCCGGTAGTCCGCGCGCTGGTCTGCGCTCACGACCAGGGCATCGTGCATCGCGACCTCAAGCCCGAGAACGTCATGCTGACCCGTGCCGGGGTGATCAAGGTGCTGGACTTCGGCGTCGCGAAGCTCGTGTCGTCGGCCTCCTCCCCGGGGGACCGCGGCGGCGCGAGGCCGTGCGCCGATAGCAGCTCGCTGGCCGGGACGCTGCCGTACATGTCGCCCGAGCAGACGGCGCTCGCGGTGATCGACCAGCGCAGCGATCTCTGGGCCGTCGGCGTCATGTTGTTCGAGCTGATCACCGGAGAGCGTCCGGTCCGAGACGGCCGGCGAGCTGCTTGCGTCGATGATCGCGGTGGGCCGATGCGGTCCGCGGCCGCGCATAGACCGGAGATCGGCTCGCTCGCGCAGGTCATCGATCGCTGCCTGTTGCTCGATCCGGCGCACCGCACCGCGAGCGCGCGCCTGCTGCTCGGCGAGCTCGAGTCGCTGGCGCCGCGCCGGCGGCCAGCGCCGCCGACCGACGACGGCAACCCGTTCGCGGGGCTGGCCGCGTTCCAGGAGGCCGATGCGGCCCGGTTCTTCGGCCGCGGTCGCGACATCGAGCATGTCGTCGCGGAGCTTCGCGCGCGGCCGCTGGTCGCTCTGGTGGGACCGTCGGGCGCGGGCAAGTCGTCCCTCGCGCGTGCGGGGGTGATCCCGACGCTCAAGCGGTCGGGCGAAGGCTGGGATGTCGCGGTCGTGCGGCCGGGCCGCGATCCGCTGGCCGCGCTGGCCGGCGTGGTCGCGCAGATCGACACCGCGACGGCGAGCGCGTCCGGTGCCGCCGCTGGCGACGGTGCGGACCACGCGGTGATCGCTCACATGCGCGCGGGACCGGGCTACCTCGGCGAGCGGCTCCGCACGCACGCCCACAGCAAGCGCCGGCGGGTCGTCGTCGTCGTCGACCAGCTCGAGGAGCTCTACACGCTGGGTTCAGCCACCGACCGCGCCGCGTTCCTCGCCTGCCTGGCCGCCGTCGCCGATGACGCGGCGTCGCCGCTGCGCGTGCTGGTGTGCATGCGCTCGGACTTCCTCGATCGCCTGACCGAGGATCGCCGGATGGGCGCCGAGCTCACGCGCGGGCTGGTCGTACTGCCACCGCTGGACCGCGACGGCATGCGCGAGGCGCTGCTGCGGCCTGTCGAGGATAGCGAGCATCGCCTCGAGCCTTCGCTGGTGGACCGCATGATCGACGCCGTCGCGACGACGCCGGGGGCTCTTCCGCTCCTGCAGTTCACCGCCGCGCGGCTGTGGGAGCGACGCGATCGCGATCGGCGGATGTTGACCGAGGCCAGCTACGAACAGCTCGGTGGCGTCGAGGGAGCGCTGGCAACCCACGCGGACACGGTGATGGCCGGGCTGTCGGCGTCGCGCCAGGCGCTGGCGCAGTCGCTGCTCATGTGCCTGGTGACATCGGAGCGCACGCGGGCCGTGGTGAGCGTGACCGAGCTCCGCGCGCTGCGACGCGATCCTGAACAGGTCGACCACCTGCTCCAGCACCTCACGGCGATGCGGCTGCTGGTCATCGAGCGCGCCTCCGACGATGGCGACGCCACGGTGGAGCTGGTGCACGAGTCGCTGATCGACCGCTGGCGGACCCTGGCGCGCTGGCTCGACGACCACCACGACGACGCCGAGATGCTCACCCGGCTGCGCGTCGCAGCGCGCCACTGGGAGCGCAGCGGCCGCGCTGCGGGGCTGCTGTGGACCGGCGAGGTCGCGCGGCAGGCCCGCCAGTGGCGGCAGCGCCACCGCGAGGAGCTGTCCACCGTCGAGCAGCGCTACCTGGCCGCGGTGATCGCGGCCGCCGAGCGGGCGCACCGCCTGCGGCGACGGGTGTTCGGCGCGGCGCTGTCCGCCGCGGTGGCCGCCGCGCTGGTCATGGCCTGGCTGGCATGGCAGCAGACCCAGGCCGGCGAGCGGGCCACGAGAGCAGCGATGCACGCCCGCGACGCGACCCGGATCGCCGCGATGCGCGCACTGACCGCGGATCCCACGGCCCAGCTCGCGCTGGCGCGCGAGATCGAGGACGTTGCCGCGGCGCCGGTCGAGGTCGCGCTCGAGGCCAAGCGCCTGCTGCACGCGGGCGTCGCGCGGGTGGTGCTGTCGACCCCGGTCGATCCGGAGATGGTGAGGTTCAGCCCGGACGGCCGGTGGGTCGCCGTCGCATTCCCCGACGGGGTGCTGCGCATGTGGAACGCCGACGGCCAGGGGGAGCCCAGGATGCTGCGAGGCCACGGCGCGCGGATCGATGCGCTGTCGTTCAGTCCGGATGGCCGGCGCATCGCGACGGCGTCGTGGGACAACACGGTCCGGATCTGGAATGTCGATGGCGGCGGCGACCCGATCATCCTCACCGGCCATGACGCGCCCGTCCTCGGGGTGTCGTTCAGCCCCGACGGGACGCGGGTCGCATCCGCGTCCCGGGACCGCACGGTGCGGGTGTGGAGCGCGGACGGCCGCGGCGAGCCCGTGGTCCTGCGCGGCCACGTCAGCTTTGTCGATGCAGTCGCGTTCAGCCCGGACGGCCGGCGCATCGCATCGGGTTCGCTCGACGAGACCGTGCGAGTGTGGAGCGCAGACGGCCGCGGCGAGCCCGTGGTCCTGCGCGGCCACGATGGCGAGGTCTCGTCGGTCGAGTTCAGCCCGGACGGCCGGCACCTGGTGTCGGCCTCCGATGACAAGACCATCCGGGTATGGAGCACGGACGGGCGTGGTGAGCCCGTGGTCCTGCGCGGTCACACCGCGCACGTCAACGCGGCGTCGTTCAGCCCGGATGGCCGCTGGATCGTGTCGGCGTCGTACGACAAGACGATGCGGCTGTGGAGTGCGGACGGCAGCGGTGCACCGCGGGTCCTGCCCGGTCCCGGCGACCGGGTGGCGTACGTGGCGTTCGACGCCAGCGGCGGGCGGCTGGTGTCCACCTCGCTGGACCGGACCGTCCGGCTGTGGGACATCGATCGGCGGCCCAGCGAGCCGCTGATCTTGCGCGGCCACGACGGCTGGGTGTCGAGGGTGGTGTTCAGTCCCGACAGCCAGCGTCTGGCGTCCGGTTCCTCGGACAAGACCGTACGAGTATGGAATGCCGACGGCAGCGGCGAGCCGCTGGTCCTGCGTGGCCACGACGGCCCGGTCGGGCCCGTGGCGTTCAGCCCGGACGGCCGGCGCATCGTGTCCGGGGCGGATGACCGGACGGTGCGGGTGTGGAACGCCGACGGCAGCGGCACGCCACTCGTGCTGCGCGGCCACGACGAGGACGTTCGCGGCGTGCGGTTCAGCCCGGATGGCCAGCGCATCGTGTCCGCGTCCGCCGACCGGACGGTGCGCGTGTGGAACGCCGACGGCAGCGGCGAGCCACTCGTGCTGCGCGGCCACAGCAGCCTCGTGGAGAGCGCCCAGTTCAGTCCGGACGGCCGATGGATCATGTCCGCGGGCTGGGACCGGACGGTGCGGGTGTGGCGCGCCGATGGCAGCGGCTCGCCGATCGTGATGCGTGGCCACGACGACGGCATCCGCGGCGCCATGTGGAGTCCGGATGGCCGGCGCATCGTATCGGCGTCGGCGGACCGTACCGTGCGGATCTGGAGCGCCGACGGGCGCGGCGGGCCCGTCGTCCTGCGAGGCCACAGCGATCTGGTGTTCTGGGCGGACTTCAGCCCGGATGGCCGGCACGTGATCTCGGCGTCGCGCGACGGGACGATCCGGATCTGGCCCGTGACCGGCGGTGAGTCCACGATCTTCGCGCGCCATGACTATCCGGTCGTGTACGTCGGCTTCAGTCCGGACGGCCGGCTCATCGCCTCCTCCTCCTCCGACGGCACGATCCAGGTCTGGCATGACCTCGCCCCGGCCGACCTCGCCGATCCACGGCTGTGGACGGCCACCAGCTACTGCATGCCGGTCGAGCGCCGCGTCGAGCTGCTCGGGGTCTCGACCGCGCAAGCAGAGCGCGAGCTCGCCCGCTGCCTGGAGCGGGTGGCGCGCGGTGCGCGGTGATCGCAGGCCACAACCCCGGCGTGCACGGTGGGGCCGCGATCGTATGATCTCGGCATGCGCCTCGCCCTCGTCCTCGCGGTGCTCGCCGGCCTGGCCGGCGGTTGCGGCGCGAACTGCACCGAGATCGCGGCCCGCAAGCGCGCGCTGACCGAGCGCACCGCGGTCGCCGCCGGGCCGCACGCGCGGGTCCACGTCCCGTTCGCGCGCGCCAACTCGCTGCTCGCGGAGCTGGTGCGCGATCCGGCGCTGCGCCGGCCGCTCCAGGTCCCGGCGCTCGGCCCGTTGACGCTGGTCGCCCCGGAGCTCGCCGCGGTCGTGCGGCGGGTCGAGCTCCGCCCCGCCGCGGCCGATCAGCTGCGGTTCGCGATCGAGGTCGAGATCGACGACGCCGATCAGCCGGTCACGACGCTCACCGCCGTCGCCGACGTCCGGCCCGAGCTGGTGCGCACCGCCGAGGGCAGCGAGCTGGTCGCCGGCCTGGGCCCCGAGACCCTGCGCTCGGTCGAGCCCCAGCTCCGCGACCAGGACGGCCGCGCGCTGGTCGACGCCGTCGCGCGCTGGCTGCCTCCGGCGCTGCGCGGCAGCGTCCCGCGCGCGGTGCTCGACGTCGCCGCCCGCAAGCTCGCCGAGTACCTGTCCGGCCAGGCCTACGACGCGCTGCGCGCGACCCTGCTGCGCCGGCTCGGCGAGGTCACCCGGCTGCGGATCCGGCTCCCCGCGCTGCCGATCGCGGCGACCCGGGTGAGCTCGACGCCGGACGCGCTGACCGTCGATCTCACCACCGACCTGCCGGTGCGCCGCGGGCTCGCCGCCGCCGCGCCCGGGTCCGGGGACGTGGTCGTCCAGCTGTCCGGGAGCACGGCCGCCGAGCTCACCAACTGGAGCATCGCGCACGGCCACCTGGCGCAGCACTACACCCGCGGCCTCGAGCCCCGCGCCGACGGCGACTACCGGCCGACCTTCGACTACGTCGCCGAGGATCGCCGCCGGCCGGTCAAGATCCACGTGTTCCAGGAAGCCCACGGCTGCTCGTACTTCCAGGTCGGCCTGCGGTTCGACGTCGGCCTGGCCGGCGACCAGCTCGAGGTCGCGGTCCACGATCGGTTCGTCGAGGCCGCCGACGCCTCGACGGCGCTGGAGGTCGGGCTGTGGATCAAGCAGCTGATCCAGGGCTCGGTCGACCGCGCGTACCGCGCCGCCGCCCGCACCGAGCTGACGATCGGCGGCCACCGGCTGGCCGCGCGCGTGCTCGGCGCCGCCGCGTCCGGCGATGACCTGAGCTTCACGCTCGGGCTCGCCCCCGCGCCCGGCGCGTGAGGTGGCTCACGCTGCGCCGGCCGCGGTCCGGCCGGCCGCAGCTCGACCGGGTCCACCACGACAACTCCATTGCGGGAGCCGGGCGGGCGCGGTACGCACGGCGCCATGATCGACCTCTACTACTGGGCGACCCCGAACGGCAAGAAGATCAGCATCGCGCTCGAGGAGCTGGCGCTGCCCTACAAGGTATTGCCGATCCACATCGGCCGCGGTGACCAGTTCAAGCCCGAGTTCCTGGCGATCAGCCCCAACAACCGGATCCCGGCGATCGTCGACCACGCTCCCGCCGACGGCGGCCCGCCGCTCTCGGTGTTCGAGTCCGGCGCGATCCTGCTCTACCTCGCCGACAAGACCGGCCAGCTGATCCCGCGCGATCTGCGCAGCCGCACCGCGGTGCTGGAGTGGCTGATGTGGCAGATGGGCGGCATCGGTCCGATGTTCGGACAGGCCAATCACTTCGTGGCGTACGCGCCCGAGAAGCTGCCCTATGCGATCGACCGCTATGTCAACGAGACCCGGCGGCTGCTCCGCGTGCTCAACACCCAGCTCGAGGGCCGCGAGTTCGTCGCCGGCGCCTATTCGATCGCCGACATCGCGTCGTTTCCGTGGGTGGTCTCGGCGCGCGACCGGCTGATCAAGGAGGACTTCGGCTATCCGAATGTCGCGCGCTGGCTCGCCGCGATCGAGGCGCGGCCCGCGGTCGCCCGCGGCATGGCGACCGCCAGCGACGCGCGACTCGAGAAGATGGACGACGAGGCCCGCAAGCACCTGTTCGGCCAGCGCTGAGCCATCGCGCTGCGCGCCAGCTGGATCGGAATGTGTCGGCGGCGCGCGCGACCTCGCGCATGCACCCTGGACCTCGGTGTGGCTGCATCGCACCTGTCGTGTATCTGTGCGTTCACGACCGTCCAGCCGGCCCGGCGATCGTGCGAGGCATGTGCGCCCGGTTTCGGGGGATCCGCACAGCGCCGATGCGCACGCCAGCGCGAGCTCGCACGCCGGCGGCCGCTCGCCATCATGTGGCTCATTGGCGTCCTCGAGTCGTATCCCTCATGCGATATACACATATATGAAATACCATTTTCGGACACCGCAGCAAAGCGTTGTGCTGTCCGACGAGGGCTCGTCGAGCGCCATCGACACGCGCTCTACAGGGCAGGTATCCAGAAACTGGCGATCATCGAATGGCGCACGACCTGCAGACCGGTCAGCGCGGAGATTCCGCAGGAGGATGTATGAAGGTAGGTAGGACCGGAACTCGCGTGAGCGCGATCGCATCTGGGACGATGAGTGGCAGTGGTAACATCAACAATCGCTTTGACGTCACGCCGCTGACGTCGGATCAGCCGGGCGTGGCGCCGAACACCGACCCGCAGCTGAAGGACGTCTGGGGGGTCACCTCGCTCCAGGACCAGTTCTGGGCGGTCGCCCAGGAGACCGGCCAGGTCATCGGGTTGCAGCCCGGTGGCGCGCCGACCGTCCATATCCCGCTCGCCGCGGAGAGCTTGCGTCCCCGCGCCCCGGATACGACCGGCACCGGGATCGCGGTCGCCAGTGAGTCGGACCAGATCCTCATGGACATCGGCGGCAACTGCGCCGCGGCCTCGATGCTCGTCGCCGCCCAGTCGGGAAAGATCTGGGCCGTGAACCCCAACATCAGCCAGACCACGGCCTTCGTGCTGGCCGACCGCTCGAACGTCGGCGCGCAGTTCACCGGCGTGGCGATCGTTCGCATGCCAACCGAGACCACCAACCTGACGACTGCGACCACCATGGGCTGGGGCGGCGGCGGCTGCGGCGGCGGTGGGGGCACCCCGACTCCGCCTCCGATTCCGGGCCCCCCCGTCCTCACCCGGGTGCTGGCGGTGGACTTCCACCATGAGCGCGTCGACATGTTCGATGTGGTCGACGGCGCCCTCCGGCGCGTCACGCCCGCGGGCTTGCAGTTCGCGATCCCCGACCTGCCGACGAACTTCGCGCCGTTCGGCATCTTCGCGACCGAGGACCGCGTCGTCCTGACGGCCGCGGAGCGGCGGGCTCATAGGACCGGCGAGCCGAGGATCGACACGCAGATCCCAGGTGATGGCCTGGGGATCGTGGCCGCCTTCGATCTGACCGGCAATCTGCTGTGGCGCACGGAGTCCGACATGTTCAACATCCCGTGGGGCATGGCGATGGGCGACCTCCGCCTGTGCGCCACGAGCGCGCTGCTGGTCGGGCAGCACGGCAACGACGCCGAGCTCGACGGTGAGAACAACCAGTTCGGCGGTGCCATCGTCGCGATGGACATCCGCACGGGCAAGGTGGTCCAGCCGCTGCTCGCCAGCGACATGCAGCCCGTCCGGGTCCCCGGGCTGTGGGGCCTGACCTTCACCCCCGGCATCACGACCCTCAACGAGACCCGGCTGCACCTGGGCGCCGGGCCGGTCAGGTCGAGGAACGGCGGGCTGAGCGAGACCGAGCACGGTCTGTTCGCTCGTCTCGACATGGCCATGCCGTGATCGCCCGCGCCTGCGAGGCGCGATGATTCCTGGGGTTGCGGCCGCGCCGCGATCGGGATACGACGGGGCGTGCAACGGGGCGTGCAACGTAGCGTGCGACACGCTCCGGCGATCGCCGCGGCCGTCGTGGCCCACTACGCCCAGGTCCGGCGCGACCTGCCGTGGCGGCGGACCCGCGACCCCTACGCGATCTGGGTCAGCGAGATCATGCTGCAGCAGACCCGGGTCGCGACCGTGATCCCGTACTGGGAGCGCTGGATGGCGCGGTTTCCGACCGTGTCGGCGCTGGCCGGGGCGCCGCTCGACGACGTGCTCGCGGCGTGGGCGGGGCTGGGCTACTACTCGCGCGCCCGCAACCTGCACGCCGGCGCGCTGGCGGTCGGCGAGCGGTTCGGCGGCGCGCTGCCGTCGTGCGCGGCCGAGCTGCGCGAGGTGCCGGGGATCGGGCCGTACACCGCGGGGGCGATCGCCTCGATCGCGTTCGGCGAGCGCGCCCCGCTGGTCGACGGCAACGTCGCCCGCGTGCTGGCGCGGGTGTTCGCGATCGAGCACGACATCAAGTCGTCCGCCGGCGGCAAGGCGCTGTGGGCGGCGGCCGGCGCGCTGATGCACGCGCTCCCCGAGGCCGCGGCGCCGGGCGACCTCAACCAGGGCCTGATGGAGCTCGGCGCGACGCTCTGCGCGCCGACCCAGCCGCGCTGCCTGGTCTGCCCGCTCGTGCGCGACTGCGCGGCCGCGCAGGCCGGCCGGCAGGACGAGCTGCCGGTGGTCGCCCCGCGCAAGAAGGCGTCGGAGCTGCCGGTGCTGGACCGCACCGTGGTGTGGCTCGAGGCCCGCGGCGAGATCGTGCTGGTGCGGCGGACGCCCGACGGGCTGTTCGGCGGGCTGTGGGAGCTGCCGCCATTGGATGTCGCGGGGAGGCTCGGCGTTACGCCGGACCTGCGGCCGGTGGCGTTTCACGACCAGACGCTGACTCACCGGCGGCTGCGAATCGCCGTCGTGCGCGGCGCGATGCCCGCGGCGCTTGTCGCGCCGGGCGATCCGGGCTACGACGCGATCCGGCGGGTGGCCATCACCGGCGCAACTGCGCTCGGGATCGCCGCCTCGACCGCCGCGATCCTGCGCACCTACGAGGACACCCCATGGAGCTCGACCCCGAGGCACTCGCCCTCTTCACCGAAGGCTACACCAAGATCCTCGAGGGCATCTCGCGGCTCGGCTACGACGTCAAGGACGAGAACTTCGCCGACACCGCGGCGCGCGCGGCGAAGGGGCTCCACGAGCTGATCCACGATCAGGAGCAGGTCCAGTTCCAGGTCAGCGCGCTGCTCGGCAAGACGTTCCCCGCCAAGTACACCGAGATGGTGATCTCGAAGCACAACACGGCGTTCGGGGTCTGCCCGCACCACCTGCTGCCGGTGATCTACCGGATCTCGATGGCGTACATCCCGACCGACAAGGTGCTCGGGCTGTCGAAGCTGAGCCGGCTGGCGCGGATGATCGCGCGCGGCCCGCGGCTGCAGGAGGACCTGACCCACGAGCTCGCCGACATCCTCTACCGGCAGATGGCGAGCCAGGGCTCGGCGGTCTACATCGAGGGCCTCCACATGTGCATGGCGGCGCGCGGCGTCGGGGCGCACGAGGCGCGGCTGGTCACCAGCGGCGTGCGCGGCGTGTTCCTCGAGCACCTGGCGACCCGCGAGGAGTTCATCAAGCTCGTGGTCGCGCCGCCGGGGACGGTGCTATAGCGCAACCGTGCGCAGCAACGGCTGTCTGGTCGGCATGCGACTCGCTCTGCTGGCGCTCGCCGCCTGCGCTCGTCCGGTGGCCCCGGCGGCCGCGCCCGCCCCGGTGGCGCTGCCCGCGCCGGCCGTCGCGCCGGCCAGGCCGTCGCCGTGGCTCGGGCTGTCGGTCCGCGTGATGACCTGGACGCCGCACGGCGTGCAGCAGATCGGCGAGCTGCCCGGCGAGTTACCGGCGATCACGTCTCCGGCGATGCCCGCGCGCTGGTACGTCGAGCCGATCGCCCGGCTCGATCAGGCGGCGCTCGGCCACCTCGTCGAGGTCCTGCGCGGCGAGCAGGTCCCCGGGCTGTCGCTGCGCAACCAGCCGGTCGCGCCGTGGCTGGGCGCGCTGCGCGATCTGCCGGCGCTGTCGGCGCTGATCCTCGACGGCACCGGCGTCGACGGCGCGGCGCTCCGCGGGCTCGAGCTGCCGCTGACCCGGCTGTACCTCGCCCACACCGCGATCGACGACGCCGCGATCGCCGAGCTGGCCCAGCGCTACCCGGGGCTCGAGGCGCTCGACGTCGAGGACACCGCGGTCGGCGACGCCGGCGCGCGCGCGATCGCCGGGCTGGGCGCGCTGCACGCCGTCAACCTCGCCGGCACCGCGATCACCGACGACGGCGGCGCCGCGCTGGCCGGGCTGACCGCGCTCGAGATCGTCGATCTCGGCGGCACGCGGGTCGGCGCGCGGACCGTCGCGGCGCTGCGCCCGCTGCCGCTGCACGAGGTGTTCCTCGATCACACGCGCGTGCGCGGCGAGATCCAGACGCTGGCGGCGCTCGCGCCCGGGCTGGTCCGGTTCGACGTGTCGAGCACCCCCCACCGCTTCACCGACGCCGAGCTCGGCTGGCTCGCCGGCGCCGCGCAGCTCGTCGAGCTCGGCGTGTCGGGCGCCAGGCTCCACGATCCGCTCGCGCTCCAGCTCGCCCAGCTGCCCGCGCTGCGCGAGCTCCGCGTCGCCGACACCGAGATCACCGCCGCCGCCGTCCACGCGATCGCCGCCCGCCGCGATCTCGAGGAGGTCGACCTCGCGGGCGATCCGGTCGACGACGCCAGCGCCGCCGCGCTGCTCGCCGCGCCCGAGCTGCGCATCCTGCGGCTCGACGGCACGCCGATCGGCAACGCCGCGCTGGCCGCCGCGCCGGGCCCCCGGCTCACCGAGCTCTACGTGTCGCACACCGCGATCGACGACGCCGGCCTCGCCGTGCTCGACCACCTGCCCCACCTCGTCGCGCTCGGCGCCGGCCGGCTGGCGATCGGCGACGCGGCGCTCGCCCGGATCGCCCGGCTCGACGAGCTCCACACGCTCGTGCTGTCCAAGGTCCCGGCTGCTCCCGACGCGCTCGCCCGGATCGGCGCGCTGCACCGGCTCGAGCGGCTGTACCTCGACCAGACCCACGCCGACGATCGCGTGCTCGCCGCGCTGGGCTCCCCCGACACGCTGCGCGTGCTCCACCTCGAGGGCAGCGAGGTGTCCGACGCCGGCATCGCCGCGCTGCGTGCGCTCGGCGAGCTCGAGGAGCTCACGCTCGGCGACACCCGGATGCACGGCGCGATCGCCGATCTATCGGCGTGGCCGCGGCTGCGCACGCTGTCGCTGACCGGCCTCGACCTCACCGATCAGGCCCTGCCCGGCCTCGCCGCGCGGCCGTCGCTGGTCATGCTCGACCTCTCGGCGACCGAGATCCGCGACCCATCGCCGCTCGCCGCGCTGCCGCGGCTCCGCACGCTCGGCGTCGCGCAGACCCGCCTGTCGCCGGCCGGCGCCGCCGCGGTCAAGCGGCTGGCCGCGCGCGGCGTCGAGATCGTTCGCTAGCGTCGACCTCGTGGGCGTCGAGAAGGCGCAGCTCGTCATCGCGATCTGCTCAGCCTGAGTAGCCGCGAGGGTGGGCCTTGGACCAGGCCCACGCCGAGGCGACGATCTCCTCGAGGCTCGAGTGCTCGGCCCTCCAGCCGAGCACCGCCGCCGCGCGATCCGGCCGCGCGACGAGGCGCGCCGGGTCCCCCGGGCGGGGCGCGTGCATCACCCGCGGCAGATCCCGGCCCGTCACGCGCTCGATGGTGGCGACCAGATCGAGGACCGAGGTCCCCCGGCCGGTGCCGAGGTTGAGGAGCTCCGAGGCACCGCCGCGCCGCAGGTGCTCGAGCGCGCGCAGGTGCGCGCTCGCGAGGTCGAGCACGTGAACGTAGTCCCGGATCGCGGTCCCGTCGTCCGTCGGGTAGTCCGTCCCCATCACCCTGAGGGCCGGCCCGGTGCCGGCGGCCGCGCGCAGCGCGAGCGGGATGACGTGGGTCTCGGGCTCGTGGTGATCGCCGTGCTCGGTCGTGGCGCCCGCGGCGTTGAAGTAGCGCAGCGACACGAAACGCAGCGCGCTCGTGCCGGCATAGGAGCGCAAGGCCGCTTCGAACATCAGCTTCGACCAGCCGTAGGGATGGGTCGGCCGTTGGGGCTCGGTCTCGGCGATCGGCACGACCTCGGGCTGCCCGTAGGTGGCGCAGGTCGACGAGAAGACGAGCTGGTCCACGCCCGCCGCCAGCAGCCCCTCGAGCAGCGCGAGCCCCTCGACGACGTTGTTCTGGAAGTAGAGCCCGGGCTTTTCCACCGATTCGCCCACGTACGCGAGAGCGGCGAAATGAATGCATGCGTCGATGCGGTGGCGCTGCAGGAGCGCCGCGAGCAGGGCGCGATCGCCGACCTTGCCCCGCACGAGCGGCACGTCCATGGGCAGCGCCGCCGCGTGGCCGCGCGCGCAATCGTCGAGCACGACGACCGCTTCGCCCTGGCGCCGCAACATGGCCACGGTCACGCTGCCGATGTACCCGGCGCCTCCGGTCACCAGGATCACGATCGCGCCCCGATGTGACAGTGCGCGCCGAGTGATCCGGTCAAGCCGAGGCGCGCGCGAACATCGGCGATCGTCAACAACAGGCCCTGCTCGAGGCTGACCTGCGGCGTCCAGTCCTCGAGCAACTTGCGCGCGCGCGTGATGTCGGGGCAGCGACGCGTCGGATCGTCGGGCGGCAGCGGGCGGCTCACGATGGCGGACTGCGAGCCGCAGAGGCGGCGGGCCAGCTCGGCCAGCTCGCGGATGGTGGTCTCCCTGGGGTTGCCGAGGTTGACGGGATCGGGCCCGTGCGGGCTCGCCATCAAGCGCACGAGACCTTCGATGAGGTCCGAGACGTAGCAGAACGAGCGCGTCTGGTGGCCTTCGCCGAAGATCGTGATCGGCTCGTGCTTCAGCGCCTCCACGATGAAGGTCGAGATGACGCGCCCGTCGTTTTCGTGGACGCGCGGGCCGTACGTGTTGAAGATGCGCGCGATGCGCACCTCGACGCCGTACTGCCGGGCGTACGCCATGGCGAGGGACTCGGCGCAGCGCTTGCCTTCGTCGTAGCAGGCACGCGGGCCGACCGGGTTCACGTGGCCCCAGTAGCTCTCGCGCTGCGGGTGCTCGTGGGGATCGCCGTAGACCTCCGAGGTCGAGGCAATCAGGATGCGCGCGCGTGCCTCCCGCGCGACGTCGAGGACGTTCAGCGTGCCTTCGACGGCGGTGCGGATGGTGCGGACCGGGTTGCGCTGGTAGTGGATCGGCGAAGCGGGGCAGGCGAGGTGGTAGACCTCGTCGACCTCCATCGTGAACTTCTCCTGCACGTCGTGGCGGATGAGCTCGAACCGCGGGTTCGTCAGCAGATGCTCGACGTTGCCGCGCCGGCCGGTGAAGAAGTTATCCATGCAAACGATCTCGTGCCCGCCTTGCAGCAGCCGCTCGCACAGGTGTGAGCCCAAGAAGCCCGATCCTCCCGTGACCAAGATTCGCTTTGGCACAGCTGTTCTCTCCTCGGATCTCCTGGTGTGGTCGAGTCGCTACTCCGGCCAGGGGCCGAGTTCCGGCCACCCGTCTGCGCTCCAGCCGATCGGTGCAAGCTGCATCTTGGACACGCCGCCCTGGTCGCGGTCGTAGTAATGGAAGGCGAGCCAGGGCTGGCCGTCGAGGGAGAACACCTCCTGGCCGCCCGGCCCGCAGTGGCGACCTGTGGTCTTCAGCAGCTCGGTCCCGCCGCCTGCGAGCATCGGGTGACCGTCCCGGTCCAGATAGGGTCCTACGATCGTGTCCGCCCGCCCGACCATGATGCGATAGGTGCTGTCGCTGCCACGGCAGCAAAAATCAAAGCACACGAACAGGTAGAAGCGACCAGCATGCTCGACGATCGCCGGAGCCTCGATCGCATCGTTGCCACGCGAAGCGATCCAGTACGGGGGTGCATCGTCACGCCGCAGGCCCGTCGCCAGATCGAGCTCCACCAGATGAATGCCATCCCAGAACGAGCCAAAGGCCAGGAAGGCACGGCCGTCGCCGGTGTCGACGCGGCAACAGGAGATAGCGTTGAACTTGTCGCTGGGCCGCGACCTCACGACCATGCCTCGGTCGATCCAGCCCTCGGCGGGCCGCGCCGCATCGAAGGCCGGATTGGTCATCAGGCCGATGGCGCTGTCGTTCTGGCCAAACGCCCCGACCGAGTAGTAGAGGTAGCCGATCCCGTCACGCATGTTCATGTCGGGTCCCCAGACATGGAGCGGGATGTAGCCGAGCTCGCGGGGGATCCAGGCCGGCAACCCGCCGGGAATGGCGCCGGTATTCTTCCAGGTGATCCCGTCGGGCGAGCTCCTCGTCTGCGGCATACCCTCGGTCACTGCATCCCTTTCGCCCGTGGTGAGCGCGGCCCAGCTGGTCTCGTCTGCTCCACCCATGTAGCCCGTGCCGAATGCGGCCCAGCCGGTCCTGGTGACGATGATCGACGGATCGTGAAGGACGATCTTCCCGGCCAGCTTCGGCATCTGCAGACCGACCCCCGCCGGCCGCTTGGCCGCCGCGACCGACAGCGAGGTCTTGCCTGTTCCGCCCAGCGTGCCGAGGCCCCCTGAATAGCCCGGGTAGCGGATGGTTCCGCCCATCGTACCGATGCCCCTGGAATAGCCCGGGTAGCGGATGGCTCCGCCCATCGTTCCGATGCCCCCGGAATAGCCCGGGTAGCGGATGGTTTGCATCGGCGCTCTGACCTCGTCATCGGAAGGTCTGCGCGGCAGCGCGGCCAGCTCGGCTTCGACACTCGCGGCGAGGGCCGCTTCGAGGAACGGTTCGCTGATTGCCCATCCGGGCACGCCGGCGGCCGCTCTGGAGCGCAGCGCCGGGAATCGGACCATCGGCTCGCCGAAGAGGAGCAGCCAGGAGCGCTCGAACATGCAGGCGTACATGGGCGCGACACACGCCAGCAGCTCCATTCGTTCCATCTGCGGGCGTGCTCGCTCCAGGAACGCGGCGATGCGCGAATTGCGCACACCGAAGATCGCGCCCCACGCGAACGCGCCGATGTCGGCGTCGCGCGCTTGCTCGGCCAGCCAGTACAGGCCGCAGAGCCCGAAGAAGTGCTCGCTGGCCTTGTGGCCGGTGCCCAGGCTGTGGTCCAGCCGGTAGGCGTCGTAGAGTCCCCAGCCGCCCGCGTCAAAGAACGCCACCGGAGCGAGGCTGTGCAGCGAGAAGTACTCGCTGCGGATGGGAATGCCGCCCAGCCAGTCGCGCCGGTCCATGCTGATCAAGTGGCGCGGCGGGATGTTCTCGGACGCCTTCCAGTGGAGCGACAGCGGCTGTATGTCGCGCCAGTAGGCCGCGAGCTTCAGCAGCTGCAGGAAGCCGGGCGAATGCTCGAAGGGGTCCGCTTGCGTGAAGACGGTGAACTCGCCTTCCTCGGCGTTGAACTGGCGGCGCAGGTGATGCAGGTAGGTGTGCGCCTCGAGGCCGGCGTTGGGCAGTGCATGCACCGCGATGCCGGGCCGCAGCGTGCCGGGCGCGAGCTCGGGGCCCTTGTTGTAGAGATACACGCGCCAGTCGGCAGGCAGATCGTTCAGCCAGGCCACGTCTTCCTTGTAGCGGGCAACGACGATTGTCAGCATGAGATATTGATCCTCGGGTCAGGCCGAGGCAGGACTCGGCCGGCTGGGCGTCCACAGACCACACAACAGCGAGCTGGGTGTCGAGCCACCACGACAATCCTTCCAGGAGCATCGACTCTGGCCGTTCGTGCACCGCTTTGTACGAGTCCATCGAACTGGCTCTCCTCATCGACGGTCCGAGGAGTCTTCTGCTCGGCTGTTGACGCGGGTGATTCAGCCTGCAGCGCAACTTTTTGGCTACGTCCATCAGTCAACGCCATTGCTTCAGCATGCTTGGCCGCGCGGACGAGACGCTGCTCCCGGCGGTCCCGCTTACGCTCGTCACCGAGGCTTCGCTCGTAGCGTGCGCTCGCCCGGCGGTGGCTGGCCGCCGCTGCGCGCCTCCGGCAGACGTCGCCGCAGTACCGTTGTCCGCGGTAATCCCGTCGGCAGATGAAGAACGTGGCCACGCACCACGGGCAGGTCAGCTCGTAACCGGGAACGCTCGTATCCAAGGCGCTGGATCCTTGACTTCGCAAATCCGTCCAGGATCACTATCCGCTCAAGATGGACACGCCCCAGAAGGTCGTCATCGTTGTCCCCACCATCCGCGAGAACCACATGAAGGACTTCCTGGCGGCGTGGGCCGGGGAGTTCAAGAGCGCGACCATGGTCATCGTCGAGGATAACGCAGAGCGGACCTTCGACATCGGCGGCAAGAACGTCGAGCACTACTGCCACCAGGACATCGACCGCGAGCTGGGGAGGGACGCCTGGATCATCCCGCGCAAGACGGACTGCGTACGCTCGTACGGCTACTTCAAGGCGTGGCAGAAGCAGCCGGACATGATGATCACGCTCGACGATGACTGCTATCCGCATGAAGGCGGAAAGGATTTCATCGCCACGCACTGGGCACGCCTCACCCACGCCGGGGAGACGACGGCGTGGGTGTCGACGCTGGACGGCATCATCCCGCGCGGCGTTCCCTATGAAGCCCAGAACCTCGTCCGCCGCCGGCCGTGCGTCCTGAACCATGGCCTCTGGAACAACATCCCGGACTTCGATGCGCCGACCCAGATGTTGCACATACGCAACCCGCGCGATTTCGCATGGACCGATCGCACCATCCCTGTCGGCAACTACTTCCCGATGTGCGGCATGAACGTGGCGATCCGCCGCGACGCGATCCCCGCGTTCTACTTCCTGCTCATGAACCTGAACACCTACGGGTTCGATCGCTTCGGTGACATCTGGGCGGGCGTCATCCTCAAGAAGATCGCGGACCATCTCGGCTACTCGATCAACAGCGGTAGCCCGGCGATCAAGCATCTTCGCGCCTCGAACGTCTGGGTGAACCTGCGGAAGGAAGCGCCCGGGCTCGGCATCAACGAGACGTTCTGGAAGGCGGTCGACGCGGTACCCTTGCGCGGATCGACGTTCCGCGACTGCTACCGCGAGATCGCGAACGGCCTCGAGATCCAGTCGGCGGAGCTCCCCGACTACTTCCCGATGCTGAAGCAGGCGATGCTCACCTGGACAGACCTCTTCACCGAATAGGAGCTAGGGAATATCCATGACACTTGATCTTGCCTCCCCGCACCCCCGCCCGCCTGCGGCGAGCATGGCGGACCGCTTCGCCCGGCTGCAGCGGGAGTACCGCGACTCGCTCCGCCGCCGCTACGCCGACAAGCACGACAGCGAAGCGATGATCCACCACGCCGTCGAGGGCGCCATCAAGATCTTTGATGCCCTCGCGATCGCGGAGGTCCTGAACGCCGGCCGCCCGGCCCGCATCCTCGAGGTCGGGTCCTATCTCGGCTTCTCGACGCGCTGGATCCTGGAAGTCACCGCCTCCATCGGATCCAGCGTTACCTCCGTCGACCCCCGCGTCCGGCACCGCATCTTCGACGGCGTCAAGCAACACCTGCTCGCGTTCTGCGCGCCTCACGCGCCCCGGCTCACCTGTGTCGACGCCTACTTCACGGATCGCAACGACGGCATGTTCCTGGACTACTACCTCAACTACGAGCCTCGGGTCCCGGAGGCCGACGCCCGCGCACAGCTGGCGCGCATCCCCCTCATCGATCAACCCTTCGACGAGTTCGACTTCGCATTCATCGACGGCGACCACGGCTTCCGCGCGACCGTTCTCAACGTTCACCTGGCCGCGGCCATGCTGACGGTCGGCGGACGCATCGTGGTGCACGATGCGCTGACCTGGCCCGAGGTCATGCCCGGCCTCATGGCCCTGTGCGGCAGGCCGTCTGGCCTCGCCTTGGAGGGCGTCGCCGGCGGGGCCTTCCATGCCCAGTTTGCAAACGCCCACGATGTCCATCGCCTCGCCAACGGCATCGGAATTGTCCGGGTCGACTGTCCGGAGCTCGTGCGCCGGTTCGACCCGTGCTCGCTGCTGCAGTGAACCACTCCGGCGCGCCCCGGCGATACCGGACGGCGCGCTCCCGGCCGGTCAACTGCCGAGGGACGCGCTCGCGATCGGCCCGCGCGGGTCCGGAGCAGCGCCCGCTTGGGGCTGTCCCGCCGCGCGCGTCGTCATCGGCACTACCTGGCGCCGTGGTGAAGCACGAGGATACTGTTGTAGTAGGTGATGACGAGGGAATCCCCGAGAATTGCCAGACGCATGGTAAGCGCGACCGCACCGGCCATGGGGCCCCGCACCGCGCTGGTCACGTCAAAGATGACGGTGTTCGCCCCGGTCGGTGTGACCCTGTGGATGGCGCCGCGGTCCTTCTCGGTGACGTAGACGGTGCCGGCGCGGTCGACCGCCACGCCCATGGGGATGAACGCACCTGCGGTGCCGGCCAGCGTGGTGACGACGCCGGCGGCGGTGACCTTGCGGATGGCGGCATTGCCCTGATCGGCGACGTAGACGTTGCCCGTGCTGTCGACCGCGATGGCGTTGGGACTTTCGAAGCGAGCGGCGGCGCCGGTGCCGTCCGCGCCGCCTGTCACGCCCGCGCTACCGGCCAGCGTGGTCACGACCCCGGCGGGGGTGATCTTGCGGATCGTGGCGTTGCCCTGGTCGGCGACATAGACGTTGCCGGCGCTGTCCACTGCCACGTCGGCCGGTTCGCTGAAGCGAGCGGCCGCGCCGGTGCCGTCCGCGCTGCCGGGCATGCGCGCGCTACCGGCCAGCGTGGTCACGACCCCGGCGGGGGTGGCCTTGCGGATCGTGGAGTTGCCGGTGTCGGCCACGTAGATGGTGCCCGCGGTGTCGACCGCCACGCCGGCAGGGAAGCCGAAGCGCGCACCGGCGCCGGTGCCGTCCACGCTGCCGCCCGCGTTCGAGGTGCCGGCCAGGGTGGTCACGACCCCGGCGGGGGTGATCGTACGGATCGTGGAGTTGTCGGTGTCGGCGACGTACATGGTACCGGCGCCATCCACCGCCACGCCGGCAGGGGAGAACAAGCGGGCGGCGGTGCCGGTTCCGTCCTTGCTACCCGATGCGCCCGCCGGGCCGGCCAGCGTGGTCACGACCCCCGCGGCGGTGACCTTCCGGATGCTGGCGTTGTCGGTGTCGGAGACGTAGACCGTGCCGGTGCTGTCGACCGCCACGCTGGTCGGGAAGTCGAAGCGGGCGGCAATGCCCGTACCGTCCGTGCTGCCCGGCCTGCCCCGGGTCCCGGCCAGCGTGGTGACGACCCCGGCGGGAGTGATCTTGCGAAGTGTGACATTGCCCTGGTCGACGACATAGACGTTGCCGGCGCTGTCGACCGCCACGCCGGTCGGGACGAAGAACCGCGCAGCGCTGCCGGTTCCATCTGCGCTCCCCCCGGCGCCCGCGATACCGGCCAGCGTGGTGACGACCCCCTGCGGGGTGACCTTGCGAATGGTGTCGTTGTTCTGGTCGGCGACATAGACATTCCCGGTGCCGTCGACCGCAACGCCGGTCGGGAAGTCGAAGCGCGCATCGGCGCCGGTGCCGTCCGCGCTGCCCGTCACGCCGGCGCTGCCGGCCAGCGTGGTCACGACCCCAGCCGGGGTGATCTTGCGGAGGGTGGAGCTCTCCTGGTCGGCGACGTAGACATTCCCGGCACCATCGACCGCCACGCCGGTGGGGAAGTTGAAGCGCGCATCGGCGCCGGTCCCATCCGCGCTCCCCCGCATGCCCGGGGTGCCGGCCAGCGTGGTCACGACCCCGGCGGGGGTGATCTTGCGGATGGTGCAGTTGCCCTGGTCGGTGACATAGACGTTCCCGGCGCCGTCGACCGCCACGCTGGACGGGGCGAAGAAGCCCGCTGCAGCGCCGGTGTCGTCCGCGCTGCCGAACTGGCCCGCGGTTCCGGCCAGCGTGGTCACGACCCCCGCGGGCGTGATCTTGCGGATGGTGTCGTTGTGCTGGTCTGCGACGTAGACGTTGCCGGCGCCGTCGACTGCCACGCCGGTCGGGAAGGTGAAGCGCGCGGCGGCGCCGGTTCCATCGACGCTGCCAGGACCGTCCGCGTCGCCCGCGAGCAGCTCCAGGTCGAGGCCAGGTGACCCACCATCGTTCATTCCGCCATCACTGCCGCTCGTCCCGCCATCACTGCCGCTCGTCCCGCCACCACCGGAGTCTCCACCGGGAAAATCCGGCAGTGCCGGGAAGCCACAGGAAGCCGCGACCAGCACCACGAGACATGGACCCAGCGATGTACGTCGCATCTTCTTCCTCCTCGTCACTTCGTGGAAACGGCCTTCCGGCACGCCAGCGCAGCTTCAGAACCGCCCCATGACGGCGAGACCGGTGGCCATCGGCACGACGTGCACGCTCGCGTCGATCGTGGCGTCCGGCCTGTGGTCGCCGTCGCGCAGGTACAGCCACACCGCGGCTCCGCCGGCGATCAGCCCGCTCGCGGCGACCGCCTCGGCGATGTAGCGATTCGTGTTGGCCGAGCTGTACAGCGAATCGCGATGCGGCCTGCTGGTCACCTCGGACTTCGCCGCGTCGTATCGCGCCTCGGCCCGGAGCTCGAAACCAAGCCCGCCGGCGAGCAGCGCGAGCGCGCTCGCGCCGGCGACGAGCGAGACGCCGTGCGGCGTGTGCACCGGCACGGAGTCGGCGTCCGGCGAGCCCTTGCTGATCGTCGACACCGTGAGCGCCGGCACGAGCTCGTTGCTGCTCACCACGCGCGGACCGTGCTCGACCGTCACCTTGCCTGCGAACAGCGCCCCCGAGCGCGATGCGCGGATCTCGTAGCGGCCGGGCGGGACCACGATCGTCGCCTGGCTGCCGGCTGTGACCTCGGCGATCACCTGCGCATGCGCGACGTCGATCACGACGACGCGTTCGAACCCGCTCGGCAGCTGGAGCATCCCGCTGCGTTTCGACAGCTCCGCGAGCACCAGCTCGCCCTGCCCGGAGAGCCGGTAATCGTACGCCGGGTGCTGCACGCCGACGACGGTCTCGCCCGTGGTCTTGACGGTCCGCGCGTACGCGTACTGGTACGCCTCGGTCAGCGTGACGATGCCGTCGCCCGAGATGTCCGCTGCGCCGCGCAGCCCCGAAACAAAGTGGTGGGTGAAGAACGAGCCGCCGATCTCGGCCGACTCCAGGGCGACCTCGTCGGCGGCACTCGAGGTCAGCAGCACCTCGCCGGTGCTCGCCAGCTCGTCGGTCATCCGGATCTGGAACCCGGCGCTCGGCTTGCCGCCCTTCGTGGCGAGCAGCGCGCCGCTCTTGCAGCTATCGACCAGCGCGACGCGCACGTCGGCGCCCACCGAGGCGAGCCACCGGCGAAGCTCGGAGAACATGACCCGATCGCGACCGAGCTCGAGCGCGATGCCATCGGAGTGCCCCGAGAAATAGAACACGATGACGACCCGGACCCCGGGATCCTTGTGAAAGTCGAGGATCCGGCGTCTGACCTGCTCGAACGTTTCGCTCAGCGCAGCGGCGGACCGGTCCTGGAGCAGGAACAGGTCGGCTTGCGCCACGCCCCCGAGCTCCACGAGCACGCGCGCGAACTTCGCCGCATCGGCGCCGGCGTAGTGCAGTCGCGGTCGCCCCGGATTTCCTTGGTTGTTGCCGACGATCACGGCGATTCGCTTGGTGCTCGCGTGGGCCGGTACGGTGACCCCGGAGAGGATCGCGATGACCACAAGGAGCGTGCGAATCATGGGGTCGCCTTCTCGAACACCAGCGAGAGCTGTGTCCGCACGGGCAGCTCGAGCGCTCGGGCATCGCGGATCGCGTCCGCGCCGCCGGCCGCGACCGCGCGCAGCTCCGCGAGCACGGTATCGGCCGCGATCGGCTCGTCCGACAGCAGCGCATAGATCCGCTCCGGTCCAGGCGCCGCGTCGAGCTTGATGCTGCCCGCCGGCTCGACCCGATCGCCCTCGATGATCGCGCTCTGCGGACCGTCATACGGATAGTAGATCGTGGCGGCGCCGAGGCCGTCGATCGATGCGACCAGCAGGTAGCGCGCACCGGCCGGTATCACCGCGAACCGGATCCGGTCGCCGGCCGCCAGCGTGGCTCCGTCGTGCACCGCGAACACCCGGCCATCGTGGTTCGCGAACACCTGCCAGCTCGCCCCCCCCTTGATCCCGAGCTCGGTGATCCCGAGCTCGGGGACCGGTGCCGGCCGCGAGCGCCACGCGAACGCGAGCAGCACAGCCACGAGCGCCGGGATCAACAGCCAGGATCGTCGCGGGGGGCGGCGCGCCGGCACACCGCGCGGCAGGACGTGGGCCGTGAATCGCTGGCGCAGCTCGGCCGCGATCCGCGCGTCGTCGCGGCAGCTCGCACAGCACGCGAGGTGGGCATGGACGCGCGCCTCGCTGTCGCGATCGAGTGCGCGCAGCGCCAGCGCGTCGAGCATCAGCTGTGAGACATGGGGTTCCGCTGTCATGGCTCGCTCCGGGCCAGGAACTTGCGAGCGCGGTCGGCGAACGCGGCGAGGCGATTGAGCACGGTCCGCCGCGAGACGCCGAGCACGCGCGCGATCTCGCCGTGATCGAGGCCATCGACGTGGTGCAGCCACGCGGGAACGCACAGCTTCGCCGGACAGCGCGCGACGATCCGGGCCACCACGTCTCGGTTCGTCAGTGACACCTGCAGGTTGTCGCCGTGGGCCTCCGGGATGCACTGCTCGATCTGGTGATGCAGCTGGTGATGCAGCTCGCGATCGCGGATCACGTTCAAGCAGTAGTTCGTCGCGATCCGGTAGATCCAGGCCAGCGCATGGTTGTGATCGGGCGCCTTGTGCAGGTGGCGGTGGACTCTCATGAACGTCTCTTGGGTCGCGTCCTCTGCCGCGCTGCGATCCCCGAGCAGGCGCGCACAGCGCGCATAGATGTAGGGCCCGTACTGGCGGTACAGACTGGTCAACTCGTCACTGGTGAAGGTCGTGGCTGCTCCGCGCACGCAAAGTGCCCCGACTGCGGCCCATGGCTCCGACTCGATCACGGTCCGATCCACGCATGGATCGATCGCTGGCCGTTGCCGAGACCGCATCCAGGCGGGAGTTTCATCGTTCCACCGTCTCCTTGGCCTCATGTAACCCGCTGGCCCCGCGAGCTGCGCAAAAATTCTGTCGACAACGAACGCTCCCCGTGGATCGGCGGCCGCTCCCTGTCCCGGTTGTCAGCTGAACCCACAACAGCTGGCTAGATGTTTGCGTGATTCCAGAGGCAGTGACTGGCAAGCGACTTGCTGGGCCTCGGGGGGGCGCAACGGCCCTCCTGCTTGGGTTTCCGACAGTAGGGGGCCCAGCCACATCGGCGCGGGACGCACTGCCGGCGTGCGGGCTGGGTGGCGTGTCCGACGACAGAATTTTTGCGTAGCGCGCCGAACCCGCGGGTCATACCCGGCGAAGACGCAAGGCCGATCACGCCTTCGGAGGAGTCGATGAAGCGAGCCATTGCCGTCGTGTTCGTCCTGTGGTCTTCCGTCGCGCTCGCCCAGCCGGTGGGCGCGCAGGCCGAGCTGTTGTGCCGCCAGGGCCGCGACCTGCTGGCCGCGGGGCAGGTCGCCGAGGCGTGCAGCGCGTTCGAGGACAGCCAGCGGCTCCAGCCCGCGGTGACGACGCTCCTCCAGCTCGCCGGGTGCCGCGAGCGGCTCGGCCAGCTCGCCACCGCCTGGGGGATGTTCCTCGACGTCGCGCGCCAGACCCGGTCGGCGGCCGGCGCCACGAGCCAGCAACTCCACGACGTCGCCCGGGTGCGCGCGCAGAACCTGGAGCCGCGCGTCTCCCGGTTGACGATCAACGTGCCGCAGAAGAGCCAGGTCGACGGCCTGGAGATCACGCGCGGCAAGGATCGCGTCGACGCCGGGCTGTGGAACCGCGCGCTGCCGGTCGATGGCGGCATCTACACGATCACCGCGCGTGCGCCGGGCGGGAACGCGTGGTCCACCCAGGTCACGGTCGCGGCCGAGAGCGACATCCGGACCGTCGAGATCCCCGACCTGCGCAACCTGCCGCGCGACCTCGACAAGCCAGCCGTCGCGTCGATCGCCTTGCCGCTCGCGCCTCCATCGATGGTCGTCCCGGCGGTCGATCGCGCGCCCGGGTCATCGCACACCTCGCACGATGTCCCGATCGTCCTCGGCGCGGGTGCGCTCGCGCTGCTCGGTGGCGGGCTTGGCTTCGAGCTCCGGGCCGAGGCGCGATACGACGCGGCGAAGTCCGAGGTGACCAGCAGGCCGCGTCGCGATTCCCTGTACGACTCGGCCAACACGAATCGCTACATCGCCGAGGCGGTCGCCGCGAGCGGGCTGGCTGTCGGCGGAGCCGCGCTGTGGCTGTACCTGCGCGACAGCGAGCACAGGCCGGACGCCACGATCGACGCGAGCGTGCGCGTCGTGCCGACGGCGACCGGTCTCGCCGTCTCGGGGTGGTTCTGAGCTTGCGTTGCGGCGCCTACCGGGCGCCGTTGGCAAGCAAGAGGATGGCGTTGGCATCGCTGACGAGGAGGGAGTCAACGACGATTGCCAGACCTTGTGGAAAGCCAAACCGGGGTGTTGCACCGAGCGCGATACTGGCCGCGCCAGGGGTCCCCGCGATCGTGGTGGTTGTCCCCGTGAGAGTGACCTTGCGGAGGGTCGAGTTGCCAGAGTCGGCGACGTAGACGTTGCCCGCGCTGTCGACTGCGACGCCGGCGGGACTGTTGAAGCGCGCCGCCGCACCCGTGCCGTCGACGCTGCCTGTCATGCCCGCGGTGCCTGCCAGCGTGGTCACGGCCCCGGCGGCGGTCAGCTTGCGGACGGTGGAGTTGTTCCGGTCGGCGACGTAGATCGTGCCCGCGC
>DATAPF010000156.1:0-9816 GCA_036265355.1 Kofleriaceae bacterium | reverse complement strand
GCCGGATCGGCACCGACCAGCTGTGCGCGCGGGAACTAGCGCTCGAGATCGTGGACCAGCGCCTCCGGATCGTCGCCGAGCAGGATCGCGGACACGCCGCGCGCGGTCGCGGCGACCAGGATCGCGCCGAGCGTGCACTGTCCGATCGCGAACCGGATCTCGGCGCCGCGGCCACCCGCGCGGTACGCGGTCGGCGTCATCCCGAGCACCGCGTTCGACGCCTCGTAGAACCGCGCCGACGAGTTGTAGCCCGCGCCGTAGATCGCCTCGGTGACGGTGGCCCGGGTGGCGAGCTCGCCGCGGACCCGGCGCGCCCGGTGCGCCGCCGCGTACGCCCGCGGCGTCACGCCGGTCACCGCCTTGAACAGCCGGTGGGTGTGGAACGCGCTCAGCCCGGCGCGCGCCGCGAGCTCGTCGAGCGTCGGCACCTCGTCCGCGGTCTCGATCATCCGGCACAGCGCCGCGACCTGCGCGGCCTGGCGCTCGGCGAGCGGCGGCTGGTCCGGCTTGCAGCGCTTGCACGGCCGGAACCCGGCGCGCTCGGCCGCCGCGGGGCTGTCGTGGAACGCGACGTTCTCGGAGCGGGCAGGCCGGGCCGCGCACGACGGGTGGCAGTACACCCCGGTGGTCTTGACCGAATACACGAACGTGCCGTCGGCGGTCTTGTCGCGGGCGCGCAGCGCGGTCCAGCGCGCCGCGTCGCCGGCCGGTGCAGAATGATTCGCCAGCATGCGGGTCTCCCTTCGATCCCTTCGGTGGTTCTTGCGATCCTTGCCAGTCACGAGACCACCGTAATTCCCCCCGCCGGCCCCGGCACTCCGGGGCTTGCTTTCGAATTCCTCACTGCCGTTCGGTTCGTCCTGACGTGCTTCGCACGTCCCCGTCCGCGTTCGCGGCCGGCCTGTCGCTTCGCGCCAGGGGCCGAATTCACGTGCGCATGCGGTGCGAGATCCTCGGTCACCACGCCAGCTCCAGGATCTCCCGGACGTCGGCGGCGCTGCGGATCGGCCGCGGGTTGGCCCGCACCGGCGCGTAGGTCAGCGCGCGCTCGGCGACGGTGTCGAGGTCCTCGCGGCGCAGCCCGACCGCGCGCAGCGATCGCGGCTGGCCGAGCGCGGCGATCAGCTCGGCGATCAGCTCGGCCGCGGATCGATGTGGCGCGCCCATCGTGTCCGACAGCGCGCGCTGGCGATCGGCGTTGACCGCGGCATTCCACGCGAGCACGGCAGGCAGCATCACGCACGACGTGTGGCCGTGCGGCACGCCGAACGTCCCGCCGAGCACGTAGCCGATGCCGTGGCTCGCGCCGCTGCCGGCCCCGGCCGCCGCCGCGGTGATCGCCTGCCACATCCCGAACTGCGCGTCGAGCCGCGGCCGCAGCGCGCGCGGATCGGCCTGGATCTGCGGCAGCGATCGATGGAGCAGGCGCAGGCCCTGCAGCGAGCTCGCCTCGGTCGCCGGGTTGGCGAGCGGCGAGCAGTACGACTCGACCGCGTGGTCGACCGCGCGGATCCCGGTCGCGTAGAGCAGCCACGCCGGCGTGTCGAGCGTGGCCGCCGGGTCGAGCACGACCTCGCGCGGCACCAGCAGCCGGTGCGCGAACATCTGCTTGGCGTGGCTGCGCGACTCGGTCACGCCGGCCGACGCGGTGAACTCCGACGCCGACAGCGTGGTCGACACCGCCACCATGCGGATCGGGTCGGCCGGCGGCTCGATCCGCCGCGCGAGCTCGGCCGGCGCGCCGCCGCGGTACGGCTCCATCGCGTCCGGCGAGTCGAGCCCGAGCCACAGACACAGCTGCACCGCCTTGGTCGCGTCGATCACCGAGCCGCCGCCGACCGCGACCAGCAGATCGGCTCCCGCCGAGCGCGCGGCCGCCGCCGCCGCGATCACGTCCTCGCGCGGGCTGTGGGCGCGGACCTCGGCGAACGTCCCGGCGTGGCGCGGGCCGAGCGCGGCGACGATGTGCTGCAGCGGGCCGGCCGTGAGCCCGGCGAGCGAGCGGGTCGACACCACGAACACCCGGCGCGCGCCGCGGTGGTCGGCCGCCGCCGCCACCGCCTCGTCGGCGGGCCGGCCGAACACGACGCGCTCCTGCGCGGGGATGAGGTAGGTGCCGGCGGGGAGATCGCTGGGGGCCATCGCTGATCCATCGCCGACGCAGCGGCGGTTGGCAAGCGATCGCGTCCGCATCGGCGCGATCGGTGCCGGCGGCGGACGTATACTGCGCCGGATGAGCGTCGAGGCGTCGCATCCGTTTCCGGGTGTTGTGCTCGAGCGGGAGCTTCAACCCGAGGGATCCGCCGAGATCTTCACCGTGGCCTGGGCCCCGGACGGGCGGATGCTCGCGACCGGCGGGAAGGATGGCGTCGTGCGGATCTGGCGGAGCGACGGGCAGCGGGTCGCAGCGCTGCCCGGCCATGACCGCACGGTCCTCTCGGTGGCGTTCTCGCCCACCGGCGGCCTGCTGGCGAGCGGCAGCGCCGATCGTTCGGTTCGCATCTGGGATCTCGACACGCTCACCTGCACCCGCAAGTTCACCGGTCAGTCACTGAGAGTCACCAGCGTTGCCTGGTCGGGAGACGGCGAGTGGTTGGTGTCCGGATCCGACGATGGCACCGTGCGCTGCGGCCTGCCGCGGCACTGGGATCGACTGGAGTTGCTCGTCCGGCACGAGAACCTGGTGAACAGCGTGGCCGTGTCTGCCACCGGCAACGCGACCGCGTGCGCGTCGGCTGACTGCACCGTTCGGTTGTGGCACACCGAGGTGCGACCCGAGGCCGCGTGGCCGATTCGCGAACTGCTCCTGTCGCATCCTGCGGCGGTCGACAGCGTCGGCTTCGCGCCCGATGGCCGGTTCGTCGCGACCGGGTGTCACGATGCGGCGATCCGGATCTGGGACGTGGGGACCGGCTCGATGGTGCGGCTCCTGGAGGGGCACTCCACGGCGGTGCGCGCGGTTGCATTCTCTCCTGATGGGCGATTCCTGGTGTCGAAGTCCGATGGTGGCACGGTCCGGCTATGGCGCTGCGACCGCTGGTCGCAGCTCGGTCAGTTCTTCGAAGATACGACATCCCACCTGGTCAGCATCGGGATCAGCCGGGACAACGTCCTGGCCACGTTCGGCGCGGGCCAGCGCACGGTGGCGCTGTGGCGGCTCGATCCGGAGCTGCTGCTCGCGGGAGCCGAGCGTCGGTCGCAGTACTGCAACGCCAAGGTCGTGCTGGTCGGCGACAGCGGCGTCGGAAAGTCGGGCCTCGCGCTCGCGCTGGCCGGCAAGCCATTCGTCGCGACCGAGTCGACGCACGCGCGCAACATCTGGCGGCTGGACGAGCGGGTCGTCGAGCTCACGCCGGACCTCGAGGAGACGCGCGAGATCGTGCTGTGGGATCTCGCCGGACAGCCGGCGTACCGGATCGTTCACCAGCTCCACCTGCATGACACGACGATCGCGATCCTCGTGCTCGACGCCCGGAGCGAGACCGATCCGCTGGCCGGCGTGCGGCACTGGGATCGCGCGCTGCGTCAGGCGCGGCGCGTGCTGGCGAGCCAGGCACCCCTGCGCAAGGTGCTGGTCGTGGCGCGCATCGATCGCGGCGGCGTTGCCCTTGGCCCTGCTCGCCTGGCGCAGCTCCGCGAGGAGCTGGAGGTCGCCGAGCAGGACTACTTCGAGACCAGCGCGAAGCAGGGCTGGGGGATCGCAGAGCTCCGTGACGCGGTGGACCGCGGGATCGACTGGGATCAGCTTCCCAAGGTGACGTCGACCCGGCTGTTCCACGACATCCGGTCGTTCGTGATCGCCGCGCGCGAGCAGGCGCGGCGGCTGGTGACCGTGCCGGTGCTGTGCGACGCGTTCCTCGCCGGACAGCCGGGCCGGCCTCCGGCGGAGGTTCGCAGCCAGTTCGCGACCTGCATCGGACGGCTGGAGTCGAGCGGCGTGGTGCGGGGCTTTGCGTTCGGCAACTACGTCCTGCTCGAGCCCGAGTTGCTCGACGCCTACGCGTCGGCCATCGTCGGGGCCGCGCGCGACGAGCCCGATGGCCTGGGCATCATCGCCGAGGATTGCGTTCGCGCCGGCCAGTTCCGGATCCCCGCCGATCGGCTCGCCGATCCGCGCGAGGAGGAGCTGCTGCTGATCGCGACGATCGAAGCGCTGGTCCGCGGCGAGATCGCGCTGCGCGAGTCGACGGACGATGGCGTCGTGCTGCTGTTCCCCGCGCAGTCGACGCGCGAGCCGCCGCCAGGGGTCGCCGAGCTGCGGCCGTCGTATCGCGTGGTGTTCGAGGGCTCCGCGCGGTCGGTCTATGCGACCCTGGCCGTGCGCCTCACGCGCAGCGGGGTGTTCCAGCGCGACGAGATCTGGCGGGATGGGCTCACGGTCAAAGATTCGCTCGCTGCGCGGTGCGGTGTCCGGTTGCACGAGGTCACGGAGGTCGGTGGCACGCTGGAGGTTGTGATCTCGTCGCAGACTGCCCCGGTCATCCGGGCCCAGCTGGAGCAGTTCGTGCACGCGCACGTCGCGCGACGGGCGGTCGCAGCCACGGTCCGGGCCGAGGTGGTCGTCGTGTGTGGCGGCTGCGGAGTGGTGTTCCCGCCGGAACATGTCCAGAAGCGCCTCGACAACCACAAGACCTGGATCATCTGCCAGGTCTGCGATCACCGGACCGAGCTCGCCGGGCTCGTGGAGCAGCGGGCGATTCCGGACGGCGCGACGGCGATGCCCGAGAACGTGACGATGATGAACCGCGACGCGGACAGCCACCGCGACAGCGATGCGGCCTCGGTGCGCCTCGCGGGCAAGGCGACGGCCCGCGACTTCGACGTGTTCCTGTGTCACCACGCGGCCGACAAGCGCGAGGTGAAGCGGATCGGAGAGCAGCTCAGGGCGCGCGGCTACCTGCCCTGGCTCGATGAATGGGAGCTGCCGCCGGGCCAGCCGTGGTTGCGCGAGCTCGAAGCGCAGATCGAGTCGATTCGCGCGGCCGCCGTCTTCATCGGCGCGGACGGGACCGGGCCGTGGCAGAGCCTCGAGCTGTCCGCGCTGCTGCGGCAGTTCATCGAGCGCGGCTGTCCGGTGATCCCGGTGGTCCTTCCGTCCGTGTCGATCCCGCGCCCCAGACTACCGGCCTTCCTCCATGACTTCACGTGGGTCGACTTTCGTGTCGATGAACCTGCACCCGTCGATCGACTGATCTGGGGGATCACGAGGGTCAAGCCAGCGTCCGGACCTGGCGCATCGACAACCTACCCCTGACCAGGTCCTCGCGGCCGGCGCCGTCAGCGCTGGGCGGCCCGCAGCGCCGGCTCGCTCGGGCTCGGCGTCACCCGCGGCAGCTCGACCCAGAACGTGCTGCCGACGCCGCGCGCGCTGTGCATGCCGACCCGGCCGCCGTGCGCCTCGGCGAGTCGCTTGGTCAGCACGAGGCCCAGGCCGGTACCCTGGTAGCGCTTGGTCGCGCTCGCGTCGAGCTGGCGGAACGGCAGGAACAGGTAGCGCTGGTCCTCGCTCGCGATCCCGATCCCGGTGTCCTCGACCTCGATCCGGAACGCGTCGCCGGCGAGCGCGGCGCGGATCACGACGCGGCCGCCCTCGTGCGTGAACTTCAGCGCGTTCGACACGTAGTTGTAGACGATCTGGCGGAGCTTGGCGGGGTCGACGATCACGCTGCCGAGGTCGTCGGCGAGCTGGAGCTCGAGGTCGAGCCGGCGCTCGACCGCGAGGCCGCGCAGGATGTCGCGGACCTCGCCGACCACGCGCGCCAGGTCGATCGCCTCGGGGACGACCTCCAGCGTTCCCGATTCGACCTTGGCGAGGTCGAGCACGTCGTTGATCAGCTGCAGCAGGTGGCGCGAGCTGGTCAGGATGTCGCCGACGAACTCGCGCTGCTGGGCGTCGAGCCCGCCGACCATGCCGCCGTGCAGCAGGTCCGCGAACCCGATGATCGCGTTGAGCGGCGTGCGCAGCTCGTGGCTCATGTTGGCGAGGAACTCGCTCTGCAGCCGCGACGCCTCCTGCATCCGCCGGTTGTCCGCCGCGAGCTCCTCGGCCTTGCGGCGCAGCTCCTCGGCGCGGCGCTGCCGCTGCTCGTTCAGCGCCTCGAGCCGCTTGCGCTCGGAGATGTCGCGGACGATCGCGATGAACATCCCGCCCGGGTCGAGGTGGTTGACCTCGAGCTCGACCGGCAGCGGCGTGCCGTCGCCCCGGATCGCGTCACACGGCGCGGCGCCGCCGCGCGCGGCCTCGAGCAGCGCCGCGCCATCGAGCCCCGGGATCAGCGCCGACATCGGCTCGCCGACGGCGTCCCCCCCGCGGCCGAACAGCCGCTCCGCGCCGCCGTTCCAGGCGACGACCGCGCCGGCGTCGTTGAGCATGACGATCGCGTAGCCCGGGATGCCCTCGACCAGCAGCCGGAACCGCTGCTCGGACTCGCCCAGCGACTCGATGGTACACGCCAGCTCCGCGGTGCGCTCGTCGACCCGGCGCTCGAGCTCGGCGTGGGCGTCGCGCAGAGCTGCCTGGGCGTCGCGCATCGACGCTGCCGATGCCTCGGCGCGCTCGCGCTGGGTGCGGGCGAACCCGCCGAACCCCGAGATCACGCTGCCGAGGAACAGGAACACGACCAGGCCCCAGCCCTGGTGCTCGATGCCCGAATCGAAGCTCCATCGCGGCGGGAGCAGGAAGAAGTTGGCCGCGATGCCACCGACGAAGATCACCACCAGCGCGGGACGGAACCCGACGAACCACGCGATCAGCGTCGCGGCGACCAGCACCGAGCCGTACGGCAGCTGCTCGGCGCCGAGCCGTGGGTCGGCGAACCAGCGCGCGAGCAGCGCCATCATCGTCGCGAACAGCGCCCATGCGTAGCCGCGCCATCCGGTGGGATGCCGGTCTGCCGCTCTGCCGGTCACACGTCCCACGCTGCGTACATACCCGCCGCGCGATCGTAGCGTGCGCATCGCGGCCCGAGCGAGCAGAACCGATCATTCCGTGCACATACTCCGACGCATACTCCGTCGGACTGCCGCATTCTGCGGCAGACTAACTGATGAGTTCTCCATGCAGCGACGTCCGCGCACGTCGGCGGGATCACCGAACCAGAAAACTCCTGATCTGCGCATTTCGAGTTCCGGCCTGCCCCATCGGTCCCTTCGTCGCCTCGACGGCAGGTCATGGCGTCGCCGGGCGGCGCCTGCCTTGTACGGAGTGGCGTCCGGAGGCGGCCATCGAGCGACCGCTGCCAGACTGACCTCGTTCGGTTTCAGGGCCCGCGCAAGCCTCGAGAAGGACATCGCGGCCGATGCGCGGCGCTGATCCGTCCGCGAGGCAAGGCCAGAGCGAGGTAGCATCGGCGCATGCAACGACACCGCTTCCTCCTCCTCGTCGCGAGCATGGCCGGCCTGGCGATCCTGGGCTGCTTCAAGAACAGCAGCGCCCCCGGCGCATCGGGTGAGCTCAAGCCGCTCACCGTCGATCAGGTGGCCGCGAAGCTCGCTGCCAGCGACGGAAAGACCTTCATCTACGACAACAACAGCCAGGAGAGCTGGGCCGAGGGACACGTCCCCACCGCGAAGTGGGTCGACAGTGACCACGTCACCGCCGCGGACTTGCCCGGGGACAAGACGGCGACGCTGGTGTTCTACTGTCACAACGAAACTTGACACGCTTGCCACACCGCCGCGGTCGCGGCGGAGAAGCTCGGCTATGCCAACGTGTACATCATGCCGCAGGGCATCGCCGGCTGGAGGAACGCCGGGAAGCCGATCGAGAAGGGGTGACCCGCCGGCCAGATCGGCTCAGATCCCGAGGGCTGCGACCTCGATCTGGTAGATGTCTCCCGGCGGACGGGCGCCGGTCTCCGGGGTCGGCACGAGGCCGGGGCGCTCCGAGGTGAAGAACAGGTACTTCCCGTCGGGGCTGAACGCGGGCGCGAAGTCGGCGAACGGCGAGTTGACGGTGGGGCCCAGGTTCCTGGCGGGCGACCACGCACCGTCGTGCGCGCGGCTGGCGTAGAGATCCGTGCCGCCTTTGCCACCCTCGCGGTCGCTCACGAATACGAGGAGCGTGCCATCCGGCGAGATCGCCGGGTTGCTCTCGGGGGCGGTGGTCGTGATCTCCGCGACCGGCGCGGCGGTCGGGTAGCCATCGCCGACGCGAGCCGCGCGGTAGATGTCCCCGGCGCCGGTGGCATCGGTCTGGAAGTACAGCGTTCCATCGCGTGCGATCGACACGCACACCTGATTGCCCGGCCCGCTCGGCGCGCCCTCGACGTGGACCGGCGCGCCCCACGCCTGGCCGGTCTGGACCACGTACCAGGTGTCGAAGTCGGTCTCGTTGCCGACCGGCCGCGGTCGGTTCGAGCTGAAGTACAGCCGATCTCCGGCGACGAACGGGTCGACGTCCCGGAACTCCCCGGTCGAGAACGGCAGCGGCGTGGGTGTCTGCCAGGCGCCGTTCGCAAATGTCGACGCCACGATCGCGAGCTTGCTACGATCGTCGCTCGCGCGATCGAAGTACACCGTCGAGCCATCGGGCGTGAACGCGATCGCGAACTCCGGCGCCGCGGTCGACACCACCCCCGGCGCGAACATGCGAACGCTGGTGATCGGCTCGGCGCTGGCATAGGCGGGGAGAGCCGGCGGTGCAGGACGGGCGGCCTCGGGCGCCTTCCCGCCGCCGCACCCCGCGATCGTGATCAGGACCCACGCGCTGCGCATGCCGCATCGTAGCCGAGATCGCAGGTCGGACCGAAACCAGGCCGCGCGCCCCGCGAGCAGTACACCTCGGGCGGCTCACCGTCCGGCTGCTCACGACGCGCCGAGCGATCACCGCGGCGGCGTCAGCCGGTCGGCGAGCTCGAGGATCCGGGGCTCGGCGAGGCCGCCGAACCGCGCGTCGATCGCCTCGAGCTGCGCGCGGGCGGCCTCGCGCTCGCCGCGAGCGATCGCGGCCTCGGCCCGGGTGAGCTCGGCGGCGACCGCGGCCTGGAGCCGGGCGTTGCAGCGCGCGAGCTCATCCGCGTCGACCGGCGGTCTGGCGTCGAGCGCTTCGAGCGCGTGATCGAGCGCGAACGCGTCGATCGCCTGGTGCCCGCGCCGCAGCGCGACCTGGCTCTCGACGTTCAGCACGCAGTTATCGCGCAGCGAGTCGCGGCTGCGATCTTCCTGGCGCAGGTGGTCCGCGTCCTGATCGCCGGTGACGAACACCAGCCGCGAGCGCTGGAACGCGCGGAACAGCTCGGCCGGCGGCTTGTGGTCGCCGTCCTTGCCGTCGATCGGATCGGACCCGGCGTTGAGCACGGCGCCCTGGAACACGTCGGGATACGCGAGCGCGACGATCTCGGCGACCCGGGCACCGCCCGAGAAGCCCATGACGTAGACCCGCTGGCTGTCGATCGGGAACCGGGCGCGCACGTTCTCGTACGCGAGCAGCGCGAGCGGGACGCGGCGGTCGAGCACCCTGGCCTCGTTGCCCGAGCGCTGCGCGCTGACCAGGATCAGCCGGTGGCTGTCGAGCGGCCCATCCCAGTCGCCGATCTGGAACGGGCCGGACGACGGTGCGATGTACACCACGAGGCCGTACCCCGCCGGCGGCGGCGGGCTGGACGGGACGAACAGATCGAACTTCTCGCTCGCCAGATCGATCGCCTGCTCGGCCAGCGTCCTGTGCGACGCCGCGAGCTCGCGCTCCATGGCGTGGCGGGCCAGCGGCGGCACGGTGCGCCGCGCCACCTCGGCGCTGCGCGACAGCGGCGAGTACTGGCTGAACACGACGGCGGTCTGGACCCGGCCCGACGAGGTGGCGCAGGCGGTGACGGC
>DATAPF010000155.1:0-3286 GCA_036265355.1 Kofleriaceae bacterium | reverse complement strand
CGAAGAGCTCGTCGCGGCGGCCGGCGATCTGCAGGTCCCACCGGCCATGAAGGCGGTCGAGGTCAACGTCACGGTGACCGGCGCGGCGGCCGGGCCAGGCGAGGTCCGGCTCGCGATGAAGGAGGGCCTGTTCACCCGCGGTCACCGCGCCGACTTTGCGACCACGCTCACGCTGTCCGCCGACCTCGCGCGCAAGATCTTCCTCGACGGCGATACCGCGGCCGGCGTCCAGGCGTTCCTCGCCGGCTCGATCCAGGTCGACGGCGACCTCGCCAAGCTGGTCGCGATGCAGACCGTCGAGCCCAGCGAGCTGCAGAAGCGGCTCACCCGGCAGATCGCCGCGATCACGCGGTGAGTCCGGCAACGGGTCCCGTGATCGCCGGTCATGGCATGTAACAGGACGGTCACATCCTCCTTCCGGAGGTCGAGCGCGGCCGGCTGTAGGATGGAAGACCATGCAGCGCCTCCTTCTGGTCTGGTCGTTCGTCCTGTGCGCTTGCTCCGGCAGCACGCCTCCTGGCCCCGATGCGGGCGGACCCGCGCCGCGGACGTTCGGCGCGGCCTGCGCCAGCGCGAGCAACAGCGCTCCGGACTGCGACAGCCACGTCTGCACGGACTCCATCGACACGGCGGGCCAACCGGTGTGCTCCCAGCAGTGCACGATGCTCAAGGCGACCGATCCGAGCTGCCCGAATGGCGCGATGGGCCAGTTCTGCAACATGAAGGGCTACTGCCGGCCCTGAAGGTGCGCTCCGAGCGCCGGCGGGGCAACGCGCGCCCACCGCCGCTCCGCCGCTCCGCCCGCTGATCCCGCGCGCAGCCCGTGCGATGCTGGCGGCTCGCAAAGGAGTCGGTGATGCCCGATGTGATCGTGATCGGTGATGGCCCCGGGGGCCTGAGCGCCGCGCTGTTCCTGGCCAAGAACCAGCTCGACGTCGTGGTGTTCGGCCAGGACAAGACCGCGATGAACTACGCGCTGCTGCGCAATTACCTCGGCATCCCCGAGATCCTGGGGACCGAGTTCCAGCGGATCGCGCGCAAGCAGGTCGCCGAGCTCGGCGCGCGGCTGCGCGGCGACGCGGTCGAGGCCATCGTCCAGGCCGGCGACGGCTGGACGGTCACCCTCGAGGGCGGCGAGCGCCAGACCGCGAAGTTCCTGGTGCTGTCCGAGGGCAAGGGCCCGCGGCTCGCCAGGCAGCTCGGGCTGACGTTCGACGAGCACAACGGGATCGCGACCGATCGCAACGCGCGGTCGAGCCTCGACGGCGTGTACATCGTCGGCCGGTCGGCGCGGCCCGGGCGCAGCCAGGCGATCATCAGCGCCGGCGACGGGGCGGCGGCGGCGATCGACATCCTGTCGCGGGTCAAGGGCGAGAACTTTGTGGACTGGGACGAGCCGCCCAGCGCGTGACCGGCCCACGTGCCGGGGCGCCGCGCCGGGGGCCAACATCACCGCATCGTCACTGGAGCGCGGCGGCCATCCGCGATAACGATCGGCCATGAGCTACGCTGCCCTGCTGGCCCGGGTGCCGATGTTCGAGAACCTGGCCGACGACGATCGCCAGGCGCTGGCCCACAGCCTGGTCGAGCGCAAGTTCGCCGCCGGTGACATCATCATGAACCTCGGCGACCGCGGGACGTCGATGTTCATCATCGCCGAGGGCCACGTCAACATCTACCTGCCGGGCGAGGCATCGCGCCGGATCTCGCTCAAGGACATCACGACCGGCGAGCACCTCGGCGAGATCGCGCTGTTCGACGACCGCCCGCGGTCGGCCAGCGCGGTCGCGACCACCGACGCGACGCTGCTCGAGCTCGACCGCGAGACGCTGAGCGGCTACCTCGCGCAGCGGCCGCAGGGCGCGATGACGCTGCTGCGCACGCTGGCCGCCCGGCTGCGCGCGACCAACGAGATGCTGTCGCAGCGCGCCGCCAAGAACGTCGTCGCCGAGCTCGAGAGCAAGCTGACCTGGAGCCAGAAGCTCGCCGACCGGGTCGCGGAGCTCAACGGCAGCTGGGCGTTCATCTTGATGCTGGTCGGGCTGACGCTGGTCTGGATCGTGGTCAACCATCCGGCGGTCGCCGGCGTCGATCCGTACCCGTACCAGTTCTTCAACCTGCTGCTCGCGATCCTGGTCGCGCTGCAGGGCCCGCTGATCGTGATGAGCCAGAACCGCTCGTCGCTCAAGGATCGCGCCCAGGCCGAGACCGACTTTCAGGTCAACCTCAAGAACGAGGTCAACATCGAGACACTGCTGCGCGAGCTCGGCGAGATGCGCGCCGAGGTCAACCAGCGGCTGGTCGCGCTGGAGACCGGATCGCGCCGCGCCAGCGCCTGACCCAGGGCTATCGGTGGCCGCAACCCAGCCGGGCGCGGGAGGCGGCGAGGTCGACCGGGGTGTCGGCCAGCCGAGCGACCAGCGCGCCGGCGAGCTGCGCGATCGCGGCGAGGTGCGCGGTGTCGAGCCGGTCGGTCGTGTCGCACCGCGCGTGGTAGCAGCGCCGGTCGGGGGTCCAGAAGAACACGTACGGGACGCCGGCGCTGCAGAACGCCTCGTGGTCCGAGCCGACGCCGCGGCCGCCGAGCCCGACGTGCAGCGCCGGACGCTCGGCCGCCAGCGCCTGGACGATCGCGGTGGCCGGCAGCCCGCGGAACGTGCCCATCGCGTGGACCGCGCCGGCCGAGCCATAGCTGCCGACCATGTCGAGGTTGACGTCGTAGACCACGCGATCGAGCGGCAGCGCGGCGGGCGGGTGGGCGGCGAACTGGCGCGAGCCGAGCTCGCCGAGCTCCTCGCCGCCGAACGCGACGAACGCGATCGTGCGGCGCGGCGTACCGGCCCGGTGCAGCGCGCGGGCGATCGCGATCAGCGCGGCGGTGCCCGACGCGTCGTCGTTGGCGCCGAGGTGGCCGTCGCCGAGGTGGTCGTGGTGCGCGCCGACCACGATGATGTCGCCCGCGGCGTCGCCGCCCGGCAGGTAGCCGATCAGGTTCGCGGTGGGATGGCCGCCGGCGACGAACGGCTGGGCGTACGAGCCATCGTCGCCCGCGGGGACCAGGCCGGCGCAGCGGAACTCGCCGGCGAGGTAGCTGCGCGCGGCCGCATCGCCGGGGCTCCCGGCGGCGCGCCCGTCGAGCTCGACCGCCGCCAGGTGCGCGACCCGATCGCGCAGCGCGGCGGGGTCGTAGGGCGCGCGATCGTCGCACCCGGGGGCGGTGGCCGCGTCGGGCGCCGGGCCGGCCGCCGGGGCGGCGGCGGCCCAGGGGACGGCGGCGACGAGGGCG
>DATAPF010000154.1:0-11434 GCA_036265355.1 Kofleriaceae bacterium | reverse complement strand
TGCGCTGACCGCTCGGCCCCAAGAACGTCCACGCTCTGCTCGCACGACCAGGCCTGTGGACGCTGGCGTGGCTGCGGACAACCGCGCGATTGTCGCTGGAGAACGCGCGCGATTGGGCAGCGGTTGCCCTCAGCCACTTGGCCTTGTTGCGTTGCACGCCCAGAGACAGGGCTCGTTGCAGATCGATTGGCAGCAGGTCGGCGGGGCTGAGGCAGCCTGGTTGCAGATCGGCTGGCAGTGACCGGCTTGGCTGAGGTGGGCTCGTTGCAGACACGTTGGCAGTGAGCCGCGTCCGGAGCGGACGGTGGAGCGCGCCGTGGCAGCGGCCTCGGCTCGCGGGTAGGTCAGCTCAGAATGGGTCGGCCCGGCGCTCGAGGGCGAGCCGGGCAAGGACGTGGCGGCGGTAGTCGTGGAGGATCTGGCCGAGCGTGAGCGTCCGGCCGAATCCAGCCGAAATCCCGGGCCGTGCTTGAGCGCGGCGCCAGCCTGTGGCAGCGCCAGATCAGTCCTGCGCGGCAGCCACGGTCGCGACGGTCACCGCCGTCACCGCCGGTGCGCACCCCAGCGCGACGGCAGCAGCGCCGGCAGGTCCATGAGGCGGATGCGGCCGGTCAGCTGCGGCAGGACGTCGGCGAGGTACTCGCGCGGGTCGACGCCGGCAAGGCGGCAGGACCCGAGGATCGTGTATGCGATCGGTAACCGCTGCACGGACCCCATCGGTCCCGCCGTGGTGCGACAAGCGCGGCGTGCGCATCATCACATCACGGGCCGAGTTCGACATCGAATCGCCCGCGTGTAACGTTGGCGTTATGCAGCGGGGTGACATCTGGTGGAGTCGATGTGATCTCGCCTTCGAGGACTTCCTCTGGCGAGGGAACCTCCGCCCAGTGGTGCTGCTTTCGTCGGCGGCAGCAGCAACGCTCGCGGTTCGAGCGATGTGGATCGTGGCTCCGGCGAACGATAGCCGCGGCATCGTCGAACTGTCGGTGGGCGAAAAGGAGGGGCTCTCGCGTGCAGGCGTACTTCGCGTTGCGGTTCCTCAGCCCGACCGCATCCTTTGCGACTGGCTTACGACCTTGGACAGCGCCGAGCTGGTTGAACGCGCGGGTGCGCTCTCACGCGAGAAACTAGTGCAGCTCGACGAGATGCTTCGGCTGGCTCAGTTGGATCCCGAGCGCTGGGCCCCTTGATCGCATCCTGAGCCGTCCTCGATACGGTGTCGATGGCGCGTCAAGCATCATCACGCCGCGCAGCGGCCGGAAGCAGCGATCGTCAAGACGCTCGACGGAACGCTCAAGTGGGATCCCGAACGGGTCGATCTCGAGCGCTTCTTCCTCGGCGCGATCGGAAGTACACCCGCACGGCACGAGGCAAGAGGATCACGTCGCCGGCCTCGTCAGCTCGCGCGCCAGCGCCGCGACCCACTGTGGCGACGCACTGGCCAGCTCGATCACGATCCCCCGTGGCAGCCGGATCACCGCCGTCGGCGCCGCCGGCTCGATGTCGACCACGGCCGCCGGGACCAACGTCAATGCTGGACCTGCCGGACTCGCGCTCAGCCGTTTCCGCCAACCACGCCAGCCGCTGTGGAACCAGTCCGCGTGATCGGGCAAATGCCTCGAGTGTTTCGCCGCTACGCTTCCAGTCGTCGAGGACGCCGCGTGCGTCGGCTTCGGTCCAGTGACGAGGAGTTGCAGGCGAGGAGCGCTTGGCCATGCCACCGAGCCTCGCCCGCGGTCAAGTGCGCCAGGGCCCGCGGCCCGACTATCGGTGCAAAACGGCCGGACGCTCACGGCCGAGCTGGTCGCAGGCGTGGGCCAGGATGCGCGCGGCGGTGACCTCGTCGGTCTCATCGGGGAAGACGTCACCGGCGACGGCGACGTGGTGGGCGCGGAGGGCGTTGGCGGCGACCGCCGCGGCGAGGTCGAGCAGGAGCAGCGGACCGAGCGGTGGCTCTGCGTACAGGTCGCAGGGCACCGGCACGCGGAGTGTCCGGCGGCCGGACGTCATGGCTAGAGGTCCTTGCGCGCGGCGATGACATGCTGGACGGAGACCGCGGCATGGCCGGCGGCGGCGGCGTGGTCGAGCGACTTGAAGGCGAGGTCGTCGGTCGCGCGCAGGTTGCCGCGGCCGATCTCGAAGATGGCGTCGAGGGCGCGGTCGTCGAACGGGGCGCGGGCGGCGCCGACGACGGCGCAGCGGTGGGCGACGTACTGGGCGAGCTCGTCGCGCGAGAGCAGGCGGAGCTGGAGCCTTGCGACCGCGTGGAAGGACGGCGAGGTCCCACCCACGCATCGAGCTGGACCAAGCCGACCCGCCACTGGCGGACTCGCAAGGACCCGACGGGGGCAATCACCCCGTGGCCCGGGCGAGATCTCGACCGGCAGCCTCGTGAGTACCGCACGCTGTTCCCCGTGGGCCCGATCGACTATGGTTGGCCGGTCGTTCATGTTCCAGGGAGTCCTGTGATCGTCCTGTGCGGCGCCCAGCACGCTGATCCGACGGTGCCGCGCGCGCTGCGCGAGCTCGGGGTCAAGGGCCCGGTCGCGATGGTGACGGCGGGCTGGCAGGAGCGCGAGGGCGAGCCGGGCACGGTCGCCGACCCGGGCGTGCCGGCGGTCGAGCTCGCGCTGCACCGGCGAGGCGAGCAGGTGTTCGCCGACGACGCCGAGCTCGCGGCGGTGTACAAGGCGCGCCAGCTCAAGCTCAAGCTCATGCAGGACGCCTACCGGGTGCGGCTCGAGCACGCGGCGCAGGCGGCGCGCGCGGTGGCGGTGCGCAGCGCGGATCCGGCGCTGGCGGCCGAGGAGGCGGCGGCGTCGCTCGCGCTGATCCGCCACATCGATGGCGATCACCTGGCGCGCTGCCGCGCGGTCCACGCAGCGTTCGAGGCCGAGGTCCGGCCGCGCGCCCGGCGCGTGCTGGCCCGCCATGTCGAGGAGCTGCGCCGGGCGATCGCGCCGACCGACGCGATCGTGATCGCGGGCGGGCACGTCGCGGTGCTGCTCAACCGGCTGCGGCTGTTCGGGATCGCCGAGCTCGTCGGGCGGCGGCCGATCGTCGCGTGGTCGGCCGGCGCGATGGCGCTGACCGATCGCGTGGTGCTGTTCCACGACGACCCGCCGCACGGCCAGGCGATCTCCGAGGTGCTCGACGCGGGGCTGGGGCTGGCGCCGGACCTGGTCGTGCTGCCCGAGCCGCGGCTGCGGCTGCGGCTCGACGACCGCGCGCGGGTGGGCGAGCTCGCGGGGCGCTACGCGCCGGCGCGCTGCATCGCGCTCGATCACGGAGCGCAGATCTGGGTCGACGGCGGCCGGGCGGTCCGTGCGGCGGGCGCCCGGCGGCTCGATCCGGACGGCAGCGTCGAGCCGGGGTGGACGCCGTGACCCGCGCCATCGATCAGCTGGTGGCCGGGCCGCACACGCGCGAGGCGGTCGACGCGTTCCTCGCCGCCAACAGCTTCCCGATCGTCGAGGGCCCGTCGATCACGGTCGTGTACCGCGGCGACGCCGAGGCGGTGCACCTCAAGCACTGGGTGTTCGGCCTGCCGGCGTCGCAGCCGCTGCGGCGGCTCGACGGCACCGACCTGTGGTACCTGACGCTCGAGATCCCGCCCGGGTCGCGGGTCGAGTACAAGCTGGAGGTCGTGCGCGGCGGCCACGGCGAGTGGATCGAGGATCCGCTCAACCCCAACCGCGCGCGCGATCCGTTCGGCGCCAACTCGGTCGCGCACGGCACCGGCTACACCGTGCCGGAGTGGATCGCGCGCGATCCGGAGGCGCCGGCCGGCACGCTCGACGAGATCAAGTTCGACAGCCAGGTGTTCGGCCGGCGCGGCGTCGCGCTGTACCTGCCGGCGCGCTACCGGCGGACCCGGCGCTACCCGCTGCTGGTGGTCCACGACGGCCACGACTATCTGCACTACGCGAGCCTGGGCACGATCCGCGACAACCTGATCCACCGCCGCGAGATCCCCGAGCTGATCGTCGCGCTGACCAGCTCGCCCAACCGGCTCGGCGAGTACGCCGGCGACGAGCGCCATGCGCGATTCCTGACCGACGAGCTGGTGCCCAACCTGGAGCGCACGCTGCCGCTCGAGGCCCGGCCGGCCGGGCGCTGCCTGATGGGCGCGAGCTTCGGCGCGGTCGCGTCGTTTGCCACCGCGCTGTACCGCCCCGGGTTCTACGGCCGGCTGCTGCTGCAGTCCGGATCGTTCGCGTTCACCGACATCGGCGATCGCAACGCGCGCGGCCCGCTGTTCGATCCGATCGTCGTGCTGATGAACCACTACCGCGCCGAGCCGATCGCGATGTCCGAGCGGGTGTTCATGAGCTGCGGCATGTACGAGTCGCTGATCTACGAGAACCGGTCGCTGGCGCCGCTGCTGATGGCGACCGGCATGGAGGTCCGCTACGTCGAGGCCCGCGACGGCCACAACTGGGAGAACTGGCGCGATCGGCTGCGCGACGGCCTGTCGTGGCTGTTCCCGGGCCCGCTGCTGCTGGTCTACGAGTAGCGCCGGACGCGCCGCGGCGCGCGCTGTCATCTGCCTCACATGAGGTGCCGCATCATGCGGCTGGCGCACTCCTGTATTTTCCCCGGGCGCGCCGATAACGTGGGTTCGACTATCCTGGGAGAAGACCACGAATGCACATTCGCTGTCTGCGGAATCCGCTGTGCGCGAGCGCGGTGATCGGTCTGATGACTGGCGGGGGGTGTGGCGGCGTCAACCCCGGCCATGGCCCGCCGGACGCCGGCCGCGACGCAGCGGTCGACGCCCCGGCCGATGTGGCGGTGCTGCCGGATGCGGCGATCGCGCGCTGCGATCCGGCCAAGCCGTTCGGGACGCCCACGCTGGTCTCCGGCATCAACAGCACGTCGCGCGATCAGGGCGCCAAGCTGGTCGATGACCTGACGATCTACTTCGGCAGCGACCGGGGTGGCACTGCCGGGCTCTACGTCGCGACCCGCACTTCGCCGACCGCGGCGTTCGGGACCCCGGTGGCGCTGCCGGCGATCAACGCCACCGGCGCGGCGAGCGGGCCGGCGCTGACCGGCGATCGGCTGACGATGTATTACGCGCTGGTCGCCCCCGGCAACCAGACCGGCGATCTCTACGTGACCGGGCGCGCGACCACGAGCGCGGCGTTTCCGGTCGGCACGATCGTCACCGGGGTCAACTCGAGCCTCGATGATCTCGACCCGTTCATCACCGACGACGGCACCGCGCTGTACTTCGACTCGGCGCGCGACGGCACCGCGCTGCACCTCTACGTCGCGCTCCGCCAGGCCAGCACCTCGTTCGGCGCGCCGCAGGTGCTGACCGTCCTCAATACCCAGACCGTCGACGGCCACCCCGTGGTGAGCCACGACGGTCTGACGATCTACTGGAGCTCGACCCGGACCGACGGCGGCGCGCAGGGCGGCACCGACATCTGGAGCGCCACGCGGTCGTCCACCGCGGGGGCGTTCGCCAACCCGACCCGGGTCGCCGATCTCAGCTCGACCGCCAACGAGTCGCTGTCGTGGATCTCGCCGGACGGCTGCCTGGTGCTGCTGCAGTCCGACCGCGCCGGTGGCGTCGGTGCGCAGGACATCTACCAGGCGGTCCGGCCGCTGTGATCAGCGGCGCGCGCCGCGCTGGATCGTCTGGTCGGCGACGGTCGCGCCGGCGCTGCCGAGGGCGAGCGCGAGCAGGTTGAGGCCGGGGACCAGCAGCAGGCCGGCGACCGCGAGGCCCAGGCCCAGCGTGCGCGCGCGGTGCCGCGACAGGTACGCGAGCTTGTCGCGATAGGCCATCGCGCGGCGGCCGAACACCGCGTCGTAGCAGTCGTAGGCCGCCGCGGTGGCGGCGAACCACGCCGCGACCCCGAGCGCGGCGACCGTGCCGACCACCGGGACCAGGCCGATCGCGAACACCAGCGCGATGCCGGCGAGCGCGACGCCCAGCCGGCGCAGCGCGTGGACCGCGCTGACCACCGCGCCGAGCACGAGCTCGCGCAGCGAGAACGGCCCGGGCGCTCGGCCGGTGAGCTCGGCCTCGAGGTGCTCGGACAGCCGCTCGTTGAACGGACCGGCGATCGCGCCCGCGATCGACGTGAACACGAGCAGCCCCGCGAGGACCAGGCCGCCGGCGATCAGCACGCTCAGGATCGGGCTCGCGATCCGGGCGAGCGCGCCGGGCAGGTGCGCCGCGACCCAGCCGACCATCGGACCCACGGCGTACGCGATCCCGACGGCGACACCGACCAGCAGCACCAGCGTGACGATCGCCGGCGCCACGACCCATCGCCACAGCGACGGGTGCGCGCGCAGCGCTGCGAGGCCGCGCCCGACATCGCGCACCCCCGTCACGAGCTCGTGCATCGCCGCTCAGCGTAGCTCGGATCTGCCACCCCGGCACTCGCCGCACCGCCGGCGGCCGGGGCCGCGTTCGCGATCAGCTGCCTCCGCAGGGACCGCCGTCGCGCGGCGCGTCCTCGGCGGACCGCCACGCCCGGACGTAGGGCAGGTTCGGCTCGCTGCCCAGCGTCGCGAGCACGGTCCGCAGGACGCTCGGCTCGTCGCGGCTGGTGGTCAGCAGGCGCTCGAGCTTGGTGATCCGCTCGGCCTCGTCGGCGATGCCGGGCGCCGGCCGGAACGCGTCCTCGAGGTCGGTCGCGGTCCGGATGCCGTAGCGGCGGAGCTGGTCGCGCGGGTTGCCGTCGCCCTCGACCGGCTTGCCGAGGTGGAGGAAGAGGATCGACTGGTCGATCCAGTCGACCAGCCGCTCGACCGGGATCCGGGTGTTGAGCATCACGTCGACCAGGTTGCAGGTCGCGAGGTTCTGCATGTCCTCGATGCCCTCCTCGAGCAGCCGGGCCTCGTACCACACGTTGAGCCCGTCGAGGTCGCTCAGCGGGTAGGGCTGCCGGAGGCTGGGGACCAGCACGCGCAGCGGCAGCTTCACCGAGGTCTGCAGCGCCTTCCACCCGACGTCGGGGAACACGCCGATCACGAACGCGAGCGAGCTGCGGACCGCGCCGGGCTGATCGCCGAGCCCGAGGTCGACCGTCCAGACCAGCAGCGCGACGGTCACGATCCGCATCGTCGCGTTGTGATAGGCGCTCGCCTTGAGGTCGTTCTGGAAGTAGCGCCGCACCAGCATCTGGACCGCGTAGAAGTACGCCCCGAGGAACCCGAACCGCAGGGTGCCGAGCGGGATGACCGGGCTCTCGGTGGCCTGCGGGACGTGGCCGAACAGCGTCGCCTCGAACAGCGGCGCGGGCATCACGACGATGACCCAGGCCACCGAGAACAGGACCGTCGCCATGATCACCGGCGCGAGCTTCTCGGTGTGGCTCGGCGGGCGGCTGTCGTCGTCGCACGGGATCGCGCCGAACACGCCCTCGAACTTCTTCTGGTACAGCGTCTTGGCCGGCGGTGCCGCCCGGGCGGCGCGCGCGGATAGCCACACCGGATAGTACCGGCAGTTGGTCGGTGGCCGGGGCAGCGACTCCGGGTCGTCGAACCGCAGCCGGAACAGGTTGTCCGTGAACTCCTCCCACAGCGTGGGTCCGCGGACCGCCATGAACTGGAGATACAGCGCCGCCGGCAGCAGCGAGAAGTACACGACCGCGAACAGCTTGAACACCTCGTTGCGGGCGCCCGGCGCGAACACCAGGGCAGCGACCACCGCACCGCCGGTGATCGCGATCACCGCGACCGCGTCGCGCAGCGACTTGAAGAACGCGACCGACTGGGCGCGCACCATGACGAACGCGGCGACGCTGAACGCCACGATGACGAGCAGCACGACGGCCGCGACGATCCACCGCGTGCCGGTGTCGAACGGCAGGTAGGGCCACACGACGACGAAGAACACCAGCGACAGCACGACGACCCGGGTGAAGATGTGCGTGAACGCTTGCGCCCACGGCAACAGCGGGATCGCCGGCGCGGTCCCCGGAAACGCCGCCGGCGGCGGGACCGGGGGCGGTGCCACCGGGATCACGTCCGGTGGCAGCCGGCGGTCGGGCACGGGAGCGCCGAGCGGCCCGAGCGGTGGCCCGAGCGGCGGATGCAGCGTGCCGATCGCCGGCGTGCTCATCGCCGACGCCGCCAGCGGCGGCAGGTCCATCGGGATGCCCGGCAGCGACACGCTTGCCGACGGCATGCGCGCGCCGGGAGTCCCCGCCACCTCTTCCAGTTCCGCCATCGCACCCCTCCCCCCTGACACTATAGGCACGATTGCGCGCCGCGCACGCGCGATTCCAGTGAGCAGCCCCTGCCGGCAGCCGCATCGGAATGTCGCGCTGGCAAGGACGGCGATCTACAGTCGCCGCATGGCAGAGCGCTGCCGGCGCTGCGAAGAGGAGCTCTCGACCAAGGCCCGGTTCTGCCCGAACTGCGGCTTCCCGGTCGCGGTGGCCTATCCGGGCGTGGCCACCCAGGACGCCACCGTGACCGAGCCCGGCCAGCACACGCTACCGCCGCGCCTGATCGCGGCCGGCACCCGGGTGACCGATCGCTACATGATCGACGGCGTGCTCGGCGAGGGCGGCATGGGCGTGGTCTACCGCGCCAACGACCTCACGCGCGAGCGCAGCGTGGCGATCAAGGCGCTGCACGCCAGCCTGATGGGCGACTCCGAGATCCGGCGCCGGTTCATCCGCGAGGCCCAGCTGATGCTGGGCTGGAACCACCGCCACGTCGCGCGCGTCCACGAGATCATCGAGCACCCCGACCTGCTCGCGTTCGTCATGGAGTACGTCGAGGGCCCCACGCTCGAGGAGCACGCGCAGCGCTGGAACGGCAAGCTGCCGTACGACGAGATCCGCGGGATCTTCGGCGGCGTGCTGGAGGCGATGCAGCTGGCCCACGCCGCCGGCATCATCCACCGCGACCTCAAGCCGCACAACGTGCTGCTCCGCATGGAGGACGAGGCCGTGGTCCCCAAGATCGTCGACTTCGGGATCGCCAAGATCCTCGAGGGCACGACGTACACGATGACCGGCGCGCTGCTCGGCACCTGCCGCTACATGTCGCCCGAGCAGGCCCAGTCGCCGCAGGAGGTCGATCACCGCAGCGACATCTACTCGCTCGGCGTCACGCTGTACCGCTGCGTCACCGGGCGGTGCCCGTTCGAGGGCAACAACCACTTCGCGGTGATGATGGCCCACGTGTCCCAGCCGCCCGAACCGCCGTCGGCGTTCCGCCCCCACATGCCGCCGGCGCTCGAGCAGATCATCCTGCGCGCGCTCGCCAAGGACCGCACCGAGCGGCCGCAGTCGTGCGCCGAGTTCCGCTCCGCGCTCGAGGCCGCGCTGGTCGACGTCACGCCGAGCCGGGTCGAGCGCGACACCGAGTACCCGCGGATCATCATCGAGGACGACGACAACGAGATGCGGCTGATCCCGGCCGGCCCGTTCCAGCTCGGCGCGCACCGCCGCAGCGTCATCCTCGACCGCTACTACATCGCGCGCTATCCGGTGACCAACCGCCAGTTCCAGGCGTTCCTCGAGACCACCGGCTACAAGCCGACCGACGCCGAGGCCCACCGCTTCCTCCAGCACTGGCGCAACGGCCAGTGCCCGCCCGAGCTGGTCAACCACCCGGTGGTGTTCGTGTCGTGGACCGACGCGCGCGCGTATTGCCGGTGGGCGGCGCGCCGGCTGCCCAGCGAGGCCGAGTGGGAGAAGGCGGCGCGCGGCCCCGACGGCAACAAGTACCCGTGGGGTCGCGAGGAGCCGACCGCCGAGCACGCCAACTTCGGCCAGGCTCGCGCCAAGCACTACCCGCTCGGCACCGGCGCCGGCGGCACCTCGCCGGTCGACGCGTTCCCCCGGAGCGCCTCGCCGTACGGCATCGAGGGCATGGCCGGCAACGTGTTCGAGTGGTGCGAGGACGTCGACGATCCTGGCTTCTACCTGCACGGCCCCGAGCGCAACCCGCGCAACACGATCCAGCCCGGCAGCGCGCCGTGCGTGATCCGCGGCGGATCCTGGCGCTACGACATCCGCTCGCTCAGGACCTACGCGCGCGCGAGCTTCGCGCCGACGTTCCGGCTCGACACCGTCGGGTTCCGCGTCGCGCTGTGATGGCCATAGGCTCGCTGTCGGTTACCGTGGAAACAACTGCTCACGCAGTGAGATATGAAATCGGTCATCCAGGATCGTGCCGAGTGCTTCGCCGATCAGCGCCACGGTTGTAGGCGCGTCAGGGTAACGAAGCTTCAAGATCGCGGTGTTCTGTAGACCGGCGATGGCATGCTCCAAGAACTGGCGGCAGGCCAGGTAGCTTTCGCTCTGTCGGCTCGGTGTTGGAGTCGGGCTCTTCGCGATCAGCCGTTCAAGGTCATATTCAGAGTGATCTTTGAGAAGGTCGACGAACACAGCCTGGGCATGATCACGTCCAAACTGAGACTCGACGGTTCGCAGGTTGTTTCCCAGGATTGTCGCGAATCGCTCACGTTCTTCATCGCTCTTGTCCATCCTGGTCGGGTGCTCGAGAAGTAAGAACTCCTCCAGTTCCGGCGTCCATGGCAGCTCCTGCAACGAAAGCGCACCCTGCTGATCCAGGCAGAGTACGTAGGTTGGATTGCTTGGCCCCAGACTACGCTCGACCGAAAAATTCGCCCTGGCGATCTTCCCTCCAGTAGCGATGACACTCCTGAGGAAATCGACTTGAAGCTGACCCTTGGTTCTGATCATGAGTCATGCTGCCTTATCGGTGACCTTGACTGGCCGAAAATGGTAGTTTTCGGATCTCTCGCGTTCATTCTCGACGGTCGCGCGCATCTTCGCCATGATCGACTCGATCATGGCGACCTCCCATGCATTGCGATTCCGAACGGAATCATCGCTGGACTGGACGCGACGCTGTTCAGCGACGAATTGCGCCAGCAGCGGAATCAGTTTGATTGGCTCTTGCTCAAGCAGAACCGTGAGTGTTGTCGGCGGCGCCCCGGGAAAGTGCGCGGCGATGAAGCGCTCGTAGTCAATTTGAACCTGGTGCCAATGTGATTGCGCATCCGGCGCACCAAGCACCAAGGAACGAATTTCTAGCAACTGCAGGATCTGCAGCTCGACGCTCTCGCTGGACCCCCACATGCTAGGGGCTTCGAGCATGTGGTTCAGGCGCTCATCGATGAAGTCGATCAGCTTTGATACGACCCAGGTCATTGGTCCTCATCTCGGAGATCAGATTTTGAACAGTGAAGGTAACTGGCATGCTCCCAGTGGGTAGGAAGGTAGATATCCCAAGGGGTTCCACCAGCGCCGGTCAGTGCGTCGACCCCGTGGCGCTCCACCTCGACCGTGTAGTGATGGAACCATCGTTGGCCGGTATGAGCTTTCGGGACGACGAATCGTCCCCGGCGAGGCTTGATCTTCCATGCGCTCGTTGCTGGGTCTCGCGCTCGCCCGATCGGCAAGACGCCGCGCGCGGCCTCGAA
>DATAPF010000153.1:0-2025 GCA_036265355.1 Kofleriaceae bacterium | reverse complement strand
CAAGAAGGCCGGGAGCGCCTGCAAGCTGCGGTAGTCGCGCTCGCGCGCACCAAGCTCAAGAAGGTGTCCGACGACGACCTCGCGAGGATCGCAGCCATCACCGACCTGCGTGTTCTGACCGAGCTCGTCACCTCGCTCGGCAAGACGCACAGCGTCGCCAGGGCCCGCGCGGCGCTGGACCGCGCGCTCAACCACTAGGAGATCACGCGGCAAGCAAGATCTCGAGCTCGGCCGCGAGCCAGGCCATCGAAGCGGTGCCGCCAGCGACGAGCTGGCCGAGCTTCACGCCCTTCATCTCGGCGTGCGGGTTCATGCCCGCGATCTGTCCGCTGGTGGCCCGCGGCGGTAGCGCGGCCGCTGTCAATCGTCGCGCGGGGCGTAGCGGCGCGTGCGCCAGTCGAATGGGCCCTCGTCGCCCGCGCGCTCGACCTCGTCGTTGATGCCGTGGGCGACGCCGCGGAGCCGGGCGGTCGCAGCCTGGGGATCGCGAGGTATGACCGCGGCGAGCCGGCCGGCGGCCTCGTCGAGCGCGTCCAGCGCGCGGCGGCGTGACAGCTCGAAGTCGAGCCAGCCTGCGCGCGCGTCGTCGGCCCGCAGCCGATCGCGCTGGGCGGCGGCGATCACCGCGACGCCCTCGCGCACGACCGGATCGGGATGATCGAGCAGCGGCAGGAGCGCCGGAACCGCCTCCGGCCGGATCGGCTGCTCGTAGAGGTGGAGCAGCGGGCGGTACTGGTCGGCGGCGATCCGCGCCGCGTTGTAGCGCATCGCGAGATCGTCGGTGGGAGCGACGATGAACAAGGCCACGGCGATCGCGAGCGCGTCGAGCTGGCGGCGCATGACCCACAGCATGGTGCGCCGGCGCGCGACCTTGTACACCACGATCGCCAGGCCCAGCGTGGCGAGCGCGGTCCCGAAGATCCCGACGATGCGCAGCTGGGTCAGCCCGCTGTAGGCGATGTAGATCGCGATCCGGCGGAACGTGCCCGCGGCGAGGATGAAGTTCTGCGCGGCCCAGGCGTAGGCGAGCCCGCGGGCCAGCCGGCCGCGCGCGTGGTGCTCGATCGGTCCGCGGAACACCGCGCCCAGGACGATCGTGCTGAGCACGAACGCGACGGTGAGCCAGGCGGTGCCGGCGTGCGCGTACTCGGTGTGGGTGACGCCGCTCGGCGCGTGGCCGCCCCACAGGTACACGGCATCGAGCGCGTTGTAGGCCAGGAACAGCACGTTGAGCGCGATCATGCCGTTGCGCGCGAGCGCCAGGCGCGACGCCGCCGGGGCCGCGTCGCCGGGCTCGGAGACGTGCGCGGCGCCCAGCCGCGCATCGAGGGCTGCGATCGAGCGGATCGCCGGACGGAGCAGCGCCGCGGCCGCGACCGCGCAGCCGGCCCAGAACACGAAGCGCACCGGCGAGGGCGCCCAGTCGGCGCCGCTCACCAGGTCGAACGCGCTGGCGAGCCAGGCCTGGATCACCGGATTGGCCGCGGCGAAGATCGCGCCGAACACGACGACACCTCCGCGGCGCCCTCCGCGCCAGCGCGCGCGCCGAGGCGACTCCGCCACCGGGGAGGGCTGCGCCTGGTGATCCGGGGAGGGTGCCCGTGCGCTCGGGCAGGTGCGCACGGCTTGCGCGAATCGCCGAGCCGCGCGACCGACCGCCCCGAGACAGACCGTCGACGGGCTGGCACTTGACTTGAATCATCTCCGAGTTACGGAGGCACCATGGGGTCCAGCGAACCACGCAAGCCGGTCGATGCGGAACCGGAGTGGCCGGCGCCACCCGAGGCGCAGGTGGCGTCGCGGTCGGGCGAAGCCGCGCCGAGCGCGCCGCCGGAGGCCACGCTCGAGTCGATCGGTGCGGCGGGTGCCGGCGCTGCCGCGGAGGCGGTCACCGGGCGCAGCGAGACCGCTGCGATCGATCGACAGGCCGCGCTGCGCGCCCTGCGCAACCTGGAGGCGACCGAGGCGCGGCTGGAGCGCAACGCCCGGCGCGAGGCCGAGGAGACCCGCGGCAAGCTGGTGCAG
>DATAPF010000152.1:0-17933 GCA_036265355.1 Kofleriaceae bacterium | reverse complement strand
GGGCATCGTCGTGCGCGATCTGGTGACCGGCGCGATCACCTCGCACGCGGCCCATGCGGTCATCCTCGCGACCGGCGGCTATGGCAACGCGTTCTACCTGTCGACCAACGCCAAGGGCTGCAACGTCACCGCGACCTACCGTGCGTACAGGCGCGGCGCCGGGTTCGCCAATCCGTGCTTCACCCAGATCCATCCGACCTGCATCCCGGTCGCCGGCGACTACCAGTCCAAGCTCACCCTGATGTCCGAGTCGCTGCGCAACGACGGCCGGGTCTGGGTGCCGAGGTCGGCCGACGACATCGCCCGGCACCCCGACCAGATCCCCGAGGACGCGCGCGACTACTACCTCGAGCGCAAGTACCCGAGCTTCGGCAACCTGTCGCCGCGCGACATCGCGAGCCGCGCCGCCAAGGAGCAGTGCGACGAGGGCCGCGGCGTCGGGCCGGGCGGCCGCGGCGTCTACCTCGACTTCCGCGACGCGATCCGGCGCGACGGCGAGGACCAGATCCGCGACCGCTACGGCAACCTGTTCGAGATGTACGAGCGGATCACCGGCGAGGATCCCTACAAGCTGCCGATGCGGATCTACCCCGCGGTGCACTACACGATGGGCGGGCTGTGGGTCGACTACCACCTGCAGACCACGATCCCGGGGCTGTTCTGCCTCGGCGAGGCCAACTTCTCCGACCACGGCGCCAACCGGCTCGGCGCGTCCGCGCTGATGCAGGGGCTCGCCGACGGCTACTTCATCATCCCCTACACGCTCGGCCACTACCTCGCCGGTGTGCCGGCGGCGAGCCTGGCCGACCCGGCGAGCGCGCCGTTTGCGGCCGCCGAGGCCGAAGTCGCCGCCCGGCTCGATCGCCTGGTCAACGTCCGCGGCACCCGCTCGGTCGACTCGTTCCACAAGGAGCTCGGCCACCTCCTGTGGGAGGACTGCGGCATGGCGCGCAGCCGGTCCTCGCTGACCGACGCGCTGGCCCAGATCCCCGTGCTGCGCGAGCGGTTCTGGCGCGAGGTCACCGTGCTCGGCGAGCGCGACAGCTTCAACCAGTCGCTCGAGAAGGCCGGCCGGGTCGCCGACTTCCTCGAGTTCGGCGAGCTGATGTGCAACGACGCGCTGATCCGAGAGGAGAGCTGCGGCGGGCACTTCCGCGTCGAGCACCAGGTCGACGGCGAGGCCAAGCGCGACGACCTCAACTTCTGCCACGTCGCGGTCTGGGAGCACGCCGGCGACGCCGCGCCGGTCCGCCACGTCGAGCAGCTGGCGTTCGAGCACGTCAAGCTCGCCACCCGGAGCTACAAGTGAGCCACCCGTGACCGCCGACCCGCACAGCCTCCGCCTCACGCTCCACATCTGGCGCCAGCCCGACCGCGCGAGCCGCGGCAAGATGGTGACCTACCAGGTAGCCGGCGTGTCGACCCACGCCTCGTTCCTCGAGATGCTCGACATCCTCAACGAGCAGCTGATCGCCCGGGGCGAGGAGCCGGTCGCGTTCGACCACGACTGCCGCGAGGGCATCTGCGGCATGTGCTCGCTGATGATCAACGGCCGCCCGCACGGCGGCAAGCCGTCGACCACGACCTGCCAGCTCCACATGCGGCGGTTCCGCGACGGCGACGAGATCTGGATCGAGCCATGGCGCGCCCACGCGTTCCCGGTGATCAAGGACCTGTGCGTCGATCGCTCGGCATTCGACCGCGTCACCGCCGCCGGCGGCTTCATCACCGCCAGCTGCGGCTCGGCCCCCGACGCCAACGACATCCTGGTCGCCAAGGACAGCGCCGAGCGCGCGATGGACGCCGCGGCCTGCATCGGCTGCGGCGCGTGCGTCGCCGCCTGCCCCAACGGCTCGGCGATGCTGTTCGTCGCCGCCAAGCTCGCCCACCTCCACCGGCTGCCGCAGGGCCAGCCCGAGCGCGCCCACCGCACCCTGGCGATGGTCTCGGCGATGGACGCCGCCGGGTTCGGCGCCTGCACCAACCACTACGAGTGCGAGGCCGCGTGCCCCAAGGCGATCCCGCGCGACGTCATGGCAGTGATGTACCGCGATCACGCCCGCGCCGCGCTGGTCGCGCGCGATCGCGAGACCAAGTCCGACGGCACGGGCTGAGCCGCGCCGCTGCGAAGACCTCGACGAGCTGGAGGTGATGCTGTGACGAAGGCGACGAAGGGCAAGCCCGGCAAGGGTGGCCTGACGAAGGTGCCGCCGCCGAGCCTGATCGCTCGGCCGGCCGGCTACGCCGAGTGGCTCGCCGAGGTGAAGGCGCGCGTCCACGCTGCGCAGCAGCGCGCGGCGCTCGCGGCGAACCACGAGTTGCTCCGGCTCTACTGGGGGATCGGCCGCGACATCCTGGAGCGGCAGGCGGTGGGCACATGGGGCGATGGCATCCTCGACCAGGTGTCCGCCGACCTCCGCGCCGAGTTTCCCGCGATGAAGGGCTTCTCGCGGTCAAATCTCAAGTACATGCGCGCCTTTGCGGAAGCGTGGCCGGAGCCCGAATTCGGCCAACAGCCTGTTGGCCAAATTCCCTGGGGCCACAACCTCGTCCTCCTCACGAAGCTCAAGGACCGAGCCGCGCGGCTCGCGTATGCCGTGAGCGCGCTCGAGCACGGCTGGTCGCGTGCGGTGCTGGTGCACCACATCGAGGCCCGCACCATCGAGCGGCAGGGCAAGGCGCTCACCAACTTTGCCGAGCGGCTGCCGAAGCCGCAGTCCGACCTCGCGCGGGAGACGCTGAAGGATCCGTACCGCTTCGACTTCCTCGGCATCGGCGACGAAGCCGACGAGCGCCAGCTCGAGGGCGCGCTCGTCCAGCACATCACGCGCTTCCTGCTCGAGCTGGGTGCGGGATTCGCGTACGTCGGCCGGCAGGTGCACCTCGAGGTCGGCGGCGAGGATTTCTACCTCGACTTGTTGTTCTACCACCTGAAGCTCCGCGCCTACGTCGTCATCGAGCTCAAGGCGACCAGGTTCAAGCCCGAGTACGTCGGCCAGCTCGGCTTCTACTTGACGGCGGTGGACACCCAGGTGAAGGCGCCCGAGGACGCACCGACGATCGGCCTGCTGCTTTGCAAGAGCAAGAACGAGATCATCGCCGAGTACGCGCTGCGCGACTCGAGGAAGCCGATCGGCGTCGCCGAGTATCAGCTCGTCGAGGCGCTGCCGAAGGACCTGGAGGCGAGCCTGCCGAGCGTGGAGATGATCGAGCGGGAGCTGGGGGAGATCGACGATGGCTGATGCAGCACGGTGCCTCGCCGGACAAACCCGAGGTATCGGCTACGCCGCGCACGGTGTACGCTCGGGCGATGCCGCCGGCAGGCACCAGGATCCTGCGTCCTGCCGGGGTTGATGCCGTTCCGCGGTTGATCACATCGGGCCCACCGCCCGAGTGGCGGTTCGGCGAGCTGACCGTCGTGATCGGCGCCGCGCGGGCCGAGCTGCGCTACGCCCGCGAGCCGGTCGGATCGTCGCGGCCGGCGCCCGACGCCATCGTCGCCGCCGTGCAACGTGCCCGCGATCGGCTCGCCACGCGCTCGCGCGGCCCCGACGAGCTGTTGCCGGCGCTGGCCGCCGCGTACGCCACCGTGCTGCGCCGCCGCGGGGCGCGGTCCGGCGATCGCGTCCCGCTGGTCGAGCTGCGCGACGAGCTCGGCGGCACCCGCGCGCAGTTCGCGTGGGACCTCGCGCGGCTGCGCCGCGAGCGCCGGCTCGTCGTCGGCGGCCGCCGGATCGATCTCGGCGTCGCCACCGGCCACGCCGCGGCCCGCCGATCGCAGGTCGTGTGGATCGAGAGCGACGGCGGCGGAGGCAGCTTCTTCCAGTCGTTCCGGCTGATCGCCCAGGAGGTACGCACGTGACCCGAACCACGCCGCCCAGGCCGCCCCCCAGGCCCACCGCCGATGACCTCGACCGGATTGGCGCGCGCCGCATCCTCGCGCAGATGGGCGAGAACGGAAAGCCGCCCGAGCTCGGCATCGCCCACGTCAACGCGGGCAACGAGTCGTACCTGCGCGTGATCGACAGCGCGTACATCCAGGATCTGATCATCGCCGTCGAGGGCTCGAGCTTCAAGCTGGTCCAGGGCACCTACGGCGCCGGCAAGACCCACTTCCTGTACTGCGTGCGCGACCTCGCGTGGCGGCGCCGCCTGCTCACCGCGCTGATCACGATCTCGCCCAAGGAGTGCCCGTTCAACCGCCCGCTCGCGGTCTACCGCGCGATCGCCCAGCGGATCGAGCGGCCGCGCAGCGCAGACGGCGACGAGGTCCGCGGCATCGACGACCTGATCCGCCGGGCGATCGAGCAGCGGATCGCCGACGACGGACGCGACGCGACCGGCGCCTGGGTCGACGCCACGCTCGCCCGCACCGCGTTCACCCGCCACTCGTTCCGCGACGCCGTCGTCGGCCTTGCCCGCGCCATCATCGACCGCGACGAGCCCGCCGCCCGCCGGCTCGCCGCCTGGCTGCGCGGCGAGGACCTCACGCTGTCCGAGGCCAAGCTCGCCGGGCTCTACGAGGTCCCCGGCAACGACAACGGCTTCGGCATGCTGCGCTCGCTGGTCCAGCTCGTCCCGCGCCTGGGCTGGCAGGGCTGCGTGCTCCTGCTCGACGAGGCCGAGCGCCGGCTGTCCGGAGCCGAGAAGCCGACCAAGGCGCTGGGCGAGACCGTCGATCACCTGCGCGAGCTGATCGACCTGTGCGGCCGGTCCGAGCTGCCGCGCACCCTGATCCTCTACGCCGTCACCCCGATGTTCACCGAGCACGTCCTGCCGCTCTACCCGGCCCTGCAGCAGCGGCTCGGCGCGCCGATCCAGTTCCTCGGCCCGCACAACCCCAGGGCCCCCGTGATCGACCTCGAGGCCCTCGACCTCGAGCCCAGGAAGCTCCTGCTCGAGGTCGGCAAGCGGCTCGCCGCGGTCGCCCGCACCGCCTACGACTGGTCGCCCACCGACGACCTGATCGACGACAACCTGCGCCGGCTCGCCGCGATCGTCGCCGCCGAGCAGCTCGAGGTCGGCCACCGCCGGTTCTTCGTCCGGCTCTGGGTCCGCCTGCTCGACCAGCTCCGGCTCGCCACCGCCCGGGTCCTCACCGACGACGAGCTACGCAGCCTGGTCCGCGACGAGCAGGCCCTGGTCGCCGAGGAGGTCGACGACGGCGCGGTCAACACCTTCTTCGGCATCCCGTTCCTCGCCAAGCCCCCGCAGCGGCGGTGACCGCGCCGGGCGCTGCTACCGAGAGGGCAGCGGTGGCCCGAATGGTCGAGTCGCACCCCACAGGGCAACGATCTCGATCCGCCTCGCGCGATGGCGCACACGGTAGTAGATGAATTGTTCGGTATCCGGGAGCAGCAATCTGCGAACCTCGTTCCCTCTGACGCGGATCCCCAGCTCGGGATGGCGCGCCAGCAGACTGATCACACGAGCGAGCTCGTCGCGAAGCATCGTCGGTGCGGAGGTTCGATTCTCCACCCACCAGAGCTGTGCGGTTGCCGCCTGGCGACGCGCGCGAGGCATCCAGCGGATCTCGAAGTCGTTCCAGGCATCCACGACCGCGACCCGGCGATCCGCTACTTGCGCTTGGCGGTACGGGCGATGTGATCGAGCTCGGCCAGGACGACAGCCGACGAAACAGACTCCGAGCGGTCGGCCTCTGCGATCGCCTCCTCCAGCTCCGCGAGCTCCGCGGGACTCAGCTCGACCTCGGCTTCACGCTCATCGTTCACGGCGATCGTGACCGAGGCACCGTCTGGGAGGGTCACTCCGTCGGGAATGACGACACCCCCACGAACACGAGCCGAGTACACACGGGACATCGCCGAAATATACCTCAGGACCCCGTGCACCGGCAGCATACCTTGACCCTCGCCGGAACGAAGGCCCCGCGGACGATCAGAACCGCAGAAGCAACGTACTGCGATCTCAGACGACGCTGCGCCGCCGCGCGCCCGGGCGACCTGCCCGATCGGGCGTGTCGATGGGCAAGCCAGCTGCCGTCGGGCCGACAGACAATTGCCGAGATCCCGGCGGGTGGATCGCGCATCTCCGCGACGCAACATGACGGGGCGACTGGCGAGGGCGTTGCACGGCGTCGGGGCAGAGGTCCGTCATGTCGAGATCACTCAGCTCGTCACGCTTCTCGCTGCGCTCCGGTGCCGTCCTGTTCTCGTTGCTCGCTTCGCTCGGAGCGTGCGCGACGATCGAAACGCCGCGGCATGGATTCGCCACCGCGGCGACGGTCGAGCCGTTGCAGGCGGCGCCGTGGGGCTTCGCCGCGGTCGCAGCGCCGTCGCAGACCGCGCAGCACGGCTACGCCCGTGCCCCGGAGCCGGCGCAGCCTGCCGTCTGGGGCTACGCGGAGCTGCCGGCGCAGCGCGCGACCGTCACGCAGGCGACTCGATAACCAGCGGCGAAAAGCCGGATCGAGCCTGCAAAGCTCGGCCGGTCGATCGGGGCGGTGTTCCGTCGAGCCGCGCGTCATCCGGCGCGCCCTGCGAGCGCTCGCATCACCTGGGTGACCCGGTGGTCGAGCGTGCCGGCGACCTCGAGGACCTCCGTGCCAAAGCCGCAGGGGTCGTCGAGCAACAGGGTCTGCAGCAGGCCGTCGACCCGCCGGCGCAATCGCCTGTCCTCGTGGGATGGCAGCGCGATCCGGTCGGGCGTCTCGATCGATAGCAGCACGACCAGATCGAGCACCGCCATGCCGGCGCGGAGGTCGTCGATCCAGTCGTCGACGGCGAAGTCCTCGTCGATCGCCTGCAGGTACGCGACCAGATCCAGCGGGCAGCGATCGAACAGCGTGCGGGCGCCCGACTCTGCGATCGAATCGATCGAGCGCCGGAGCTGGCGCTCGAAGTCCTCGGCGGACGGCGGATCCGAGAACTCGTGGCCCTCGTCCTCGAGCCAGCGATACGGCTCCTCGACATGCTGGTAGCCCGGCAGGCGCGCGTGAACGGCCTCGAGCAGGGTCGTCTTGCCCGTGCGATGCGTCCCGGCGAAGGCGACCCGCATGGTCGACGGGATCCTACGCCATGGCGAGCTGATCGGCGGCGGCGAGCAACTCGCGGCCGGCCGGCAGCTCGATCGCGGCGCACACGGGGTGACGGTCAGTCGATGCGGGCGACGGTGCCGGGGGCGGCGACGACGTCGGTGGCGTGGAGCGCGAGCTGGAGCGAGTCGGTGGGCCGCAGGCCGGCGCGGTAGCCCGGGCCTGCGCCGCCGGCGATCCAGTAGATCTTGCGCTGCCAGGGATAGTGGTCGGCGCGGGCGATGACGGCGACCCGGGTGGCACCGGCCTTGTGCGCATCGGCGAGCACGCCGCGGACCTGGGCGAGCGAGGCCTCGGGGCGGAGGTGGAGCGCGAGCGCCGGGCTCGCGCCGCGTAGATCGCGGAGCGCTGCGACGCGCTCGGCCGCGCCGTAGTGCTGGCCGCCGATCACGACCTCGCCGGTCGGGTCGATCTCGGCCTCGGGCAGCTGCGGATCGGACTCGGCCGCGGCGCCGGCGACCGGCCAGTTGTCGGGGTCGGCGCGGCGCTCGACGTCGGCGCGCGACGCGCCGAGCATGCGATCGAGCGCCTCCCACGACCGGACCGCCTCGTGCCAGCCGGGCTCGGCGCTGCACATCACGCAATCGGCGACGGCGTTGCGCACGCGCTCGGTGGCGCGCCGGGTGGCGACGGCAGCGACCACCGCTCCCTGCGACTCGGGGACCACGCGCTTGCAATCCGCCGCCAGCGGGCCGCCGCACAGCCGGATCAGGTAGCCGCGCGCGTCCTCGCCGGACTGCGGGATCCACTCGGCGGCCTTGGGGTCGCGCTTGTCGAGCAGCTCGTCGGCCTCGATCTCGGGCGCGAGCAGCGCGGGCCACACCGTGGTGGCGAGCGCGTCGACCTGCGCGGGCATCGGCCGCGAGCCGACCGACTGGACCGGCGCCAGCGCGAGGACGAGCAGCTTGAGCTCGGCCTCGCGGGCGACGGAGCGATCCATGCCGGGGCGCAGGGCGAGCACGGTCCGCGACAGCTCGGCGTACGCGTCCGGCGTCCGGCCGGCGGCGACGAACTTGTCGACGGCGCCGAGCAGCGCCGCGTGGTTGTAGTCGCCGTTCTGACTCGAGCGAACCCCGATCGGGTCCTGGCCGCAGGCCGTGCCGGCCAGGGCGCCGACCGCCAGTGCGAGGACAAACCCACGATACGTCATGTTGGCTGTACGGTTGGCGAAGCAAGCCGGATGCCCGGCCGATCCCGGCCGATGTCCGGATCTTGTCCGATCTGCGTGTCAGGTCTGCGCCGCGGCCGCGACACAGCGCGCGAGATCCGTCACCGTGACGCCCGGACCCAGCGCAACGATGCGTGCTTGCTGGGGAGCGTCGGGGACGATCGGCTCGCTCGACACCCGCGGACCGACGCGGTGCACCGCGGCCCACGTGTCGCCGTCCCGCACGATCCCCTTGATCCTCACGTAGTTGGACGGGAGCTCGGCGAGCTGGTCCGCCAGCTCTTCGACGTCGACCGGATGGTCGATCGCCAGCCACACGCTGTCGATTCCATGTGCAGCCGGGCTGTCGAGATGACGACAGTCCGCGTCGTGCACATGCGAGCCAAGCTCGCTCGGCGGCTGAGGAAGCGGTGCTGCCGGCGGCCGGCCGGGCAGCACCGGATCGGCGAGCAGCGCCTCGAGCCACGCGACGTGCTCGTCGGCGGTGCCGCGGCGGACCAGCGCCCGCGGCGCGAGCTCGCGGGCGACAGATTCCGCACGGTCCGCGTCAGAACCGCCGACGTCGGCCTTGGTCACCAGCAGGACGTCGGCGTAGGCGACCTGGGCATCGACCGAGGCCGACACCGGCCGCGCGGCGAGGAAGTGGGTGGCGTCGACCAGGGTCACGACCGCGGCGAGCCGGACCTGCTGCGCCACCGGCGCGCGCGCGATCGCCCACGCGATCGGCAGCGGCTCGGCCACGCCGGTGGTCTCGAGCACGATCGCCTCGAGCCCCGGGTTCTGGGCGACCAGGTCGAGCAGCGTGGTGTCGAGCTGATCGCCGAGCACGCAGCACACGCAGCCGCCCGGCAGCTCGACCTGGCGCGCGGCCTGGTCGCCGAGCAGCGCGCCGTCGATGCCGACCTCGCCGAGCTCGTTGACGACCACACCGAGCTTGCCGGTCGCCCGGCGCGCCTTGCGCCGCGCCAGCAGGCGGTTGATCAGCGTGGTCTTGCCGGCCCCGAGGAAGCCGGTGACGAGGACGAGCGGAACGGTCACCCGGCGATCCTACCCCGGACCGCCGCCGGCGGCGGCGCGCCGATCAGGCAGGCGGCTCGACCACGACCGGGTGGCGCTTGCCGGCGGCGGTCGGCGGGATGTCGCCGACGACCTCGATCGTGATCGGCACGCCCGGCAGGTACTTCTCGACGTAGTCGCGGATGATCTTGGCCTCGCGCGGCGGCACCACGTCGCCCTGGAACGGCACGACCTTGAACACCACGCTGCGATCGCGGCGCTGCACGACCTGGAACGCCTTGGCGAACCCGCCGATCACGCCGAGCACGATGTTGAACACCAGCCCGCTGACCGGCCGGCCCTGGCCGTCGTGCAGGGTCTCGGTGACCCGGCCCTCGATCGGGCCGATCCGGATCAGGCCGCGGCCGCACGCGCAGCGCGCATCGCCGCGCGCGACCGCGACGTCGCCGGTGACGTAGCGGATCATCGGGCACGCCAGGTTGTGGAGATCGGTGACCACGACCTCCCCGGACTCGCCGGGCCGCGCGGCGCGGACCGCACCGTCCGGCGCGCGGACGATCAGCTCGACGATCATGTTCTCCATCGCGGTGTGCATGCCGTCGTGGGCCTCGCACTCCGAGCCGATCATCATGACCTCGCGGCAGCCGTAGGTGTCGAACGCGGCGCCGAACGCCTGCTCGATCGCGGCGCGGTCGTGGGGCAGCAGGCGCTCCGCGCCGGTCAGCACCGGGAACGGGGCCCAGTCGCGCAGGCCGCGGTCGTTGACGAACCGGGCGAGCGCGCCGGCGCCGTTGGCATAGGCGACCATGACCTGCGGCCGGAACCGCCGGATCTGGGCGACCGCGTCGAGCAGCGCGGCGTCGCCGCGCGGCGTGCAGTCGACGTAGAGGTCGCGCTTGACCAGGTGATCGACCAGCACCTTCTTCTGCTTCCACCACGTGGCGATCTTGGGCCCGGCGCCCCAGTAATGCAGCGCGCGCATCCCGATCCGGTAGCCGCCCCAGCCGTAGCCGCGCCAGCGGATCGCATCGCGCCAGTGCCGCGACTCCGCGTTGTAGCGCACGACCACCGGCTCGCCGGAGCTGCCGCTGGTCGCCTTGGTGATCACGGGCAGCGGCGGGACCTTGGCGGTGCGCGCGTCGATGCTCGCCCGGACGATCGGGCGCTCGAGCAGCGGCAGCTTCGCCAGGTCGTCGACCGCGCGGAAGTCCTCCGGCGTCAGGCCGCGCTCGTCGAGCATCTGGCGATAGAACCCGGTGTGGCGGTAGGCGTGGCGCAGCACGCGGCGCAGCATCCCGAGCTGGAGATCGCGCAGCGCTCCCGGCGTCCAGCGCTCGGTGGTGTGCAGCGACTGGAGGAGCTTGACGGTGGGACGGCCGCGGGCTGCCTCGAACGCGGGGAACAGCGCCTTGGCCAGGAGCGGCCCGTAGAGGTCGATCACGGCAGCATCACGCTAACATGGCCGCGCTGCCCGCGGCGGCGCGGGCGCCTGGCTCGACGAAGACGACCTCGCGCCCACCGGCCGAAGTCAGCGGAATCTCACCGGCCATGCCGGCAACCGCGGGGCCCTCGGCGCCGGTCACCGTCTCGGCCAGCGCCTCGGTGACCCGGCCGTCGATCGGGTCGATCGAGGCCAGGCCGCGCCCGCAGGCGCAGCGGTGCTCGGCGCGCGCGATCGCGAGGTCGCCGGTGACGTAGCGGATCATCGGGCACGCCAGGTTATGGAGATCGGTGATCGCCACCTCGCCGACCTCGCCGGGCAGCGCCGCGCGGACCGCGCCGTCGGGCGCGCGCACGATCACCTCGACGATCAGGTTCTCCATCGCCGTGTGCATGCCGTCGTGGGCCTCGCACTCGGCGGCGATCATCATGACCTCGCCGCTGCCGTAGGTCTCGAACGCCGGACCGAACGCCTGCTGGATCTGGTTGCGGTCGTGCGGCCACAGCCGCTCGGCACCGACGATCACGGGGATGTCCGCCCAGATCCGCAGGCCGTTGTCGTTGACGTAGCGCGCGAGCGCCGCCGCGCCCGCCGCGGACGCGACGATCGCCTGGGGCTGGAACTCGCGCAGCCGCCGCGCGGTGCTCGCCAGCGCGGACTCGCTGCGCACGACGCAGTTGATCTGGAGGTTGCGCTTGAGCGCGCGGTCGAGCGCCTGCTTGCGGCGCGCGAGCCAGCCGGCGGCCGGCGGGGGGTCGCCCCAGTAGCGCAGCGCGCGCATGCCGATCCGGTAGCCGGCCCAGCCGTAGCCGCGCCAGCGCGTGGCCTCGCGCCAGTGCCGCGACTCCGCGTTGTACCGGACGACGACCGGCGCGTCGGCCATCCGACCGGCCGACTTCCTGATCACCCAGCGCGGCACTCCCGCGGTCCGCGCCTCCAGGGTCTCGCGCGCGAGCTCGCGATCGAGCACCGGGAGCTGGTGAAGGTCGTCGACGGTCGCGAAGTCCTCGGGCACGAGGCCGCGCTGACCGAGCAGCTTGTGGTAGTGCGCCGTGTGGGTCGCCGCGTGGCGGATCAGGCGGCGCAGCAGGCCGGCCTGCAGATCGCGCAGCGCATCGGCCGACCAGCGCTCGCTGCCGCGCAGGAACTGGAGCAGCGGCACGGTCGGTCGCCCGCGCACGGTCTCGAACACGGGGAACAGGACTTTTTCAAGCAGCGGGCCGTAGAGGTCCATGACACACCGATAACCGGCTACCATGCAGTCAGCGTGCTAGGCCGACTCCGGAACAAGAACCTTCAATACTGGATTCGCGACTACGGCAGACACCTCGTCCGCCGTGCGCGTGCGCCACGCCCGGCGGATCCGCAACACATCCTGTTCGCACTGTGCGACCACTACGAGCCGCTGTGGGGAAAGGCTCCCGATGACGTCGGCCGGCGCCGGGTCGACGTCTGGGCCGAGCGCTATCCAGCGCTTGGCGAGTTCCGCGACAGCGACGGCCGACCGCCGCGCCACGGCTGGTTCTTCCCCGGCGAGGAGTATCGCCCGTACTTCCTCGATCGGCTCGCCGAGCTGGCGCGAGCGGGGTTCGGTGAAGTCGAGTTTCACCTCCACCACGACGGAGATACGCGGCACACGCTGGCGCCGCGCATCACCGAGCACCTGCGCACGTTCGCGCAGCACGGCCACATCTCTCGCGACTCCGGGCGCGACTCCGGGCGCGACTCCGGGCGCGACTCCGCTCGTAACGGCGAACGCTACCGCTGGGCATTCATCCACGGGAACTGGAGCCTGGCCAACGGGCGGCCGGACCGCAAGTGGTGCGGGGTCGACGACGAGCTGGTCGTGCTGCACGAACTCGGCTGCTACGTCGATCTCACGTTCCCGTCGGCGCCTGATCCGTGTCAGCCCGACAAGGTCAATCAGATCTACTGGCCGACCGGCGACCTCACCCAGCGCCGTGCGTACGAGCACGGTGAGCGCGCGCGCGTCGGCGCTCATCACGACGATCGGCTGCTGATGATCACCGGACCGCTCGCGCTGGCCGCCAAGCGCGACGGCCGGGTGCCCGGGCTCCGGATCGAGAACGGCGCGATCACCGGTGATGATCCGCCGACCGCGGCGCGGGTCAGGACCTGGATCGACCAGTCGATCCACATCGCGGGCCGGCCCGAGTGGGTGTTCGTCAAGGTCCACACCCACGGCGCGATCGAGGCCACGGCGGCGTCGCTGCTCGGCGACGGCGGGCGCGCGCTGCACCAGGCACTGGGCGATCTCGCGCGCGAGCGCCGTGCGGAGCTGCACTACGTGACCGCCCGCGAGATGTACAACGTCGCGCGTGCGGCGATGGACGGCAAGACTGGCAACCCCAGCGTGTACTTCGACTACGTAATTCCACCTCCGCCGATCGCGACCACGAATTCCCGGTAGAACACCGGGCAGGACTGCCCACACCCGACGACAAACCCGCCGCGCGTGTCGTGAGGCAGTGGTGAGTCTGCGAGGACGATCGAGGGTTCGACGTAGCCTGGGTCGGGGACATCGATGCGGGCCGTGGCCAGCGTGAATCGACGAGCGCCGGGAGACACCCAGCGCATCGCGCGCGCGCCGGCGGAACGCGAGCTGATCGCCGGCCGCTACGAGATCCTGTCGCTGCTCGGCAGCGGCGGAATGGCCGAGGTGTTCTCCGGCCGCGATCGCATGCTGGAGCGGATGGTCGCGATCAAGCGGCCGCGCCGCGACACCGGCGCCGGCGCCGAGATCTCCGAGCGGTTGCAGCGCGAGGCGATGGCGCTGGCGTCGATCGACTCGCCGAACGTCGTCGCGATCCACGACGTCGGCGCCACCCAGCACGGCGTGTACCTGGTGATGCAGCGGCTGTTCGGCCCCACGCTCGACGAGGACATCGGCGCCCACGGCCCGGTGTCCGCCGCGCGCGCGTGCCAGATCGCGCGCGACATCCTCGACGGGCTCGCCGCGATCCACGCCAGCGGGCTGGTCCACCGCGACCTCAAGGCGTCGAACGTGCTGCTCTCCCGCGGCGATCGCGCGGTGCTGCTCGACCTCGGCGCGGCGCTCCACCTGCGCCGGCGGTCGCTGACCGCGCCCGGCACGCTGCTCGGCACCCCGGAGTGCATGGCGCCCGAGCAGCTCGCGCAGGGCCCGCTCGACGGCCGCGCCGATCTGTTCCAGCTCGGCCTGATCCTGATCTACCTGGTCACCGGCACGATGGCGGAGAGCACGGTCGATCCGACCCAGCTCGCCATCCCACCGGCGCTGAGCGAGGTGATCGCGCGGGCGCTGGCCCCGGTCGGTGCGCGCTACGCGTCGGCCGGCGAGATGCGCGGCGCGCTCGATCAGGCGCTGGCCGCGTGCACGCTCGATCCGATCGAGCCGGTGTTCCCCGACCGACCTACCTTGCGCTGGCCCGAGTCCACCCCACGGCCATGACTGCCGTTCCCCCCGGCGAGCCGCTCGGGCCAGCGCAAGCTTCCTTCTGACGCAGTGTATCGGCTCTCACGCTTGGCCTCGCGACCGCGGTTCGGTCGTCCGCTCCGGTGTCGGTCGATGTGCCCGCATCCTCGTCGGACCGCCGCCCGCGCGACGAGCGCGACCGCACCTCGCGGGTGCGTCTTGTCAGCTCGGGCTTAAATTGTGGGAATCGCTAGGGCATAATTGGCTCCGTGACGACTCCGGCGGGGACGCTAGTCCCGCGCGACGCTCGGGATTTTGGCAGCTACCAGCTCATCGCGAAGCTCGCGACGGGCGGCATGGCCGAGATCTTTCTGGCGCGCCCGACCGGATCGACCAGCCGCGACGTCCTGGTGCTCAAGCGCATCCTTCCGCACCTCGCGGAGGACGACCACTTCGTGATGATGTTCCGCGACGAGGCGGACCTCGCGAGCAAGGTGTCGCACAAGAACATCTGCCGGGTCCAGGCGCTGGGCGAGTACGGCGGCACGTGGTTCATCGCGATGGAGTACCTCCACGGCGTGCCGCTGTCGCGGATGATGACGCGGCTGTCCAGGGTCGGGAAGATGCTCGACGTCCGGATCGTCGCCGGCATCATCGTCCAGGCCTGCGAGGGGCTGCACGCCGCCCACGAGGCGCGCGGTCCGGATGGCCAGCCGCTCGGGCTGGTCCACCGCGACGTATCACCGCCCAACATCATGGTGTGCGGCGACGGCGCGGTGAAGCTGCTTGACTTCGGCATCGCCAAGGCGCGCGGCGCGAACTCGCGGACCCGGACCGGCACGGTCAAGGGCAAGAACGCGTACATGTCGCCCGAGCAGATCCTCGGCAAGGAGCTCGATCGCCGCAGCGACGTGTTCGCGCTCGCGGTCGTGATGTACGAGATGCTGGCGATCCGCCGGCTGTTCCACCGCGACTCCGACTTCCTGACGTTCAAGGCGATCACCGAGGAGCCGATCCCCGACATCCGCGAGCGCCGGCCCGATCTGCCGCCCGGGATGCGCGCGGCGCTGCTCCAGGCGATGGCGCGCGACGTCAACGGCCGGTTCGACACCGCGCAGGCGTTCGGCAACGCGCTCCGCAACGCGGTCGCGACGCTGGGCGGACCGGCGTACCCCGCCGATCTCGCGCGCCTGCTGGTCACCGACTTCGGCGACGAGATGGCGGCGCGCGACGAGATCCTCAAGGCGGCCGACGAGCCGGCGCCGCCGCCGCGCCCGCTGCGCTCGACCTCGCCGCCGCCGCTGCCGGGCGCGGTGTTCCAGACCGGCGCGACCGGCGAGATCGGTGCCTCCGACGACAGCCAGTCCGGCCGCAGCTCGGCGCAGATGGAGTCGGTCCCGTCGATGATCGTGCAGCAGTCGTCCGCCCGGATCCAGGCCCCGTCGGGCCGGGTGATCGACCTGTCGGGCAACATGCAGCCCGACTCGTGGATGATCGACCCCAACACGGACCTGCTGCGCAGCCACCGCCTGCGCACGATCCGCAACGCCGCGATCGCGCTCGGCTCGCTCGCCCTGATCACGGCCGTGGTGTTCCTGATCACCAGCCGGCTGGGCGACGCGACCAACCGGACCGTCGCGGTACAGCCCCCACCCGATGCCCCGCTGCCGATCGACGCCGAGCCGCCGATCGACGCGCCGACCGGGCCGACCCGCGACGACATCGTCGCGCTGTCGCGCTACGGCTTCTTCAGCATCGCGGCGACCGCGAAGACCCAGATCTACATCGACAACAAGATGATCGGCGAGACCCCGCTGACCCGGCTGCCGCTGGCGCCCGGGCCCCACAAGGTCAAGGCGCTCGGTCCGCGCGGCAAGGTCAAGACGCTGAGCATCACCGTCTACGGCGGGCAGGACACCGACGAGGGCACGATCAACTGGTGAACGCGCTCGGGGTCGTCCGCGCGGCCGGGTTCGGCGCCGGGCTCGGCGTCGCCACCAGCATGTCGCCCGCGGTGGTCAACGTCTCGATCGTCGACGCCGCGGCGGCCGGCCGGCGGTGGTTCGCGACCGGCCTGGGCCTGGGCGGCGCCGCCGCCGACGTCGTCCACGCGGCGCTGGCGTTCGCCGGGGTCGGCCGGGTCGTGATCGCCGATCCGCGCCTGGTCCGCGGCCTGGCGATCGGCGCCGCCGCGGCGATCCTCGGCTACGCGATGTTCGCCTGGCGCCGGCGGCGCGGGCCGATCCGCGGCGGGGACGCGGGACCCGGCAGCCCGGCGTCCGGCGGCGCGCCCGCGCGGACCGGCCAGCTCGGCCGCGGCGCGGTCACCGGCTTCCTGCTCACCCTGCCCAACCCGGCGGCGCTCGGCGCGTGGGTCGCGGTCGCCGCCGCGGCATGGCCCGACGCCACGCTCGACGAGGCCGGGCTGATCGCCGGCGGCGTCGGCGTCGGCTCGGCGGTGTGGTTCATCCTGCTCGCGCGCTGGGTCAGCCGGGTCCGGCGCGATCACCCGGTGCTCGCCTGGATCCCGCGGATCGCGCTCGCCGCGCTGATCGCGATCGCGGCGATCGGCGTGGTGCGCGCGCTATGACAGCGGCGCCGGCCGGATGCTGGTGATGTGCAGGCTGGACTCGACGCTGGTCACGATCTGCACCCGGTCGCCGGCGGAGAACCGCGGCACCAGCTCCGGTGGGCCCTGGAACTCCAGGTCGGCGAGGTTGCCGATGTCGAGCTCGGCGCCGTTCTCGTCGATCGCGCGCTCGATGTCGAGCTGGATCTTGGCGACCTGGCGGGTCATGACGTTCTGGAACTTCGCGGCCCGCGTGTGCAGCTCGATGCTGCGGATGGTCCCGACCACCCGCATACCCTCGTCGCTGCTCATGCTGCCATCGTACACCGTGGACGTGGGCCGGCGCGCGTCCGGCGCCGTGCTCCGGACCGACCGGCCATCGATCGATAGGGGGCTTTCCCGCCCCCTCTGGCCCGGCGAAGCCGGGCCATTCACCCCTCCGCGCGTCGCGTCGCGCGGACTGTAACCCTGTAACCACCGCTGCCGCAGGGCGTAGCAGTGGGCGATGGGTTGCGGGTCAGTTCTTCCGGGTCGGCTGTACCCGGGGACCGCCGGGCGGGCCGAGCGAGATCCCGTTGAGCGCCCGGGTCGCGTAGATGCACGGCTCGTCGCCGACCACCACCAGGTAGTGGGTCGTGCCCTCGGTCCGGATGTAGTCGTCCCCGGGGCCGAGCGTGAAGTTGTTGACCGGATCGTGGATCCGGCCGCTCAGGACCATGGTCATCTCCTCGCCGAGGTGGGTGTGCGGCGGGAACACCGCACCGGGAGCGAGCCGGACGAAGCCGCAATCCGCGCCGGCCGTGGCCGGCCCACCCTCGAAGTCGACGAAGTCGAGACCCGGCACGACCTGTGGGATCCACGACGCCGCGCGCTCGATCAGCCCGAGCAGCTCGCGGCCGCGCTCGACCGAGACGTCGTACATCCGCGCCATCCGCGCCGCGAACGCCTCGAACCGGCCGCCACCGACCGACGCCATCAGCCGAACCTTGACCTCGGGCGGCGGCGCAACCGGCTGGATCGACGACCCGATCGCGTCCATGGTCTGCCGGTACGATGCGAGCTCGGCCGCGAGCCGGGCATCGCTCGCGATCGCGCGCTCGACGGCCCCGGCCTCGTCGGCCTCCAGGATGCCGAGCGCGTACAGCGGCAGGAGCTCACGGACGTCGCCGGTCATGTCTTCTCCGATCGAGGGGTTCCGCGGACTCCGCCCGCGCCGGCGCTGAGCAGCCCGGAGCGCAGGCGGTCCATGCCCGCGGCGATGCGCGACTT
>DATAPF010000151.1:0-82296 GCA_036265355.1 Kofleriaceae bacterium | reverse complement strand
GCGCTGTCAGCCCGGCTGCTCGATGACCTCGGCCAGCTGCCCGGGCTGCCGCACGAGGTCGAGGTGCGCGCCGCAGAGGTACGCGTAGTCGAGCTCGGCGACGCTGCCGATCCGCCACTCCGGGCGATGCTCGCAGCGCTCGCCGTCCCCCACGAACATGCAGCGCTCGCGCTCGTCGGGCGCCGTCTCGAGGCGCCAGGTCGCCGGCGCGATCCGGTGTCGCATCGGCTTGCGCTCCCACCACGCCGCCGCGCCGGCGCTGCACGCGCGCGCGAGGTCCTCGAGCAGCCGAGGATCATTGCTCGCATGCGACGCGACCTGCTGCCACGCGATCGCCAGCGCCTTCGTGTCGTGCTCCGGCCACGCCTCGCGAGCCCGCAGGACGTCGACGGCCTGGCCGAGGTTCGCGGGCAGGTCGCGGCCGTCGGAAGGCTCCGGCAGCTCGGTGGGTGGGCGGTCGTCGGTCACGTACCTGCAGCGTAGCGTGGCAGCTCGAGAACGGAACCGACTGAGAGTTCCAGCGGTGATTCCTGGGGTGCCGGCGAGCCGGTTGACGGCGCCCGTGATGAGCTCGCTGGAAAAATCGCGCGGCCGTGTCGATCGGACGCGCGGTCGCTCGTCGCGTCCACAGAAGCGGCGACCGCCCCGGGTCGCCGGCCCCGTCCGCAAACCCGCTCGACCACGAGGAAAGCCATGACGATCCAGGCCCTTGCCCCTACCCTGACCCCCACCGCCGCCCCCCGCTCGATCACGCGCCACCTCGCCACCGGCGCCCGCGTGCTGCTGGGCCTCGCGTTCTTCGTCTCCGGCCTCGATGGCTTCCTGCACTTCCTGCCGCAGCCGACCGAGCCGCCGAGCGAGGGCGCCATGGCGTTCGCCGTCGCGCTGATCAAGTCCGGCTACATGTTTCCCTTGATCAAGGGGACCGAGGTCGCCGCCGGCGCATTGCTGCTCGCCAACCGCTTCGTTCCGCTCGCGCTCGTCGTGATCGCGCCGGTCATCGTCAACATCTTCGCGTTCCATGCCCTCCTGGCGCCGTCCGGCCTGGTGCTGGCGAGCGTGCTGGTCGCGCTCGAGCTCTCGCTCGCGTGGGCGCACCGGAGCGCGTATCGGCCCCTGCTCGCCGTCCGCGTCCCGGTCCAGCGCGCCTGACCCGCGCCGCCCGGGTGCGGCCTCGCCCGCCGAACTCTGCCGGCTCGAAATGCGTGCGGATCCAGGCGTTCGTTGCTCGTTGCGCTACAGTCGATTCTCCGTGCAGACGACCGACGCCAGCCTGGCCCGCGCGATCCGCCTCGCCGCGGCGTGCGTGGCCGGCGCGCTCGTCGCCGGATGCAGCGCACCGAGCCACCCCGACATGACCGTCCCGCCGATCCCCGACGGCCCCGGCGGCCCCGGCGGCCCCGGCGGGACGAGCGGCGACGGCGGCCTCGACGGCGGCACGTCCGGCAGCTGCACACCCGCCCCGGGGCAGACCGCCGGCACGCCCGGCCTCGGCGCCCACACGCTCGCGTTCTACGGCGTCGGCGACGACACGAACCTCGCGCCGCTGTTCTCCCCCGCGATGACCACCCAGTCGTCGGGCAGCACGATCGTCCTGGGCATCGGCCGCGGCAACAAGGCGCTGTTCGCCGCTCCGCCGGTCGACAACAAGAACAACCTCTCCTATCCGCGCTGCGGCGCCGCCCAGCAATACCCGCTGTCCACCGACTCGGCCACCGCGGTGTACGCGCTACCCGCGGCCACGGGCGGCGCCGGGTTTCAGGTCAAGGCGCTCAACGGCATGAACACCGGCGGCAACACCGACGAGATCACCATGTTCACCGTCGAGATCGCCGCCAGCGTCGGGGTCACCGACGTCCAGTGGCTCGCCACCACGAGCGCGGCCCAGCCAGCCACCACCCGGAGCGTCACCACCACGGGCCCCGCCACCCTGATCAGCTTCTGGTGGGGCGACAGCACCGCGGTCAACAGCGTCGCCACCGACAACGGCTTCACGGTGATCGATCAGCAGCTGCTGGCGCAGAAGAACGTCCAGGGCGCGGTGGCGGTCAAGAGCGTCGCCGCGGCCGGCACCTACAGCGTCACGTGGACCGTCGACCCCGCGCAGCCCGCCCAGCTGTGGCTGGTCGCCGCGCAGTAGCGGCGTGGCAGCGAACCGACCGCAGACGATGATCTCGACCGCTTCGGGCCGAGGCAACGCAGTCGCCTTCGGGAGACGCCGGTTCGAGCTGACCGGAAGCGACGACAGGCGCTGTTCCCAGCCGATGAACTGGGTGCCTGGCCGTGGCGCGGATTGTGGTCGCCTGTAACGCCGTGTCATTGACGTTCAGCCCGTAATCAGTACGTCCTGACCACGGTGACGCTCAAACCGCGCTGAACCGGATCGGACGAATGCCGGGAGCTGGCTCGCTCAGCGGGCGGGCAGCGGTGACAGCGGCGGCGTCTTGCCGGCGGGGACGCCCTCCTCGGCTGCGCTGAGCAGCATGGCGACGGTGATGTAGGTGCCGCTCAGCACGACGAGGTCGACGAGCTGCTGCTCACCCAGCATCTCCTTGGCCTTCTTGAAGGTGGCGTCGCTGACCGCATGCGTGGTCGAGAGCTCCATGCAGAAGTCGTAGACGACGGACTCGTCCGGCTTCATCGTGGTCGGCCGCTTCCCCTGCTTCAGATCGGCCGCCACGGCCTCCGGAAGCCCGGCCTTGATCGCCAGTGGATAGTGCGCGTACCACTCGACCTGTGAGGTCAGCAGGCGAGCCTGGATCAGGATCGCGAGCTCGTTCAGCCGGCGCGGCACGGACGTCTTGAAACGGAGGTAATCGAGCAGCCGGAACAGCCGATCGGCCATCACCGGGCTGCGCAGCATCGGGTTGTACGGGCCCCCCAGGCCGACGCTCGAGATCTTCAAGATCTCTTCACCGAGCGGGCGCTGTTGCTCGTTGAGCTGCTCGAGCGTGAGCTGCGGGAACCGCCTGGGCTTTCCGTCCGGCTGCGCGGACACGGACGCAGTGAATACCAGAGCCACAGAGATGATCATCCGGACGAAACCCGACGTCTTCATCGCGTCCTCCTTGGTGGGGGCAAGCTGCCGCGCGAGTGTATGCCAGGTCGGTTCAGCGCGGATCGCGAACGCCCGACCGGCTACCCCGCGCGTGCTCAGCGCGAGCCGTCGAGAGCGGAGCGGATCAAGCTCCCGCTTGCTTGCGGCGAAGCCATTCGTCGAGACCGATGCGACCGAGTCGCGCGTCGCCCAGCGGGACGAGCGAGCGCTCCTCGACCCGGCCCCCGAAGTATCGGGCCTCGGGGTCGCTCACGACCTTCCGCGGGTCACCGACCGCCTTCAGATACCGGGCGACGAATTCGCTGAACGGTGTCCGCTCCGGGCCGGCGATCTCGACGATGCCCATTCGCGGTGCCGCGAGCGCCAGCTCGGCAACGATGGCAGCAACGTCGTCCGCCGCGATGGGCTGGAACTGGCCGGGCGAGATTCGAACCACGTCTCCGTCCGTACCTGCAGCGGCGATCCCGTCGAGGAACTCCAGGAACTGGGTCGAGCGGATGATGGTGTAGGGGATGCCGGAGCTCTTGATCAGGTTCTCCTGGGCCACCTTGGCGCGGAAATAGCCGTTGGACGACCGGTCGATTCCGACGATGGATAGCGCGATATGGTGCCGGACACCTGCCGCAGCCTCCGCCGCGAGAAGATTGCGGCCGGAGGTCTCGAAGAATTCCAGCACAGCCTTGTCCTCGAACGAAGGCGAATTGGCGAGGTCGATCACGACCTGCGCGCCGGCCATGGCGTCCTTGAGCCCCTCGCCGGTGATGCTGTTGACGCCGCTCCTGGGCGAGGCCGCGACGACCTCGTGACCGCCGCGACGGAGAATGGCGACGGTCCTCGAGCCGATCAGGCCGGTGCCGCCGATCACGACAATCTTCATGGTTCAGAACGATACCGCGCGCAGCCGGTGACGACGACAGGCACAGTCGCCAGATCCTTCTTCGCCAGATGCCACTCGTGGCATCCGCGCACGCCGTGCGGATCCGGGTCTCCGAGAACGTCCGCCTGCGATCATCGAGCACACCCAGAAGCACCGAGGGCGACCTCGGTCCGCGCTCTCGACCCGGGAGCGTCCGCTGCGGGGGAACACGGACGCGCGGTCAGGGCCGGCGGGCCGCGGGGCGCAGCCGGGACATCACCGCGCGTGCGGTGGTCGTCCATCCCTTGGGATCGAGCGCTCGTTCGATCGCGCGGGTCGCCAGCGTTCGCTCGTACGCGACGCGCCGGCCGTCGTCGTCGAGATCATGAAACGCCTCATGTCCGCGCACCATGCGCGTGAACGGATCGATCGTCCGATGTGCGGTGGTCACCGCCTCGATCAGTTCTTCGCGCTCGTCGGGTGTCATACCACCTCCCCCAGATCGATGCCGCGGCCGCGCAGACAGTCTGCGAGCAGCTTGCGCGCGCGTGTGAAGTTCTGCAGAAACGTGTTGAGCCGCATGCCGATCCGCGCCGCGATCGTGCCGTCGTGCTCGGCGCCCTCGCTCGCGATCCGCGCGAGCAGCGCTTGCCGGGGCCTGGCCGGCAGCCGCTCGCTGCAGGTGTGGATCGCCTCGCGGAGCAGCGGATCGGGCATCGCCACGGTGGTCGCGAACCGGAGCGACGCATCGTGGTCGTCGTCGCCGACCGCGACCGAGCGCGCGCGCCGGACCTCGTCGATCGCGAGGTTGCGCGCGATCCGCAGCGTGACCCGGAGCAGCGCGTTCGGTGCTCCGTCGCGCTCGACCCGCGGCGCGATGTTCCATGCCCGGAGCAGCGCCTCCTGCACGACGGCCTCGACGTCCACCCGGGTCGCGAACGAGCGCAGCGACGCCCGCAGCGGGCGCTCCGCCTCCGCCATCCACGCGCCGAACGCATCCGGATCACCGGCGGCGATCGACGCGAGGTGAAGGTCGAGGTCCACCGCGCTCACTGTACAACGAACCCGGGTCGGGCGAAGACGATCACGAGGCTAGCCCAGGACCCGGTTGCGGCCCTCGCGCTTGGCCCGGAACAGCAGATCATCGGCCCGCTTGATGAATGCCGACACGTCGATGTCCTGGCCCTCGACGGTGGCGACCCCCGCCGAGATCGTGACCGGGAAGGCTTCGCCCTCGTACTCGAACATCTGATCGCCGACGATCCGGCGGACCTGCTCGCCGAACGCCCGCGCGCCGGTGAGGTCGGTCTCGGGCAACACCGCCGCGAACTCCTCGCCGCCGTAGCGCGCGAGCAGCTCCTCGCGGCGGATCCGGGACAGCAGCCGGCGCGACATCTCGCGCAGCACGTAGTCGCCGGTCAGGTGGCCGTGCTTGTCGTTGACCGCCTTGAAGTGGTCGATGTCGAACATCAGCAGCGACAGCGGCCGGCGATAGCGTGCGCACCGGGCGATCTCGCGCTCGAGGAACTCGAGGAAGTAGCGCTTGTTGTAGGCGCCGGTCAGCCCATCCACGATCGTCATCCGGTAGATCTCTTCGTGGTAGCTCGCCTCGACCCCGGTCCCCGACAGGAACTTGAAGATCGCCGCGCCGATCTTGAGGAAGTCGGCGTTGCGCAGCACCGAGCGCGTCACCGGCACGTCGTTGACGTACGAGCCATTGGTCGACTGCAGATCCTCGACCGACCAGGTCTCGCCGGTGCGGTAGACCCGGGCATGGCGGCGCGACACCGAAGCGCGGTCGACCTGGATGTCGCAATCGGCGCCGCGGCCGAGCACGATCTCGTTGCGCAGCAGCGGAAACCGCTTCCCCATGTCAGGACCGGGCGGATAGATGAGCACGAGGCACGCTTCGCCTGCTCCCATCGCCGGGTTGACGAGCTGAGCCTTCGACGGATGGACGGCCTGAATCTTGGTGATGCGTGTCTTCCACTCGCCTGCGATCCCGTCCGGCGCAGGGGAGTACAACTGGATCCCGGGCGGTGCGGACACGCCCATCAGCACGGCAGACCGCTCCCGGGGCGCGCGCAGCCCGAGGCCGTCGACCGACATCCCGTGTGGCAGCATCTGAGGAACGACCTCGCGCCGGCCGGGCGAGCCCGGATCGACCGAGGGCGCGGCGTCGACCGCGATCCACGACGTCATGCGCGTGGCGATCCGGTAGTCGAGCCCGAGCTGCTCGACCGCGCGATCGAGGTCGGCGCGGTTTCCGCCGGCGGCGAGGCGCATCTCGCAATCCTCGACCGCTTCGCGACCGAACAGCGTGCCGGCGACGCTGGTCTCGACGTCGCTCGGCGCCACCCGCACGCGCTGCTCCCAGGTGCCGGTCGCGCCGCGGCCGGACACGACGAGCTCGCCGCCCGCGGGACGGAGCTTCGCGCTCACCAGGACCGGACATCCGCCGAACAGATCGGGGAGCCGGGCCGGCGCAGCCTCGATCAGCGCGTCGCCCGCGATGGTGACGTCGACGACCAGCGGCGCCTCGGTGCGCGCGCGGATCCGCTGCACCGCGCGCTCGGCGTCCTCGCCGAGGCCGATGACGATCTCTGCTCCCCTCCCCGCCCGCGCGGCAGGCGCGGTGAGCGAGCGGTTCACCGACGAGCCCACGCCGACCATGTGGACGCGCGAGCCGTGCGGCAGCCGCTCGAGGACCGCCTGCACGATCTCCTGCTCGAAGCCGATCAATCCATCGGTGATCACGACGATCTGGCGCTGGCCGCCGGCGCGAACCGGGTGCAGCGCCTCGAGGATCCCGGTGCGCATCTCGGTCCCGCCGCCGGCGCGCAGCGCCGCGAGCCACGCCAGCGCCTTCGCGCGATGCGCGAGCGTCGCCGGGCGGGCCGCGCTCGCGAACCGGCGCGGCGCAGCCGAGAACTCGATCAGCTCGAACGTGTCGCGATCCTCCAGCCCGTCGACCAGCGCCATCGCGACCCGGCGCGCCTGCTCGAGCGGCGTCCCCTCCATCGATCCGCTGGTATCGAGCAGCACGATCAGATCGCGCGGCGCCGCGCCGGGCCTGGCGTCGGGCAGCGGCGGCACGACGGTGAGCAGGGCATGAGCACCGCGCGGCGTGCGCTCGGCGAGGACGGAGACCTCGGGCCCGAGCCCCGCGACCGGCCAGCGGACCACGACGTCGCGATCGAGCGCGACCGCGATGTCGGCGAGGCTCGCGCGATGGCCCGCGCCCTCGGGCGCGCACAGCAGGCGGTGCGACGGCGACTCCGGTGCGCGGCCCGCGGCGACCGCATCGCCGATCGCCAGCGCCAGCGACGCGCGCGGCGTCGTCGCCTCCGCGACCGCCAGCGCGAGGGCGTCGGCGTCTCGGACGCGTCCGGGGTCGCCGAGGTAGCGCGGCGCCGCCGCGAGCGGGAACCGCCATTCCCACGAGCCGTCCTCGAGCCAGCGCAACCGCTGGTCGAGCACGATCTCGCACACCACCCGCACGCCCGGCGGCACGTTGCCGATCTCCTGTGTGAACAGCGACGAGCGCGCCTGCTCGAGCAGCGCCGCGGTGTGACCGCGCGCGATCGCGTCCTCGTAGCGCTCGCGCGCCGCCCGGGTCCGATCGATCTCGCCCTGGATCCGGCGCTCGCCGACGTGGAACGAGTAGCCCGACACCGCGGCGTCGGCGGGCAGCGGGAGCACGTAGGTGACCGAGAGCGGCTCGGCGTGGTGGTTTGCGAAGCGCTGCTCGAGGACGACGCGCGCGATCCCGCACCGGGCAGTGACCCGCAGCGCCACGCCCTCGAGGGGGAGCGTCGTGGAGGCGGCGACGAGCGTGGAGGCCGGGGACATGTCCGGGCTGGAGAGGGTATTCACATCCTGCGCAACGGGCAGCCCCCGGCGGTTGTGACAACAAATGGAAGCCCCCACCGCGCCGCCGCTTTCGCGAGTAGTTCTCGGCACATCGACCCGCCGCGCGGCGGTGCCGCCAGCGCGTCAGAAAGCGAGCCGCAGCCCGGCCTCGCGGCGGCGTGGATCCCCGAGCGCATGGAGCATGCGTTCCCGGTCGGCTCGCGGTCGAGCGATGGCGAGCGCGCGCTCACCGCGCGGCAATATGCGGGCGGGCGGCTCGACCGGTATGACGTCGATGACAATCCCGAAGTGACGCCGGGCGGATCAGGTCTATTCATGTCGACGCAGATCGGGAGTGATGTATTCACGCACGATTCCACTCGTGCATGATCGTCAACGTGAGGCTTCGGTCAGGTATCGTGCCGCTCGCTTCGACCACGTGGTAGCAGGTTCCCCGAGAACCAGCGCTTCGCGCAGCGGTTCCATCCATCCGGACTCTGGCCAACCCTGGCCAACTCTGGCGCGGAGGCGATGATGCCCCGGCGCCCTGCCCCCCAGCACGGAGGTAACGATGAAATCCGCGTTGCTGACGGTGTCGCATCTGTTCAAGACGTCCGAGCGAATGATCGCAGAGATCCTGTCCCATGTGGACGCCAAGGCGCTGAGCTTCCGGCCGTCGGACGAGATGAGCAGTATCCTCCGGCTCTACGCTCATCTGTCGGTACAGCGCCACAAGCTGGTCCACGCGATCAAGGGCGGTCATCACGATGAGAAGATTCCGTTCGCGGACAGCGCGAGCGTGTTCGCCAAACCCACCGACAAGCTGCCGGCGAAAGCCGAGGTCGACACGGCGTGGGCGGCGATCACGCACCGGCTCCACGAGGCGTTCCAGCACCTGAGCGTGGAGCAGCTCGATGGTCCGGGGCGAGGCAAGGGGGTGTTCCCGACCGACGACGAGACCCTGCTCGGCACCATCGCCTTCATCGCGCACCAGGAGGCATACCACATCGGCCAGATGAGCTATCTGGCCCGGATGCAGGGCAAGCTGCCCGAGATCGGTCATCTGGGCTGAGCTGGTGGCTGCGCGAGAATCGCACGAACCCACGAGGAGAATCATCATGGACCAGATCATGAGAATGCCCGAGCTCAGCTTCGACTACGTCGCGGCGGCCCGCACGAGTCGTGGCATCCTGGCCGGGCTGAGCGCGGTCGAGATCCATGCGCTCGCCGGGCGCTATCAGCGGTTCCTGGCGCTCAAGGCGCGGTATCCCGAGCACGCCATCGCGCCCACCGAGATCATCGACGAGATGTGGCACCTGCACATGCTGCATCCGCGGGCGTATCACCGCGACTGCATGGCGTTCTTCGGCCACGTCCTCGACCACGCTCCGGGCTACGGCGCCGACGAGGCGACGCGGCCGGCGCTGGAGCGCACGTTCCGCCGCACCGCCGAGCTCTGGCAGCGGACCTACGGCGAGCCGTACGCCATGATCGGGGCGGCGCACCAGGGGCTGATCATCTGTGCCGACGAAGAGGAGGAGCCTGCGAAGCCCGGGCCGGCCAAGCCCAAGGACCCACCGCCCGCCTCGCCGCACAAGCCCGCGAGCCCGGCGAGCTTCACCGCCTGAGTCGCCCGCCGGCCGCGTCCCATGTGGAATCCGGCGATCCGATCGAGCGAGCTCGAGCTGGCGTTTCGCGAGCACGGGTTCGCCGTGATCGATCACGCGCTGAACCCGGCAGACGCCGAGGCGATCGGCCGCGAGATCGCGGCGGCGGCCGCGGCGTTCAAGCTGGTCGCTCGCTCCGGCGTGCATCCTCGCCGCATCGTGTTCGACCAGCCGCTGCCGGAGGCCCGGCTGGCGGTGCTCCGGGAGCAGCTCGCGGTGGCGCAGCGCGCGGGCCTGCTCACCGCGCTCCACGATCTGTGGGAGCCGCCGGAGGATCCATCGAGCACGATCGCGCGGGTCCTGGCCGAGCTGCGCTCGCCGCGCACGCTCGCGTGGATCGCGCGCGTCACGGCGATCCCGGTCGACGAGTGCCAGGTCCGCGCGGTCACCCGGTTCCGGCACGGGCACTACGTCGACCCTCACTCGGACCGGCTCGTCAAGTTCGGCAAGCGGCGCAGGATCGCGTTCGTGCTGTTCTGCTCCCAGGATCCGGCGCTGCGCGAGGGCGGACATCTCGTCCTGCTCCGCCCCGACGGCACGACGCAGGCCTCGATCGAGCCTCGGGTCAACCGGCTCGCGCTGCTCGATGTCGACCGCATTCACCAGCACTTCGTTCCAGAGGTCGCGGTCGACGGCGGCGCGCGGCTGGCGATCCCCGGATTCTTCTGCGTCACTCCACCCGGGCCGCCCGGGCCGCCCGGAGAGGGAGCGATCACATGACCGAAGCGATCCGCGTGGGTGTGGTCGGTCACACCGGATATACCGGCGAGGAGCTGGTGGCCCTGCTGCGGCGTCATCGCCGGGTGTCGGCGATGGCGATCGCGCTTGCGCCGTCGCGGCCCGAGCGAGGCGGAGCGCCGGCCGGAGACTTCGATCGCAAGGCGCTCACCGACGCCCGGCGTGCGCTGCGCCAGACCGACACCGGCGGCGCGGAGCTGCCCACGCTGTCGCTGGTCCAGGCCGAGGACGCCGGGCTCGGCGCGGTCATCCTGGCGACGCCGGTCGAGTCGTCGCTCGAGCTGGCGCCCCGGTTCCTCGCGCGCGGCGTGCGCGTCATCGATCTCAGCGGCGCGTTCCGGCTGGCCGATCCGGCGGCGTTCCTGGCGGCCTACGGCGCGGAACATCCCCACCCCGAGCTGCTCGGCACCGCGGTCTACGGCCTGTCCGAGCTCGCGCGCCCGCTCATGCAGACGGCGCGCCTGGTGGCCAATCCGGGGTGTCACGCGTCGGCGATCTGCCTGGCGCTCGCGCCGCTGTGCTCGGCCGGCGTGATCGCGCGTGACGCGGCCGTCGTGTGCGACGCCAAGACCGGCGTCAGCGGAGCAGGCAAGAAGGCGACCGCGGCGACCCACTTCTGCGCGGTGAGCGACAACTTCTCGGTCTACGGCGCCATGGGGCATCGTCACGTCGCGGAGATCCTGCAGCGGACCGGGCTCGCCGAGTCCCAGGTCACGTTCCTGGCGCAGATGCTGCCGGTCCGGCGCGGCCTGCTGTCCACGATCTACTTCAACCTCGCGGCGGGGAAATCCGACGGCGACCTCCGCGCGGCGTACGAAGCTGCCTATTCGCGCGCCCCGTTCATCGACGTCTATCCCCGCGGGTCATTTCCCAACCTCGAATCGGTGGTGCACCGGAATGTCTGTCGCATCGGCTACGACACCGCCGAGCCGGGGCGGCGTGCGGCCGTGGTGGTGGCGCTCGACAACCTGATCAAGGGCGCCGCGGGCCAGGCGGTGCAGAACCTCAACCTCATGTTCGGTCTCGATGAGACCGAGGGCCTCGTGTGACGGCGGCGCCGGCGGTCGGCGCGGATCCGCTCTCGGTCGAGGTCGGCGCGAACATCCGCCGGCTCGAGCTCGAGGGCTTCGTCGTGGTGCCGCGGCTGCTCGATCCCGTGCTCGTCGCCGCCCTGCACGCCGAGCTCGGCGCGCTGGACCTGATCGCGCCGCGCGGCAATCGCACGCTGGCCGTGTACCGCGACGTCCACCTCGGCCCGTGCCCGACGGCGGTCGCGCTGATCGCCGAGGCGCGCATGCTGCGGTTCCTCGGCCGGGTGCTCGGCCCGGAGCTGATCTGCATGTCGGCGAGCTACGCGAGGTATGCGCCGGGCTATCCCGGCATGCCGCTGCACACCGACTGCCAGCCCTACGGCTCGCGGCTGTTCGGGCCGCTGGCCTCGGTGCCGGTGTCCGTGCGCGTGTTCTACTACCTCGACGAGCTCACCGCCGATCGCGCGCCGTTCCAGGTCGTGCCCTATTCGCACCTGTGTCTGCACGGCGATGCGCATCCCTATCAGCGGCTGCGTGACCATCCCGAGGCCCAGACCATCGTGTGCCCGAGCGGCAGCGCCGTGCTGATCAACCCCCGCATGTTCCACGCCGCCGGTGCCAACACGTCGGCCACCGCGCGCTCGGTGTACACGGTGTCGTACCGCCCGTCGTGGGCGGGGCCGACCCGGCGGGTGCCGGTGACCGACCGGCGGCGGCTGGCTCGCTTGCCGGAGCCGGTCCGGCGCCTGTTCCAGCCGCCTAACCGGCGGCGCGCCGATCATGGGCTGCCGATCCGGGACTGCGGAACCGTCCCGCTCGGTGCGGCGCGCTGGGTCGATCGCCCCGAGCCCTCAACGCCCTCAACCACGCGTGAGCGAAGGAGTGAGCGATGAACATCGAGACCGAATATCCCGTGTCGCTGTCCGGAATGCACGGCACCGGCAAGAAGACGCTGCGCGACGGACTGGCGGCCCGCGTCGAGCGGTTCTCGGCGGTCGACTACAAGCTCCTGCAGCTCGGCCGGATGGTCGACGAGGAAGGGCTCCGCGTGTTCCGCGCGCGCGCCGCGGATCAGGATCGCCTGGTCCGCGATCACATCGCGCGGGGCCTGCGCCCGGTGACCAGCCGGCACGGCGTGCTCGACGTGGCGATCACGGCGTGCTCGATGTCGCGGCTCGGCCGGATCGCGCCCGCCGCCGTCGACGCCTTTGTCGCGAGCCTGGCGGACGATCTCGAGCGCGCGGCGATGCCGCGCGCGCTGGTGATCGTGTTGACGCCGGCCGAGGTCCTCCAGGACCGCCTGCTCGTGCGCGATCAGCAGGCCGGGAGCAGCAACGCCCGCGGGCTGAGCAAGCTCGCCCGCATGGTCGAGGTCATGCAGGAGATCTTCCTCGCCGAGCGCTATCCGCACCCGGTCGTCGAGCGGATCGTCCGCCGCTACCGAGACGCCGGTGACCTGTTCGTCATCGACACCAGCGCGCGCGATCGAGCCGGCGCGCTCGCCGATGTGGTCGGGTTCCTCGAACGCCGCGGCATCCTGTCCGGCCAGGCCGGAGGGAGGGCGGTGGCATGAACCTGCACTACGCCGACGCCGAGGCGCTGCTGTCTCGGATCCTGACGGCCGCCGGCCTGACCCAGGCCGAGCGCGAGCCGTGCATCCACGAGATCCTCGACGCCGAGTGGCGCGGCAAGACCAGCTACGGCCTGGAGCTCGTGCCCATGGTCGTGAAGTGGCACCGCCTCAAGCAGCACGATCCCCGGATCGTGCGCGACGGCCCGGTGCAGGCCTTCATCGAAGGCGGCAACTCGGCGGGGCCGGTGGTCGCCGCGCTCGCGATGAACCTCGCCCTGCGCAAGGCGCGCGAGACCGGGATCGCGATCGTCGGCGCGCGCAACCGCTGGCCGTGGTTCGTCGCCGGCCATCAGCTCCGTCGCGCCGCGGCGGCTGGCTTCGTCGCGCTGACCTGGAGCGCCGGGGTCTCGATCGTGGCGCCGCACGGCGGCAGCCGCCCGGTGTTCGGGACCAACCCGCTCGGCGTGGCCGTTCCCGCGACGAACGGGCCGATCGTCTTCGACACCGCCATGACCGCGGGTCCGGCCTCCGCCCTGCGCGACGCAAAGCAGGCCGGACAGCCACTGCCGGACGGCATCGCGCTCGATGCGCGCGGCCGCCCGACCACCGATCCCGACGAGGCGCGCAAGGGTGCGCTGCTGCCGTTCGGCGGCCACCGGGGCAGCGGACTGGCCATGATGGTCGAGCTCCTCGGCGGAGCCTGGGTCGGCGCCAAGACCGGAAAGGCCGCGGGGCCCCGCGGCTTCGTGATCCTCGTGGCCAGTCGCGATCTGTTCGGCTTCGGCGACGGCCTGGCCGGTGCCGCCGAGGGCCTGATCGCCGAGATGCGTGCGGCGGCCGATCCGCCCGATGCCGTGCACATCCCCGGCCGCGGCGTCGTCGACTTCGCGCGCCCGATCACCGTGAGCGACGAGCTTCACGCGGCGCTCTCGCAGCTCCCGTCCGGCGCCTGACCACCGGCCTGACTACGGGGGTGAAGCCCCCGACGCAGGCTATGCGTGATCGCGGCTCGACCGCGACGAGCGATCCACCGTCCGCCTCGGCAGCGGACGCCCCAGCGCCTTGCGCGTGCTGGCGATCTGCCCGATGTGATAGGCCTCGTGAAACGCATAGTAGGTGATGACGCCGAGCAGCGTCGGATCCGCCGTCGGCAGATCGTACGGCAGCGCCGCAGCCAGCTCGGCCGCGGTGAGCGCCGCGAGCCGGTGGTCGAGCCGCTCGGCGGCGTCGCGCCAGCGGGCGAGCACGGTCTCGAGATCGGGGCGCGCCGGATCCGGCGCCTCGGCAGCGCCCTTGCCGAACCACGCCTCCCAGGCAACCTCGCCCGGCTCACCGAGGAGCGCGAGCAACCGCAGCCGTCCCACCGTGGCGTGGCCCACGATCCACAGGATCGAGTTCGCTGCCCCGACCCGGCGCGTCAGCATCTCTGCAGACAGCCCGGACGTGGAATGGTTCATGTAATGATCTGCCGCGCGAAACAGGCCTGCGGCTGCAGACAGCGATGGCTCCATGCGAACACTCCTTTTCTCGAAGCAGACGCCTCGCGATCGGGGCTCGGGCTCGTGTCCCCGAGGATAGCGTGAATCCCCTCGACGTCCGAGCAAATTCTCCGGATCGTGCCGTGAGCCAGCGCAGACGGATGCCCGGCTACAGCGCGGCGAGCAGCCGCTTGCCGATCAGGGGACAGGAATACGAGTCTCGAGCTCACCGCTGGTTTCGGTGACGCGGCGTTCGACCGCGGCGATGATCTCCTGTGGATAGCCCGCCCGGATCAGCAGCGCGAGCGCGTTGCTCCCCGGGGACACACCCGGACGCAGCTTGCGGTCGAACTGGCCGGTCCTGTCGTCCGGCTCGCGGAAGTACGCGCGGACGAAGCGCGGGCCGACCTGCGCGGCGACGTCGAGATCGTGGGTCGCGGCGATCGCGAGGTCACGCCGCGCGAGATGATCGAGCACCTCGACGACGATCGGCACCCGCAGCGCCGGGTTGGTCCCGCTGAACGGCTCGTCGACCACGAGCAGCGCGGGCAGCTGCCGGTCCTCACAGCTGACCGCTGCGACCAGCTTGCCGATCGCGGCGACCTCGACCGCATACTTGCTCATCCCGTCGGCCAGCGCATCGCTGCTCCGCATCACCGCGAACACCCGGAACAGGCTCGCGTGCCAGCTCCCGAACGTGGTGTGGATCGACTGCGCGCAGATCGCGTTGATCGCCAGCGTGCGCAGGAACGTCGACTTCCCCGACATGTTGCTGCCGGTGACGATCAGCCCGGTGTCGAGCACGATGTCGTTGCCGACCGCCTCCGTGATCGCGGGGTGCACCAGCCCGTGCGCCGAGATCCGCGCCGGCCCGGCCGCGAGCTCTGGCAGCCGCGCGTCCGCGCGCTCGGTGCGCAGGCTGGCGATCGACACCAGGGCATCGATCTCGCCCAGCCAGAGCACCACGCGGCGAAACCGCGCGCGCTCGCGCTCGATCACCCGCATCGCGCCGCCGAGCAGTAGCAGGCGCGCGAGCAGACCGCCGCGCACCAGGTCGGCGAGCCCGAACGGGTCCTTCACCGTCAGCCACGCGATCCGCTTGCGCAGCGGCAGCAGCACCACCAGGTCCGCCGCGATCTCGGCGTCCTCCCATAGCCGGTCAGCCACCACGCGCTGCGTCGACCCCAGCACCCGGGCGAGCACCGACAGGGCGTGGGCCTGCGGCGCGAGCCGGATGCTCGCCCAGTCGTCGATCAGCACGTTGGCGATGAACAGCGCGGCGCAGGCGAGTACGAGCGGCGGCCACCACACCGAGAGCACGCCGAGCGCGATCACCAGCCCGCTCAGCGCGGCGAACATGCCGATGCGCAGCGGGCCGTGCGGCGGTTCCCACAGCAGGCGAGGCAGATGCGGAGCGTCGCTCTCGGCGTGGCCGGCCAGCGCGTCCCGCAGCTGCCCACACAGCGCCGGATGCGCTGTGAGCCGCGCCAGCCCACGCTCGCGCGCGGCAAGCACGTCGAGTCGAACCGCCGGCGCCACCAGCCAGCGCCACAGCGCCTGCGCGCCGGTCGGCGTGGCGGTGCGATCGATCGCGCGAAACACCAGCGGCAGATCGAGGTCATCCACCGTGCGGTCGTCGAGCCACGCGCAGCCGTCCGGACATCCGCCGCCGATCCGTTCGGCGTCGGCGAGCCGCCGCGCGTTCGCGACCTCGGTATTGCCCACCGCCCCGGCCCGGCGCCGCGCCGGCAACCAGCTGCGCCAGCGCCGCACCGCGTTCACCGTGTCGTGCAGAGCCATCTCGGCGCACAGTATGAACCGCGCCCCGCTCGATTTCTATCGCCGCCGAGGCACGCCCCGCTCTGACGATCGACGGCCGCTTCGCGCCGCGCACCTCGACGTGGCGGGACACCGAACGCTGTTGATCGGCCGATCTGTCCGCCGCGGAATCGAAGGCATTGCAGGACAAGATGCGAGCGATCCTGAAGGTCATGAAGGACGAAGTGGACGGCAGACGCGGAGGCGCTCGGCTGAACGATGGAGATGCCAGGACCTGGTCTGGCGATCTGAGCAAGGCCGCGGGGGACTTGAAGGACGCGCTCGACAAGATCGCGGCCGATGCCAACCAGCCCAAGGCCACCCGCGACGCCGCCAAGGCGCGATCGGATCGGGTCAAGAGCTGGATCGACAAGCTCGACGTCATCAAGGCCGGCGGCTCGTTCGGGACACGCGACCTGGTCGTGCCGTAGATCGAGCCGACGAGCAAACTGCGACACCCTGCGACGCCCGAGCCACGCGCTAGACTGGCCGCGTGAATCGCTCGATCGCGCTCGCTGTCCTCCTGATCGGCTGCACGGCAACCGCTCCGACGCCGGTCCAGGCGCCGACCGCCGCCACGGATCCCGTCGCCATCCCGGCCGGCACGCCGGCGCCGTGGCCGCCCATCGCGGCGCTGCCGGTCACCGGCCTCCGCACGCAGACGCGACCGCTTCCGCTCGACATCACGTCGCTGCGCGGGCTACGCGGCGCGGCGATCTCCCGCGACGGCTCGCACGTGGCGTACGTCGTGCGCGTGCCGAGCTTCGATCCGAAGGCGAAGCCAACGCCCGACGACACCAAGGGGGGCTGGAAGGTCGAGCAGCAGCTCTACGTCATCGATCGCGCGGGCGGCACGCCGGTCCAGCTGACGTTCGGCGACGATCCGGTGAATTCGCCGAGGTTCTCGCCCGACGGCAAGACCCTCGCGTTCATCCGCAAGCACGGCGCGAAGCCGGCGCTGCACGTGATCGCGCTCGCCGGCGGCGAGCCCAGGATCGTCGCGGTCGGCGACTACGAGGTCCAGCGCTACGACTGGACGCCCGACGGCAAGTCGTTCGTGTTCACCGCCGCGCGCCCACCCAGCGACGACGACAAGGCCGCGCAGTGGAGGCGCGGCGGCGCGCACACCTACGATCGCGAGTGGAAGCAGACCCATCTGTTCGTCGTTCCGCTCGCGGGCGGAGAGCCGCGCCACGTCAACCGCGGCAGCGAGACCGTCGTCGACTACGCGTGGTCGCCCGACGGCAAGCGCATCGCGCTCGTGCTCGCCGCCAGCGCCGACCCGGTCGTGGCCGGTGCGTTCCAGCGACTCGTCGTGGTCGATGCCGCCGATGGGGAGACCGTGCAGGAGATCGACCAGGGCCGCGGCCAGACGCCGTTCATCATCGGCCGCGCCGCGTGGTCCCCCGATGGGCGGCGGCTCGCCTACACGCTCACCGCACGCGGCGGGCTCAGCGAGTACGACGAGCTGCGCGTGCAGGCGATCGGCGCGTCGGGCGCCAGCGCCGAGCGCGTCGACCTCGCCGCCGGCCTCGATCTCGAGCTCGGCGGCTTCGCGTGGGCCGGCGATTCGCGCTCGGTGATCGCCGCCGTGACGGCCCGCACCGCGACGAAGCTGGTTCGCCTGCCGATCGACGGTCACGGCGCGCGAGAGATCCCGATCGGCAAGCGCGTGCTCGGCGGCATCGACGCCGACCGCACCGGCCGCTACCTGATCGCCGGCGCGTCGACGTTCGACAGACCGACCTCGCCGGCGGTGATCGACACCGAGCGCGGCACGGTGACGACGCTCGTCGAGCTCAACCCCGAGGTCGCCCGGTGGACGATCGCCAGGACCGAGATCGTGAGCTGGAAGGCCAGGGACGGAGCGACGCTCGAGGGCATCCTCACCGTCACGCGCGACCCCACCGCGGGCTCGCCGCCCCCGCTCGTCGTGATCCCGCACGGCGGCCCGGACGCGTCGTCCCTCGAGGGCTTCGACGCCTGGGCGCAGCTGTTCGCCGCGCGCGGCTATTCGGTGTTCGAGCCGAACTATCGCGGCAGCACCGGCTACGGCCGCGCATTCTACGAGGCGAACCGTGGCCGGTTCGGTGAGATCGAGCAGATCGACATCGAGTCCGGCGTCGACGCGCTGATCGCGAGCGGCAAGGCCGACGCGCACCGGCTGTTCTTCGCCGGCTGGTCGTGGGGCGGCTACATCAGCACGTGGATGCTCGGCCACACCAGTCGCTATCGCGCGTTCATGATCGGCGCGGGGGTCGTCGATACGATCGTCCAGTACGCGACCAGCGACATCAACCACGCGGCCGCGGCCGACTGGGAGTACAAGGGCCGGCCGTGGTCGACCGACACGTTCGAGCGCTCGAATCCGGCGCGCTCGCTCGGGCACGCGAAGTCACCGGTGTTGATCTTCCACGGGGAGAACGACACCCGCGTTCCATTCGCCAACAGCCAGATCCTCTATCGCGCGCTCGTCGACAAGGGCGTGCCGGTGACGTTCTGGACGTTCCCGCGCGAGCCGCACGGCCCGCAGGAGCCGGCCCACGTCGAGCATCTGTTCGAGGTGTGGACGTCGTTCTTCGACGCCGAGCTCGCGAAACCGAGCGGCTAGCGCGGGCGCTGCGGGCGCGGACGCAACGGGCGCGGGTGGAACCGGGCGCGCTCGATCGCGCGGCCCTGCGGGTCGAGCGTGCAACCCAGGTCGGGCGCCCAACCGACCTGCTGGTCCTGCAGGTCGATGATGGTCACGAACGCCTGCAGGATCGCATCCCCGAGGATCGTCGTGCCGTCCGCGCTGTTCTCGATGCCGAAGCACCAGGTGCCGCTGCCGGCGTCGAGCATGTACGAGACCGTCGGCTTGACCGTGAACGAGAGATCGGGAGCGCCGGCCTGCTTGCTGGGGAACGTCAGCGTCAGCGCGGGGAGCATGGCGTCGATCATCGCAGCCGGGACGCCGGCCTGGGTGACACAACCATGGTTGTCGTCCGAATCGATCGTTCCCAGCGTCGCTGTGTTGCCAAACAGCGCCTTGAAGCCCGGCGAGGCATTGACCGCGGTGAGCGCGCTCGCGACCACGGCGTCCGGCGCGATCAACAGCGTCGTGCCGGTATCGACGATCGGCGGCCCGGCGCTCGACTGGAAGTCCGCTGCGGTCGCGACGCGGGTCGAGCCGATCGACATCGAGTGGACGTCGACCGCATAGAACCGCTGCTTGTCGCTGATCGGGAGCAGCGGCGTGTATCCAGGCGCCGCCGCGGCGCGGGTCGCGTCGAACCCGCCGATCCACATCGTGCCGTCGGCGGGGCACAGCTCGAACGCCATGATGGGCACCGCCCCGCTCTGCTCCGCGACGTCGAAGTACCCACCGGTATCCGGCGCTCCGGCCTCCGGCGCAGCGAGACCGAGGATGCCCTGGTACGCGTTGTCCTGGAAGAACTCCATCAGGTTGTCGCTGATGTCACCGATCGGAAGCGACAGGCTCGGCGTCCCGTGGCCGAGGCTGATCCGGTCGGTATAGATCTCGCCGGACCAGCCACTCATATCCACGTACTGGACGCCCGCGGTCCGGTGGTCGTCCTTCGCGGTTGCGCCCGGCATGTAGAGCGGCGATACGCCGACGCTCGCGCACGTCGTACAGCTCGTCCCGGCGACCGCCGTGGTCGCAGAGCCGGTGTCTGCCTGCACGAAGAACGACTGGCTGCCGACCGAAAGGTTTGCCCCCCAGAAGAACCCCTCGGGGTTGGTCAGCGGGATCGCGGCGAGCTTCGGCCAGGGACTCCCGGCGTCACTGCATCCGACCAGCGGGACTGCCAACAAGCAAGCCAGCAATGACGCCCTTGCCATCTCACTCACGATGTTTCTCCGATCTGTGATGTTCACCGTTTCTCTCCTGTTGCGCACTGTTGACCTCACGGTAGTCAGCGCCCCGCGAGCTGCCGACGACACCGCGACTACAGCGACGCAAGCCCGCGCGATCACGTGAGATCGTGCCTGGACGCCGACGACGGCCGGGTGGGCGAAGCGCGAGTCAGAACGAGAACGTGAAGGCGACGCCCTTCGAGATCCTGGGCGTGGTCGCGGGCGTGGGTTTGTAGGGCCCGAGATCAGGATTGACGATGATCTTGACGATCCCGTACGGGATCAGCACGACACCGGTGAGGACGGTGATCTCCCCGATCCGATCCGCTGTGTTGTCGGTGCCAGTTGCCAGGCTGCTGCCGGCCTCGGCGCCGAAGATGGCGCCGCCCAGGACCAGCACAACGCCCACACCGATCGCGATCACACCGTTCCGCTGGCGATGCGCCTGTGCGTCGCGCGCGGTCTCGTGGCGCAGCCGCTCGGCATCTTCGCGCTGTCGCTCGGCATCCTGGCGCTGTCGCTCGGCGTCCTGGCGCCGTCGCTCGGCCGCTTCGCGCTGTTGCGCGACCTCGCGCGCCTGCGCTGCCCGCTCGTCGTCCTCGATCTGCCTGGTCAGCGCGTCGATGTGACCGCGGGCCTCGTCGGCGATCGGCCCCCTGGGGCTGAGCTCGATGAAGCGCTTGTAGGTCTCGAGTGCTTGCTTGGCATCGCCCTTGAGCCGGTAGGCCTGCGCGATGTTGAACAGGAGCTCGGGAGACGGCTTGAGCGAGAGCGCGGTCTCGAACTCCGCGATCGCCTCCGCGTACGAGCCGGCATCGAGCAGCTGGCGGCCCTGCTGGAAGTGCCGGCGCGCCTCGGTGGTCCTGGCGCGATCGGAGGCACTCTGGCGCCCGGCCGCTGGCTCCGCGCGGACCGGCGGCGCCCACAGCAGCACGCACAGCGCCGCGAGCGCGACGGATCGCAGCGCCGCGCACCTGGCGGACCCTGGATTCACTGGCGACACGGGTCCTCGTCGAACGGATCGATCACGCGATCCTTGATGGGGGGACACGGTTTCTTGTCCGGCGGCCCCCCGCACGCCGATTCGGACGGCTTCCAGACCGTCCCCGGCGGGCAGCTGTGGGCCGCGCGCGCCGGGGCGCCCGCTCCGGTTCGCGCGGGGAGCGATGGATAGTCGAAGGCGACCTCGGCGGTGACCCGACGCGACGGATCATCCACATCGCCATCGGCGGCGAACCGCATGTTCGCGAGCACCTCGCATCCCGGCATCGGCGGATCGGTCTGGTAGTCCACGACCCGGCCGGTCGCGGCCACATGCAGGGTCACGACGAGCTTGCGCGAGGCGCCGCGGCTCGGCTTCGCATGGCGCTCGAAGCAACGCTGGAGCTCGGCCGCGTACTCGCCTCGCACCGTGGCGACGATGCTGTCCGGTGTGAGGCGGCGAGCCGGCGCTGGTGGCTCGGCGCCCCCGGCGCTCGCAGCGCCGGCATCAGCCGGTACCGGATCCGCGGCTCGGGGCTCCGCGGCCGGGGAGGCCGACGCGGCAACCGGAGGGCTGCCGGTGGCGACCGGAGGGGGAGGCAGGGTCGACGGCGCCGCGCCAGGCGGGGGATCCGCCGGCGGCGTAGCCGCGGAGCGATCCGGTGTCCGGGTGACGATGACCCCGACGACAACACCGGCGAGCACGGCGGCGGTCGTGAGCACGACGCCCACGCGCCTGCGGGAGGCAGGTGCGGCCACCGAGTTCGTGCTGCCGCTCAGCGTGGTCCGGTTCTGCGCCGGCTCGGCGGCGGGCGTGACGGCGACGGGCCCCGCGGTATCGGCCCGCCGAAGTCCGACCGGGACGGCGGCCATGGTGGGCACGCCGGCCAGGCCGCTGGTGATCTCCCCCTCCACGCGCTCCATGGTCTGCGGCCGCTCGCCCGGATCCTTGGCGAGCATCCACGAGATCAGCCGATCGAGCGCGGGCGAGAGGTCGGGGACGCTATCGCGCGCGGCCGGGGGCGCGATGAGCTGGTGCATGGCGATGATCTCGCCGACGCCGCCGTTGAACAGCGCCCGACCGCACACCAGCTCGTACAGGATGCAACCCAGCGCGTAGATGTCACTCCGGTGATCGACATTGGCCGATGAGCTGCACTGCTCGGGAGACATGTAGCGCGGCGTTCCGAGCACCAGCGAGCCGGTCTGGATCGCCGTGGTCTGCCGAGCTGCGAGCTTGGCGATCCCGAAATCGAGCACCTTCACACGCTCGCCGCCGGGCATCGTGGAGTCGACGGCGAGGAAGATGTTATCGGGTTTGAGATCGCGATGAACGATCCCGGCCTGGTGCGCAGCCTCCAGGACGGAGGCGATCTGGCGGCAGATCTCCAGGGCCGCATCGGGTGGCAGCCTCCCCATGCGACGGAGCCGGTCGTTGAGGCTCTCTCCGCGCAACAGCTCCATCGCGATGAAGACCGTGCCGTCCCTGCCGGTGCCGAGCTCGTACACGGTCACGATCCCGGGATGGGACAGCTTCGCGGCGGAGCGCGCCTCCTGGAGGAAGCGCTCCACGACCTGCGGGTTCGAGACATGATGTGCGCGCAGAAACTTCAGCGCGACGTCGCGATCGAGTCCGGTATCGCGCGCGATGAACACGCGGCCGAATGCACCTTCCCCGAGTTTCTTCCCGAGTCGGTACTTGCCGATGAGTTCGCCCGAGCTCGGCATCGCCCCTCGATGCCGGCGATCGCGCGGCGCGTCTTCGAGGTTCAGCGCCGGGCCTGGCGCGTCGGTCGGCTGGACTGCCGGCCCACCCGCCGGTCCACCCGCCGGCCCACCCGCCGGCAACGTGGGCGCCACGCCGTCCATGGTGGCAGCCCCACCGATGACGACCGATCGCTCGCGCAGGCGAGCCCCGGCCACCGGCGCGGGCTCGTGACGCACCGTCGACTCGCCGGTTGCCGCGTCCAGCGCGCTCACCTCGCCGCCGAGCTCTGCGAGATCGCGGGCGCGGCGCGCGAGGCTCGGCCCGAGCCAGGTCGCGAGCTGGGCCGCGATCTCGCTCGGCGCCATGGGCTCCCCGCAGGCGGCGATCGCGCGGCGCAGATCGCCGGCGAGCTCGTGCGCCGAGCCATGGCGCTGCGTGCGATCGCGTGCCAGCGCGCGGCGCAGCACCGCATCGAGGCGCTCGCTCACCGGGCGTTCGCCGGGCAGCGCCGGGATGTCGGCGTGCGCGACCGCCTGCATGATCTCGCGGTCCGATCGGCGATCGAACAGGGCACGGCCGGCGAGCGCCTCCCAGGTCACCACGCCGAGCGAGAAGATGTCGGCGCGGATGTCGACCGGCATGCCCTGCAGCTGCTCGGGCGCCATGTACGGCAGCTTGCCCTTGCGCGCGCCGCCGGTCACGGTCGCCACGGTCACCACCTTCGACACGCCGAAGTCGAGCAGCTTGACGCAACCCTCGCTCGTGATGAACAGGTTGCTCGGCGAGACGTCGCGATGAACGACCGAGCGGGGCCGCTGATCGGCGCCGGTCGCGACGTGTGCATGATGCAGGCCCTCGCACGCCTGCACGGCCGCGCCGGCGACGAAGCGCACCAGGGTCTCCGCCGGGCGATCCGGAACCGCCGGCACGATCTCCGACCACGGCAGGCCGAACAGCAGCTCCATCGCGAGGAACGGCGTGCCGTCGACCTCGCCGAGCTCGAGGACCCGGCAGATGTTCGGGTGCGCGAGCTGCGCGGCGACGCGGCCCTCGTGGAGGAACATCGCCACCGACGCGCGATCGGCGGCCAGGCTCGGCAGCATGCGCTTGACCGCGACGAGCTGCTCGGCGCCATCCGCGCCGGCCCTGCGCGCGACGAACACGTCGGCCATCCCGCCGTGGCCGAGCTGCGCGACCAGGCGGTAGCGGCCGAGCGACTCCTCGTGCGTCAGCTTGCGGAACGCCATCACACGAACTCGACGGTACAACCGGGTGCGAGCGCGAGCCGCGTCGCGCCACCGCCCGGCGAGCGCTGGATCAGGCGCGGTCCGGCGAGGCCGGCGGCCAGCAGGTCCTTGCGGCAGCGCGTGATGTGGACGTTGATCTCCGAGCGCATGACGTTGAGGTTGCGCGGCCACACGATCGGGCGCAGTACCTCGTCGGGGATGAAGTCGCCGGGCGCGTAGCCGTGCGGCGGCTGCAGCAGCGCCGCGATCAGATCGAGCCGGCGGTCGGCGAGGTACACGGTTCGCTCCCCGCCCGGCAGCGAGAACGCGACGCGCCCACCGCGCGGCAGCATCTCGACGACGATGCGCGACGGCAGCGCCTCGAGATCGCCGGTGACCGTCGTGTGGGCGCGCTCGCCGCCGGCGATCTCGAAGCGGTCGTCGAGATATCCGAGCACGTCGCCGACGCCGAGCGCGACGAGGCTGTCGGCCTCGAGCGGATCGCCGTTGCGCGTCGCGGTGCCGGTCGTGACCTCGACGAACAGCTCGCCCTGCGCGAGGTGGAACCGCAGCGCACCGCTCGGCCAGCGCTCCAGGATCAGATCGTCGGTGTCGCCGCCACCGGCGACGAACGGGGTGTGCGACAGCGCGAAGCTGCTGCGGCCGCGGACCAGGCGGTAGCCGGTGTGCGCGCCCGCCGGCCGCGGCAACTCGACCCTGGCGGTGAACGCGAGCCCGGCGACCTCGATCCGATCGCCGTCGGCGAGCCGCTGCGCCCGCTCGCACGGGCGGCCGTTGTGCCCGACGGGAAGCCGGCCCAGCGGCACGAGCTCGACGCCATCGAACGACGCCCGGATCAACGCATGGCGCCGGCTGACCGACGGATCGGCCACGAGGATGTCGCACGCCGGATCGCGGCCGATCAGCAGGCCCTGACCGCCGACCCGGCGGGATACCCCGTCGGGCGAGATCACGCTGCATCGGAACCGCGGGCCGTTCACCCCCGCAAGTTTACGTGATCGCCGCCCACCACGGCGAACCGGCGCTTGGTTTTCCTGGGCGCTCCGCCGTCCAGCTCACAGCGAGATCCCGAACACCACCAGCTGGGTCAGCGCGTCGTCGTCGCGGACGCGGCGAGCGACCTGGTAGCCGAGCTGGACCGGCCAGCGCAGCAGCGTCATGTGCAGCGTCAGCGCGCCGCCGGCTGCGGCGTGGAGGTCGCGGCGGCGATCGATCGCGCCGGTCGCGAACAGCTCGAGGTCGACCTGGCTCAGGAACGACGACGGCAGCCACCACAGGGTCGCCGCGACCCCGCGATCGATGATCAGCGGGTACCGCCACGTCAGCGACCCGACGGCCGCGCGGTCGGTGGTGATCGCGTAGTCCTCGTAGCCCCGCAGGTACTCGCGGAACCGCAGGTTGGGCGGGAACCGCATGTCGTCGAACGCCGGCGCCGGGGTCGCGACCGAGCTCGCGGTCACCAGCTCGGGTGCCTCGGCGAGCCCACCGAGCTGCAGGAGGTTGGTGTCGTCGGCGGCGAGCAGCGCGCGGCCGCGCAGCTGCAGGGTCAGCGTGTGCCGCGTGGTCCCGGGCAGCGGCAGGACGCCGGCCACGCCGGCGCCGACGTCGTAGATGTCTCCGGTGAACGTCGACAGCGCGTGCGGGTAGTAGGCGGCAGACGCCGTGCCCCCCAGTGCCCGGCGCAGGCCGGCGTACGACGTCCGCTCGCCGGACATCCAGGCCAGCGATAGCGCGGGGCCGCCCAGCTTGCGGTCGATGCTCGGCTGGCCGGGCGGCCGGTCGACGTCCTCGGTGTAGACCCCGGCCAGCGTGGTGGTGAGCGTGTCGCGCCAGGTCCGCGACAGCGCCAGGGCGGCATCGCGGGTACGGCGCTCCTCGTCGCGCGTGACCTGGCTGGCTTCCTGCTGGATCGGATTGGCCCAGTCGTCGAAGCCGGCGCTCGCCACGATCATCCACGGCGCCGCCATCGCGTCGAGGTAGCCGAGCTCGCCGCCCCAGTGCAGCGGCCCGTCCGGCGTCGTCGGCGGCTGGACGTGGCCGGCGATGCTCCAGCGCTGCAGACCGAGCCGGTCGCCGCCGCCGATCACGGCGCCGTACCGGGGCGGCTGGCCCGACGCCCCCCCGACGACCATCGGCGAGCGCAGCTGGGGAAACAGGAAGTGGTCCCACGGGCTGTACGGCTCGTCGGACGACACCACCGGCGCGGCGGACGGCGGCGCGGCCGGTGCAGCCGGCGGCGCGGCCGGCGCGATCTCGTCAGCGGCCAGTACGACCGGCACGCCCGCCGCGGGCGCGGCGATCTCGTCGATCGTCCACCGCCAGCCGTCGCGGTTCAAGAACCGGATCGTGCCGCGGGCGCTGCGCGCGGCGAGCACGGCGTACGGCGCATCGGTCACCGGCTGGCCGTCGACCACCAGCTGGAACCGGCCGTCGACGACGCCGAGGTACATCACGCGCCCGTCGTCGGTGAAGCTGGCGTCCCAGATCGGCGTGCCGTCGCCGCGGATCTCCGCCAGCCGCGCGCCGGTCGTCGCGTCGAGCACCCAGGCGACGAACGCGCTGCCGTCCCACGCGCTGGCGACCAGGCGTGCGCCGTCGGCGGAGACCTGCGCGCCGAGCACGTAGGTCCCGGGCTGCGCATCGATCAGCACGCGCCGGGTGCCGGTCCGGACGTCCCACGCCGCGAGGCTCCAGCGGTCGCCATCGCTGGCGCAGTAGTAGTACGTCGCGCCGGTCGGGTCGATCGCCGCGCCGGGGCCAAGCGTGTGGGTGAGCTCGGTCAGCCCGCCGTCGCCGCGCCGCCAGCGCAGCAGGCGCGGCACGTTCTCCGTGGTGTCGCGATCGTTGACCGTCAGCCACACCTCGCGACCATCGGCGGTCACCGACAGCCCCGAGACCAGGAACGACCAGGCGTTGACCAGCGGGCGCGGTGGCACGACCTGGTTCAGCGGGATCTCGGCGAGCGTGGCGCCGCCGGGGTCGCGAACGACCAGGCGCGGTGGCTGATCGACGTCCTCGCTGACCCAGGCCTCGGTGCCGTCGCGGCCGCGCGCGTAGCGCGCATCGGTGCCGAGCGTCGCGATCGTCCGCTGCGCGGCGGGCCGGGCCCGCACGGGGAAGGTCTGCGCGTGCCAGCGGTCGAACTCGTCGACCAGATCGCCGAGCGACTTGCCGAAGCCGTCCTTGAAGGTGCCGGCGAAGAACAGGCCGGTGCTCTGCCCCGCCTGGCTGGCGATCGCGGTCCAGACCGGCTTCTCGCCGTAGCGCTCGGTCAGGTAGCGAAGGAACATCGTGCCGACCAGGTAGTGATTGCCGACGCCGACCGGCGTCAGCCGCCCCAGCTCGGACAGATCGTCGCCGTGGATGTGCCGGCCGGCGTACGCTGCCGCGAACATCCCGGTGAAGATCGGCCACTTCGGACGGCCGACCCCGGGGGACAGCTGGGCCTCGTAGTGGGTCGCCCACCCCTCGAAGAACCACGGGTCGACCCAGAAGTGCGGCGTGAACAGGTCACCGAACACCAGGTCGAGCCCGCCCCAGAGTCCGGTGACCTGCGAGGCGTGGACGTAGTGGACGAGCTCGTGGCAGGCGATGATCCCGGGGTCGGGCAGGAGGCCGAACTCGGTGGTGAAGTCCAGGGTCGTCACGGTCGGGATCACCGACACCGGTTCGTAGCCCGCGATCCCGCGGGCCACAAACGCGTCGTTGTAGTTGGTGTCCGGCATCGTGATCACCATCTTGTCCTTCCACATCCCCGACTTGACGAGCGCGGCATCGCGCAGCACGTTGGCGCAGCGCTCGGCGCGGACCACGAAGCGATCGATCTCGGCGCGGCGGTGCGCCGGGTAATAGATGATGAATCGCTCGGTCTCGAGCCGGCGCATGTCGCCGTGCGCGAAGGCTGCCTGGACGTCGTCAGGAAACCGCCGGATCATGACCCCGCAGCCCCCCAGCGCCGCGAGGGCTGCCACGACCATGAATACGCGGAGCACCCGGCGACGCTGTGCGCGTGCAAGCGAAGCAACGGGGCGTGGGGTGAGGTTCGCCAGGGCGGCCAGATCGGGGAGGTAGCGCATCGTTGGCTCACGGTAGCCACCGCACGCAGAGCCGCCGACGACAGGGCGACTACACGCATCAAACCCGCCTGATCTCGTCAGCTTGCGGAGTGAACAGCCGGTTCCGATGCCGCATGATCTCGCCCGACGGGGATCCCGCCGGGTCGGCGGTCCGTACCAGGGGGACCGGCATCGCGAGCACCTCGGCCAGCAGCGCCCGCGGTTCGTCGCCGGCGTGCCCGGTCGCGCGGCGAGGCGCCGGCGCACTGGTCGTTGCGGGAATCTCGACACATGCGCGCCGCGGTGGCTGCCCGCAGCTGGTCGCGATCTTGATCAGCCACGATCCATGCTGTCAGCCCCTCGGCATGCCGTCGCTCGCCCGTCTGGCTTGACGCTGCGCGGCGATCGCCGGCGCGCGGTCTGGATGATCTGCGCGGCGGCCCACGCCGGCTGTCTCGCGGCGGCCGACCCGCCATCCACCGCCGAGGCGCGCAGCGATCTCGACGACCTCGCCGGCGCCTCGGAGCTCGTGACCTGGACCTGCACCGCGAGCCCGTGCCCGTGGGGCGACTCGCTCGCCAACCCGGCGATCGCCTGGCCCGATCGGGCCGGCCCGGTCGCGACCCGACTCGGCTACACCGCATCGCCGGCGCCGTACCTCCCCGCCGCGCAGGCCAACGGCGTCACCATCGCGATCGACGCGGGCAGCGCGAGCCTCTACGCCGGCGCGCCGGCCGACAGCGCGCATCGCATGATCGCCACGCTGGCCGCGGGCGAGAGCTACGCGGTCACCGGACTCGGCGGGGACGAGGTGCTCAGCGTGCAGTCCGACGCCGATTTCAGCTATCACACCCGGACCACGCCGCCGCCTCCTCCTGGCATCGACGCGATCGCAGCGTTCTGGCGCTGCAACATCCCCGAGTGCACCGGCGATCCATGGACGGGCGCGGTGATCGGCTGGCCGGACTGGGCCGCCTACCAGAGCAACGCGCGCGCCGGCGACCAGTCGCGCTCGGTGTTCGCCGGCGACGGCACACCGCTGTATCCCTACATGGCCGCGTGGGCAGACGGCTGCGAAGTCACCGCGCTCGCCGGCACGGTGCTGATCATCGAATGGCAGCGCGGCACCGACAGCTGGCGCGAGACGCCGCTCCAGCCCGGCGAGTCGCACACCATCCAGCTGCTGCCGCCCGAGGACGGCGCGATGATCGAGACCGAGGACGGCATGACCAGCTTCCGCGTATCGCTACAGAACTGCAATCCACAGCCATGGCCGGACTAGCGTGATCTCGGCCGACGGTCGCCGCGTCATCGCCCCAGGCCGGCGGTGAGGTGCCGGCCGCCGCGTGAGCTCGTGCGAGATCAGTTCGCCGTGGTCGCCGGTGCGGGCTCGGCCGCGGCCGGGGTGGCGGGCTGGTTGTCATTCTGCGCGGCTTGATCGGATTGCACGGGTGGCGGCGTACGAGGCTTCGGAGGCACGCGGACGGGAAGGCCCGGCGGAGCCGCGGTCGACACGTGTCCCTTGCCGTCTTCGACGATCCACAGCGGCCAGATCGCGATCAGCGGCTCCGGGTCGAGGTAGCGCTCGCGTGCGCTGCGTCCCGGTCGGGCGGCGGCGCACGGTTTCCACGGGGTGGTATGGAAACCCTTCGCCAGGACGGGGGAAAGTAGGTCCACCGATGACCGCGATCCCGCGAACCGTGTCGCACGCGCGGTGGCTGTCCCAGCTCGGGTGGCTCGCGCTCGCGGGCGGGTGCGGCCGGCTCGACTTCGATGTGCACACGCCCCCGCCGAGCGACGCGGACCTCGGGCCGCACCTCATCTTCGTGACCAGCTCGCTGCACCGCTGCGCGCTCGGCGGAGCCACGGGCGGCGACGCGATCTGCCAGGCGCGCGCGACGGCCGCCGGCCTCCCCGGTACGTACATGGCCTGGCTCGCCGATGACAGCGGCTCGCCCGCCACACGCATGACGCACCACCTCGGGGTCTATCAGCTCGTGACCGGCGCCGCGATCGCGCAGGGCTGGAGCGATCTCACCGACGGCACCCTCGCGAACAGCATCGATCGCACCGAGACCGGCGTACAGCTCGGCGGCGTGCTGTGCGACGCGTCCCAGCCGACGTGCAACTTCGTCTGCGAGGGCGGAGAGGTGTGGAGCAACGTCGATGGCGCGGGCAACCGCCGGGCCGGTGTCGCCGACTGCACGGGCTGGACGATCGAGGGCACCAGCACCGCGGGCAACGATGGCAAGGTCAACGTGGAATGGACGGCGGGAATCTGCACGCCGATCGGCGATGCAGTGCTGCCGATCTTCTGCGTCCAGCAGTAGTCCATCCGGCCCAGCAGTCGCGCAGGCTTCGCCCGAGCTGCGCCGCGCGAAGTGACGTCGCGCACTTGGTCGCGCAGATCGCTGCTGCGCACGCGCGACTCGTGTATCGTGCGGCCGTCGATGGGGTGTCCATGGCTCGTGCGATGCGCGCTGTGCGCGGCGCTGATCGGCTGCGCCGAGCCGGGCGAGCTCGGCTCCGTCGAGCAGGCCGCCACGGTGTGCGGCGATGGTCCCACCGTCGACGGCATGGACGTCTCGTACTACGAGGCCAGCATCGACTGGGCCGCCGCGCACGACGCCGGGATCGACTTCGCGTTCGTGCGCGTCAGCGATGGCCTGCAGTTCGCCGACCCGAAGTTCGCGGAGTACTGGGCCGGCGCGAAGGCCGCGGGCGTGATCCGCGGCGCGTACCAGTTCTTCGAGCCGGCCGAGGATCCGATCGCGCAGGCCGATCTGCTGCTCGCGGCCGCCGGCGCGCCCGAGCCCGGCGACCTGCCGCCGGTGATCGACGTCGAGGTCTCGGGCGGGCTATCGATCGCCGAGGTCGCCGCGAGCGTGCGCGCCTGGGTCGACCACGTGACCGCCGCGATCGGCCGGCCGCCGATCGTCTATGCCGGCCTGTACTCGTGGCCCGACCTCACCGGCGCGGCGGACTTCACGACGTCGCCGCTGTGGGTCGCGCAGTACACCACCGCGCCGTGTCCGAACATCCCGCTGCCGTGGACGCGCTGGCTGTTCTGGCAGCACACCGCGACCGGCTCGGTCGCCGGCATCCCCGGCGCCACCCTCGATCGCGACTGGTTCAACGGCACGCTCGACCAGCTGCGCAGCTACACGCTCGGCGGCGGCTGCGGCGACGGCCGGTGCAGCGCCGACGAGACCACCGACAGCTGCCCGGCCGACTGCCCGCCGTGCGGCACGATCGCGGCCGGCGGCGGCACGATCGACGACGGCGATGCGTGCTTCGTCGCCGGCGGGCCCGACGCGTACCTGCGCCACGTCGCCGGCGGCGACCAGGGCGACCTGATCTGGACCCACGCCACCGCGAGCGCCAAGGAAGCGAACTTCGCGCAGTGGAACCTGTTCTTCGCCGAGCCCGGCCGCTATCGCGTCGAGGCCTACACCGCGCACGCGTGGGCGACCTCGACGCGCGCGGCGTACCTGGTCCAGGCCGGCGGCGCATCGCAACGCTTCGTGATCGATCAGAGCGCGGTCGACGGCTGGCAGGTGCTCGGCGACGTCGACTTCGCTGCGCACGGCGCGCAGTGGGTCCACCTCGCCGACAACACCGGCGAGCCGAGCTCGGCCAGTGCCCAGCTGGTGTTCGATGCCGTGCGGCTGACCCGGGTCGCCGATACCGCGGAGCAGCCGCCGCGGAGCCTCGGCAGCGTCGAGGCCGGCGGCTGCTCGAGCGCCCCCGGCGCCGGCGTGTGGCTCGCGGCGCTCTGGCTCACGGTGCGCCGGCGGCGCCGGCGATAGCGCCGATCGTGGCCGGTGACGCTCGGCCAGCAGTACGCGACGTCGCTGAATCGAGCGCAAGTCGCAGGTTCGAGTCTGCTAGGCTCGCCCGAGATGACGGTGCATCCGCGTGCTGCGATCAGACCGGCCGTCGAAGCCATGTGGCCGGCCGATCAGGTCCGGACCATGGCGCGCTGGCTCGCCGTGCTGGTGTGCATGGCGCCGGCGCTGGCAGGCTGCGCGGCGAGCCGGCGGTGCCTGTCGGGGCCAGCGCCCGTGGTCGGCCGCCCGGTGCCCGACGAGATCTATGCGCTCATGCGCCGCGAGTACGCGCGCGCCGAGCGCGCAGATACCGTCGTGGCGGCGCACGTGCTCGAGAAGCTGCCGCGGCTGTTCCCCGACGTGAGCGATCTGATCGACGAGCCGCGCTGCAGTACGGAGTGGGTCGAGCGCATGGCGGCGATCTTCGACCAGCGAGAGCTCGGGTTCTCGCGATCGATGCTCGCGCAGATCCGCAGCGTCGGCGCGATCGGCGATACCACGGACGTGATGGAGGCCAAGGCTGCGTTCCTGATCCGGCTCGCCGATCTGGACGAGGCGCACATCCCGGCCTACCGGTTCCTGCCCGACGAGGTCGGGCCGGCGCCGCCGAAGTCGACGCTCCAGCACCTGGCGCTCGCCGAGCTCGCCGGGTCCAATCTGTACCTCAACGTCGCGGCGGCCCGCGCGTTCCTGGTGCGCCGCTCGGCGCGGCCGCGCGACGATCGCGAGGCGCTGCTGCTGTCGTACACCGGACGCGAGGTGATCGAGCAGCCGCTGTGGGGGCCCGCCGCGAAGCCGAGCGCGGCGTGGACAGACGCGGACCACCTGCTCCGCGGGTGGATCGACGACGCGAGCCGCCGGCTCGCCGGCCCCGCCGGCGCCGCAGCGCTCGAGATCGTGATCGGCCGGTTGCCGATCCTCGCCACGTACGCCGGGCGGTTCGGTGCCGAAGCCGCGGCGCGGGCGCTCGTCGCGGCCGTGCTCGACGCCCGCGGCGAGGTCCCGCTGACCCGCGGGATCTCCGGCGGCGCGCGCGATCTCGCGCTGGCGGCCTGGTCGGCGCTCGCCACGCTGGACCGCCACCCCGCGCATGTCGAAGCCGAGGGCGTGCAGCCGGTTCCGCGGCGCCAGGTGATCCATGCGTGGGAGGGGTTGTTCGCGGAACGGCGGGAACGGGTGCAGGTCGCGGCGGCGCGCGAGCGCATGCGCGTGCTCGACGGCGAGCTCGGGCGTCTGCGCCACGCCGCACCGCGCTGCTACGTGATCGGGGAGCAAGGCGTGTGGGTGCCGGACCGGGACGCCGCCGCCCTGTTCGAGGCGCTGACCGCGCCGATCTTCGATGATCGGGGCCGGATCGCGCTGCGCACCGAGATGCTGTGTCGAGCCGAGGTCGCGCTCGCGCTCGACCCGGTGGCCCCGGCGCCGCGGATCGCGCTGGCGGTGCGCCTGCTCCGGGCGGCGGGCGCCGACATCCTCGAGTTCGACACCAGCGCCGACGAACATCACCCGGCGCTGGTGATCCTGACCGACAAGGATCAGGTGCGGGCGGTGTCAGCCAGGGCGATCGCCGCCCACCCGGAATGGATCGACAGCTCGCCCGAGCTGCGGGCCGCGCTCCATGCCGCGGCGGCAGACGAGCTGCAGCAGCTGCGCGCGCGCGACGACAGCTCGGAGATGATGCTCACGACCATCGTGGATGATCCGCTGCGCGCCGCGCTCGGCGCCCTGCTCGCCCACGACGCCGAGCACGGTGCGGTCGAGGATGCGCGGCGGCTGCTCGTCGCCTGGAGCGACGCCATCGCCGAGCTCGCGGATCCCGCTCCCGCCGGCGCTCCGGAATCCGCAGCCGCTGCGCACCGCCAGGTCCTCCCCGTCCCATGGACCGCGGCGCGCCTGTGGCTCGTGGCCGAGTACGCGCAGCGCTTCGAGGTCGCGGACCGCACGCGGGCGCTGCTGGACCAGCTGCGCCAGCACGACGAGGCTCACCTCTGGGACGGCCCGGTCGTGCTCGCTCGCTATCTGCTCGACAGCCCGGGCCCCGGGCCGCGCGGCGCCAGCGCGCCATGATTCGAAGTTGCGCGACGCACGCGACGACGACGGAATCTGATCGTCTCCCCCGGAACGCACGGCTGGCCGTCGCAGTCTCCAGCCGCGATCCGCGCGCGTGTGCGTGACCTTGTCTCGTCGCGGTAGCAACCGCCGTGGTCGACCGCGGCGGCCGTCGCCGACGCGGTGGCCTCTGCACAGGCCAGGTGGGACGCGAGGTAGCGCCCTCGTGTGGCGCGCGGCTCGCACAAGGGATCACGTCATCACGAGCTGCTTCCCGTCGCACGACGGGTGACCTTCCCACCATCCCGTAAAGGATCCATGCACATGTCAAAGATGCAATTTTCGTCTCTTCCTGCGATCGACCACGATTCTCTTGACGCCGTGAACGGAGGACTTCCCTACGAGCCCGGCCAGGTACCGAAGTCGCAGATCCACGACAACCCCGAGGCTGACAAATGTCTGAGGCAAGGAGGGATCTGGGGACTCGCCGGCGCGCTCGCCGGCGCGGCCGGTGGCCCTGTGGGCTTTGCCCTGGGGACAGTCGCCGGCGCCGGCGCGGGCTGCGTGTCGTCGATCGTCAACTAGCCGCCGGTCCATCTCGCCGACGACACCGGCGAGCCGAGCTCGCTCGGATCGTCGTCGACGAACGCCAGGCAGGGGCAGAAGCGCTGCGAGATGCTGCTCGCGTCGAGGCCCGACGCAGGGCCGCCGCACTCAGGTCCCGTTCAGGGGGCAGGTATGGCACTCCGCGCAATCGCCCGTATAGATGTTGCAGCGGGTGCAGCAGACACCGGTGCCGCCGCCGCCCTCGGGGTCGAGCAGGTCACTCTGCTCGGTCAGCGACAGTGACGACGTGGTCACCGTGACGTCGCCATTGGTGATGGTGGACACGCCTCCCTGGTGAGTCACGGTTGGATGGTCGATCCGGATCGACTCCTCACCGGGGTCCGACGAGACACCGCATCCGACGAAGAATGCGGTGGTGATAAAGAGACCGGCAATCAGGCGCAGATTCTTCATGGCAACTCCTTCATGTATTCGTGTTTCTGGTGGCCGATGGCGTATGTCGGCAAAGCAATCAATGTGCCGCCGCGGCCGGGGCGGCGCTGCAGCGCGACGGACCGGTTCCCGGTGATGCGCTGCACGAGCTGCCTCGGAGAGCGACGGCGTCTGGCCTCGGCGGTGCTGCGTCCCGGCGGTCCGACCGTGCGCTGAACGGGCCGCGGCACCCTCGTTGTGACACCCTGTTACGCGTCGTTACAGAGCACGAGATCCGCGGGGTTTCAGGATCGTGTGACTGATCTGCAGTGCGCGACCGCAGAAACGTTACAAGAACCCAGGACGAACCAGCGGGACCCGGGTGGAGCCGGCCGTCGACCGCCGCCGAGAGCTCGCCGGCATCGGGTCAGCCGGATGGCCAGCAAGCGTAGGGGAGCTCACCCTCGTGACGCGCCCCGGACAGATCAGGCCCGAAACGAGTTGCCGGTCGACGAGTTGCGTTAGAATAGCGGATGGTGTCGAGCGGTGCCGACACGGTCTCGGTTCACGATGTCGAGGTCGGTGACCTGACAGACGGGGTGCCGTCGCTGGTCCGCGCGTTTCGCTGCGACTGCCCGTTCGAGCCACCGGCGCGGATCTTGCTCGGGGGTGTGGCGCGGGGGGTGCTCGGGCGCGGCGAGCTGGGCGTCGTCCGGCGCGACGACGAGCTCGTGGTGAGCGTGCCCGACGACCGGATGTCGACGGTCCACGCCCGGCTGGTCCGCGGCGCTCATGGGTTCGAGCTCGTGGACAGCGAGTCCAAGAACGGTACGATGGTCAACGGCCGTCGCTGCGACCGCGCGACGCTCGACGATGGCGATGTGATCGAGACCGGCCACACGTTCTTCGTGTACCGTGCAAACGTCCCGCGGAGCTCACCGCCCACCCCGAGCCTGTTCGCGCAGTCGACGAACCCGGCCGACCTGCCGCTCGCGACGTTCCTGCCGAGCCTCGCCACGCAGTTCGAGCGGCTCGCGCGCGTCGCGGCCTCGCAGGTGCCCGTGGTGGTGCTCGGCGAGACCGGGACCGGCAAGGAGGTGATCGCGCGCGCCGTGCACCGGATGTCCGGACGCTCGGGCGAGCTCATCGCGGTCAACTGCGGTGCGATCCCCGCCACGCTGATCGAGAGCGAGCTGTTCGGCGCGCGGCGGGGAGCATTCTCGGGCGCATTCCACGATCGGCTGGGGCTGGTGCGCGCGGCCGACGGCGGAACGCTGTTCCTCGACGAGATCGGCGAGCTGCCGGCGATGGCGCAGATCGCGATGCTGCGCGTGCTGCAGGAGCAGGAGGTGCTGCCGATCGGAGCGACGCGCCCGATCAAGGTCAACGTCCGGGTCGTGGCGGCCACCCACAAGGCGCTCGATCACATGGTGGACGCCGGGACCTTCCGCGCAGATCTGATGGCGCGACTGAGTGGCCTCAAGGTCCGGTTGCCCGCGTTGCGCGAGCGCCGCGAGGATCTCGGCCTCGTGGTCGAGAGCGTGCTGAGCCGGCTCGGCGCCGACCCGGACGTGCAGCTGTCGCGCCAGGCGGCGCGCGCGCTGTTCGGCTATCCGTTCCCGCACAACGTTCGTGAGCTCGAGAAGGCGCTCGGCCTCGCGGTCACCATCGTCGATCCCAAGGGGATCGTCGATCTCGAGCACCTCCCGGAGGAGCTTCGCGTCAACGCATCTCGCGCTGCAGGCGCTGCGCTGCGCGGAGAGCGCGAAGTGGAAGATGAGGAGCGAAAGGCGCGGCTGCTCGCGCTCCTTGCGGAACATCGCGGCAGGGTCGCCAGCGTCGCGCGCGCCATGGGAAAGGCGCGGATGCAGGTCCATCGCTGGATCCAGCGCTACGAGATCGACCTCAAATCGTTTCGAAAGTGAGCGTGTAACGGTGGAACATTGCTGTGTAACGCTGTTACGCCGACGATGTTACGTCGAGTGTGTTACGCTCCGAGTGATGGTGTTACAGGGACGCGGTAGTGGCGCCGCGTCCCACGAGTGGCGACCTCGACGGGCTCGTGTCGTCGAGCCTGCCACCACGTACCCGGCCGCCGTGGCATGGACGGTGCACCTGTGGCCGCTGGCCAGGAGATCATCTTGAAGAAGGTAACGATCCGGAAGCTGGTGGTGGGCCGCGAGACCGTGAAGACCTTGCTGACCGGGGGTCCCGACGGGCGTCTGCGTGACGTGCAAGGAGGTAATGCGGCGCCGGGGACCGGTCCGGGAGAACCCAGCAAGGGGGCGTGCAGCGAACAGCCTCGCTGCGTCAGCATCACCTTGTGGCCCGACTGGACGTGACGCCCCATCGGCCCGGCGACGCCCCCATGCTCGGTCGCAAGGTCGTGACCGGCGCGCTCTCGACGCTCCAGGACCGCGTTCTCGGAGACTTCGTGCTCGGCGAGATGCTGGACCAGGGCGGCTTCGGGACCGTGTACCGCGCCGAGCAACGCGGCCTGGGTCGCTCGGCGGTCGTCAAGGTCATCCGGCGATCGCTGGCGACGCAACCCACGGCCGTCGAGCGATTCGCGCGCGAGGCCCAGCTCGCGTCGCGCTTCGATCATCCCTACGCGGCCCACATCTATGCGTTTGGCGTCGAGCCCGACGGCGTGATGTGGATCGCGATGGAGCTGGTCAAGGGCACGCCGCTCGGCGAGTTGCTGCGCCGGTCCGGACCGCTACCGCTCGAACGCTTCGTGCCGCTGTTCGAGCGCCTGTGCGAGGTGATCCAGTCGGCGCACGACCAGGGAATCGTCCATCGCGACATCAAGCCATCGAACGTGATGGTGCTCGCGCGCGCGGGGCGCCTGATCCCCAAGCTGCTCGACTTCGGGATCGCCAAGCTGCTCACCGCCACGGCCCCCGGCGCGGTCGGCCCCGGCGCGCCGCCGGATCACCTCCGCTGCATCACCGGGTCGGACGCGTGGACGCTCGACGACACGATCGATATGGCCGAGCCGCCCGGGTCGGGCAGCGTGACCCAGGAAGGTCAGATCCTCGGATCGCCGCTCTACATCGCTCCCGAGCAGTGGATCAATGCGACGAGGGCCGGGCCTGCGGCCGACCAGTATGCGCTCGCATTGCTCGCCTACGAAGCGCTCACCGGCTCGCATCCGTTCGTGGGTTCCACCGTCGAGTCCCTCGCGTACCAGCACCTCCATGTCCCGCTGCGGGCGCTGCCCGGGTTTCCCGCGGCGCTCCACGGCGTGCTCGCACGCGCCGCCGACAAGGTCGCCGAGCGTCGGTTCGCGACCGTCACCGAGCTGGCGAGCGCGCTGCGCGACGCAGCCGGGATCGGCACGACCGAGCTCGATGGCCCTCCCCCGTCGCTGCCGGCCGAGCTCCGGACCGAGTGGATCCACGATGCGCCGCGGCCGATCGCCGAATCGATCGCCGCGCTGTCCGCCGCTCGCACGCCGGTGCGGGCCGATGAACGCGTCGCCGCGATCGCCGCGCTGCTCGCGCGCTGGATCGGCGTGCTGGCGATCGCGTGCCGGTCCCGGCTCGGCCGCGTCGACGACACCGCCTCGCTCGAGCCCGAGCTGTTGCTCGCGCTGCGCCGCCGCGCGCTGCTCGACGCCGAGTGGCTCGATCTCGCGGTCGCGCTCGCGCGGTGCCCGGCCGAGCAGCCGGCGCTGTGGCCGGTCCCGGAGATGGCGACGTTTCTTGCCAGCACGGACGCGGTCGGTGGCTTCCGCGCCCTGCTCGGCGCCGGCGCCGCCGGTGCGATCGACGATGGCATGGCGCGCGGGGCGCTCGAGCACCGGATCGCACAGCTCGCCGCGGTGCTCGACAGCGTCGCCTGGCTGCTCGACTACACCGTTGCGCGCGAGCTGCCCGGCGGCCTCGAGCTGTGGATGGGGCTGCGCGGCGATGATCGCGCGATCCAGCCCGGGCCGTCCGATGGCTCGGGCTCGCTGGTGCTGCTCGATGGCTACGGCGCGCGGCTCGCCCGGCTGTCTCCGCTGTTCGAGGTCGCGGCGCCGATGCCCGGCGAGGCCGAGGAGCTGTTCGTGTTCGGCGGGCCCAGCCGGTCCGGCGCGAGCGCACGGTTCATCAGTCACCCGCGCGGCTTCGAGCGCGAAGACGACCGGGTCTGGGACTGGCTCGCCGAGCACGTGCTCGAGGCCGCGCCGCAGACCCTCGGGACATCCAGCGAGGATGTCGCTCCCTACCCCGGCCTCGCGGCATACAGCTCCGGCGATCACGCTTCGTTCGTCGGTCGAGAGCGCGATGTCGAGGAGCTGCTCAACCGGCTGCGCACGCACGCGATCGTCACCGTGGTGGGCCCGTCCGGCATCGGCAAGACGTCCTTCCTCGCCGCCGGCGTGGTTCCGGCGCTCGGCGCGAGCTGGCAGGCCGAGCTCGTCCGCCCGGGCAACGATCCGATCGGCGTCCTCGCCGGCATCGTCGATCCCAGCGACGCGCCACCGTATCGCGGGAGGGCCAGCGAGCCCGCGACCACGGCGGCCGGGATCGCCGCGGCGCTCGCAGCGCGCGCCGAGCGCTGCGCCACGCACCTGGCGGTGGTGGTCGACCAGGCCGAGGAGCTGTTCACGATGTGCAGCGACGAGGCCGCGCGCGACGCGTTCGCCGAGGCGCTCGCGGTCGCGGCGCGCCATCCCCGGATCCGGGTCGTGGTCAGTCTGCGCGACGACTTTCTGTGCCGCGCCGATCAGCTGGCTGCCTGGCGCGGCCGGATCGGCTCGTGCGTGCAGGTGCTCCGCGTGCCGCGCCGCGACGACCTCGAGCGCATGATCGTCATTCCGGCGCGACAGCGGGGCTACGACTTCGACGATGCAACGCTTCCGGCGGAGATCGCCGCCGGAGTCGCAGGCCGCCCGGGGGCCTTGCCGCTGGTCGCGTTCACCGCGGCCAAGCTGTGGGAGCTGCGCGATCGCCACTTCAGCCGGATGACGCGCGCCGCCTACGAGCGGATCGGCGGGATCGCCGGTGCGCTCGTCCGGCACGCGGACGCGATCGTCGACCGCATGCCCGCGCCGGATCGCAGGCTGGTCCGCCTCGCGTTCCGCCGCCTGCTGTCCGCCGATGGCACGCGGGCGCTGATCGGGCGCGGCGAGCTCGAGCGCGCGCTCGGGGGAACGCCCGCGGCGCGGACCGTCCTCGATCGCCTGCTCGCCGCTCGCTTGCTGGTCTCGCGCGACGACGAGGCGGGCGATCAGATCGAGATCATCCACGAGACGCTCGCCACGACCTGGCCTCGGCTCGCGGCCTGGCGGCGCGACGACGCCGTGGGTGCGCGGCTGCAGGACCAGCTCGCCGTCGCAGCGCGCCACTGGGACGAGCGGCGCCGGCCGGCCGATCTGCTGTGGCGGGGCGCCGCGCTCGCTGATCTCGTGCGCTGGCAGGGCGGCGCCGACACGAGCCTCAGCGCGGTGGAGCACGCGTTCTCGCGGGCGAGCATCGCGTCGGCCGCTCGCGCGCGACACCGCCGGATCGCTGCGGTCGCGGGCGCGTTCGCCGCGCTCGCGGCCGGCGTGCTCGGCCTCGTGCGGGCCAACCACGAGATCGGCGATCAAAGAGCCGCGGCAGTCGAGCGCCTGGCGGCCAACTTCGAGGAGCGCGGCCGCCTCGCGCTCGCCGACGGTGAGGCCGCGCGCGCGATGCTGTATCTCGCCGAGGCGGCGCGCCTCGGTGCGCACGGTCCGGGCTTCGACATCCTGACCTCGCAAGCCGCGGCACCGCTCGACGCGGGGCTCGAGATCCTCGGCCACAGCAAGGTGGGGATCGGCGCGATGCCGGCGGCGGATCGGCTGGTCGCGATCAGCACCGATCTCGACCTGATGGCGTGGCAGCGCACCGGCGAGGCGACGCACCTCGCCGGCGGGATCCGCAGCGCCGCGGTGGTGGGCGAGCTCACGCTCGCGCTGTCCCGGCAGGGTGCGGTCGCGGCCTTCGATCGAGATGGCCATGCTCGCTGGCGGACGTCGCGCACGGTGGCGACGCCGAGCCTGTACAGCGGGATCGCCGGGTCGGCCGCGCACGGGTTCGCCGTGTCGTTCGATCTCCGGGCGGCGATCTGGGACCTCGCGACCGGGCAGCTGCGGGCCGAGCTGGCGAGCGCGACTCCGGTCAGCGCGCTCGCCATCGATCCATCGGGTCCGCGGTTCGCGATCGGCGAGGTCGCGGGCGCGGTGACGATCTGGGACGCCACCACGGCGACGCGTCTCGCGACGTGCGAACCGCACACCGGCGCCGTCCGGGCGATCGTGTTCGCCCCCGATGGCCGCACGGTCGTGACCGGCGGCAATGACGGCGACGTCCGGATCTGCGACCCATCCAGCGGCGCCACCGTGCACCGCTTGATCGGGCACAGCCACCAGGTCCTGACGGTCGATGTGTCACCCGACGGGAAGGCGATCGTCTCGGGGGGGCGCGACGGCAAGCCGCGGCTGTGGGATGCGCGGACCGGCCTCTTGATCGCGGCGCTCGAGGGCCACCGCGGCGCGGTCTGGATCGCGGCCTTCTCTCCCGACGGGAGCCGGGTGTTGACGCTCGGTGCCGACGATGGCGCGGCGCGGCTGTGGAACCGCGAGGGGATGCCGCTCGGATCGCTGCAGGGCCACGGCGGCCGGCTCGACTCCGGGTACTGGGATCGCGACCAGCACCACGTGATCACGGCGGGCACCGATGGCGCCATCCGGCGCTGGAACGTCGATCTGGCGATCAAGGCGCACCCGGTGCAGGCGCATACCGCGTCGATCGCCGACCTCGCCGTGTCGAGCGACGATCGGTTTGCACTGACCGCGAGCGACGACGGCACGGCGGTGCTGTGGGACCAGCCCAGCCATGAACCGAAGGTCCGGCTCCACCACGACAGCAAGGTGCAGTCGGTGGCGTTTTCCGGCGACGGCGCGAGCGCGCTCACCACCGATGCCGCCGGGGTCGCTCGGCTGTGGAGCATCCCCGACGGCGCGCTGCGCGTCACGCTCAACGCGTCAGGCGTCACGGCAGCGGCGTACACGCACGATGCCGGCGTCGTGGTCACCGCCGGCGATGGCGGTGTCAGGTTCTGGACCCCGGCAGGCACCGAGCTCGGGGCGGTCCCGCTCGACTACACGGCGGACCACCTGATCCTCGATCCGGGCGGTCGCTGGCTGATCGCCGGTGGTACCGCGAGCTCGCTGCTCGTGATCGACCTCGCGTCGCGGACGGCGGCGACCCACCTCGCGATCCGCGACGAGCGCGCGCTGGCGGTTGCGGCCGACGCCACGCGGGTCGCGATCAGCGACGGCCGCTCGATCCGGCTGTGGCAGCTCGGCACCTGGGTCCCCGCCGGCGAGCTCACCGGGCACCGCAGCCCCGTCGTCGATCTGCGGTTCCTCGCGGACGGCCGGCTGGTCAGCTGGGACAACGATACCGTCCTGGTGTGGGGCCGCGACGGCCAGCTGCGCGGCCGGCTGGCCGAGGGCGAGCGCGTGTTCGACGCCGCTGCATCGGCCGACGGAACGTTCATCGCGACGATCAGCATCGATGGTGCGGTCAGGATCTGGGACGCGGCGACGTATCACCGGCTGCTCGTCTTGCCGAGTCATCGTCTGCCGGCGTTCAACATCAAGCTGACGCACGACGGCGCGTTCGCGCTGAGCGCCGGGACCGACGGCCGCCTGGTGACCTGGCAGCTCGATCACCGCAGCCGATCGCAGGCCGAGCTCGCCGCGATCGTACGCTGCCGCGTGCCGCTCCGCCTCGAGGGCGACGTGGCGCTGCCTCGCGACCTCGAGTTCGATGACCCGACCTGCGCGCCACCGCCGCGCTGACCACCGCGACAACCGGCAACGCGGACTACAGCGGACGCGTGCTGGCGATCCACTTCTCCACCTCCGCGCGCTGGTCCGCGTATTGCGGGGATGCGAGCTCCTCGCGCGCGGTCTTCGCGAGCTCGGTCGCGCGTGCCCGGTCCTTCGCGGCGATCGCCTTCGCGAACGAGAACCGGATCAGGCCTCGTTCGCCGGAGGCGTCGGGATCCTTGTCCCAGAGCGCGAGCGCGCGCTCGCAGGTCGCGATGGCGAGATCGAGCTTGCCGGCCTCCGCATACACCTCGGCGAGGCTGCGCAGGCGCGCGCTCGCATCGCTCTTGTCGCCCGGCGTCTTCACGTCGGCCGCGGCGGCCTGCACGAGCAGCTGCGCGGCCTCGGCAGGGCGTCGTTGCTTGCGCCGGACGTCGGCGAGAGCTGCGAGCGAGCTCGCGAGCTGCGTCGGCGCGGACTTCTCGGCGATCTTTCGCGCGGCCTCCGCTTCCGCCCACGCCTCTCGCATGCGCTTGCGCCCGACGAAGAACTTCGACAGATCGACGTGCGCGTCGGCGACATGGGGATCCGCCGGCCCATGGATCTTGATCTTGATTGCGAGCACGCGCTGGAGCGCCGCGAGCGCTTCGGCGTGGCGGCCGAGCGCGCCGAACGTCTCCGCCATGTTCCACAGCTGGGTCCAGGTTTCGGGATGGTCAGGGCCGTACGCCTTCTCGTAGATCGCGAGCGCACGCAGGTCGAGTGGTAGCGCCTCTGCGGGGCGCTTGAGATCCTTCAGCGCGACCGCGAGGCTCCCCAGGTCACGCGCGACGTGGGGATGGTCCGGTCCGAGCGCCGTCTCGTCGATCCGCAACGCTCTCTGGATCGAGGCCAGCTGCTCCTCGTGGAGGCCGACGAGACCCTGGACGACGCCGAGGTTGTGGAGCGAGATGGCGAGCGCCGGATGATCGGGACCGAGCGCCTCCTCCTGGGCCTTGATCACGCGCTTCTGGTACTTGATCGCCTCGAGGTTCTTGCCGAGGCGCGAGTACGCCGTGCCGAGATTGATGACGGTCTTGAGCACGTCGGGGTGGTCGGGACCGAGCGCGCGCTGCCAGACGACCAGACCCTCCTCCCAGTCCTGTCGCGCCTGCTGGTAGTCCTCCTGGAGCGTGTGAACGACGCCGATATTGTTGAGCAGCTGGCCGCGCAGCTCATCGGAGTTGCCGGCCTGGCCGACCGCCGCGGTCGCGAAATCGATCAGGCTCGCGGCCTCGTCGAAGCGTCCGCCGATCATTCCGACCGCGACGAGCAACTCGCTCGCCGCCTTCGCGACGAGGACGTGATCGCGCGCGTGACCGGCCTTCCTGAGCGCCTTGCGCACGGCGGCCTCTGCGGTGTCCTTCTCGCCGGCGAACCGGAGCAGCCTGCCCTCGAGATAGAGCGCCTCGGCCTGCAGCGGCTCGTACGGGATGGCGTCGGCCTCGGCGGCCGCCCTGGTGGCGGCGTCCGCGGCTTGCTTGTAGCGCCCGGCGTACTGCATCGCTTCGATCTTGCTGATCGTCGCGCGCAGGGCGGTGACCTGTTCGCCCACGCGACGGTCGGTCGGCGGCGCCACCGCCGCGGTCAGCGCAACGAGGTCGGCGCACGCATCGATCGACGGCAACTCGCGAGCTGCCTGGGTCGCGCGGTCGACGAGCGCGGCATCGGCCTCGCTGGCAAACATCTGCGCGAGCGCGCTCACGCGATCGAGGTCGCGCTGCAGACACTGCATGCGAAGATCCATCACCTGCGGTGATTGCTCGCCGCGCACCTGTGCGGCCTCGCAGGCCTCGGTGTGCATGGCGACCCAGCGCTGCGTGTAGCCGTCGAGCGCCTGGATCACGCGGTCTGCAGCGGGGCCACCGGGCGGTCCCTTCACCGCGACGAACGCCGCCTTGATGCGCTCGCCGATCGCCGGTTCCCAGACCCCGGCGAGCTTGCGCGGCGCGCCCTTGCACAGCGCGGGTTGCTGGGGCGCCGCCGGCCGCAGCAGCCCGAACGCCGCGATCCCCAGGACCGCGACCCCGCCACCGCCGATCCACCAGGCGCTGCGCGACGGCGTCGCCGTGAGCTCGGCGAGCAGTGCGTCCATCGAGGCGTGGCGCCGTGCGGGATCGAGCTCGAGACCCTTCATGATCGCGCGGCGCACGCGGGCCGATGTGCCAGCGCCTGGCGGCGGCATCGCAGGTTCGCCGTCGGGGTGGGCGACCCGGGTGAACGGCTTCTTGTGGAACAGCGCGCGGTACAGCCCGACGCAGAAGCTGAACTGATCGGCGCGCGCGTCGACCTCCTTCCCGAGCAGTTGCTCGGGCGCCATGTAGTGTGGCGTGCCCAGGACCGTGCCGAACGCCGTCAGCGAGGTACCGAGCAGCCGGCGCTTCGACGACAGCGGGCTGTCCACGGACGGCGCGCTGCCGCGTGGCGCCGGCTCCGCGCTCGGGTCCGACGCGGCGTTGCCGTCGTGCGTGGCCTGCATGCTGTCCCGCGGCGGCGGCTCCACTCCCGGGTCGGGCGTGGCGTTGCCGTCGTGCGTGGCGCGTGCGAGCCCGAAGTCGAGCACGCAGACGCGGCCGTCCGCCGCGACCGCGACGTTGTCGGGCTTGAAGTCGCGGTGCACGAGGCCTGCGGCGTGTGCCGCGGCGAGGCCGCGCCCCGCTGCGACGAACAGCTCGAGCGCGTGAGCGCTCGCGGGCTTGTCCTCGCGCAGCACCTCGCCGAGCGTGCGGCCCTCGACGAGCTCCATCGCGATGAACACATCGTCGTTGAACGTCCCGACGTCGTGAACCGCGATCACGTTCGGATGCGACAGCTTGGCGAGGGCCTGGGCCTCGCGCAGCAGCCGAGCCTGCAATCTGGCGCGCTGCTGGCTCGACACGAACTTGAGATGAACGAGCTTGAGCGCGATGCGCCGATCGAGCTCTGGATCATAGGCGCTGAACACGACGCCCATGCCGCCGGTACCGAGCTGCTCGACAATGATGTAGCGGCCGACGCAATCACCGCGCCGAACCTTGGAAGCTTCGTCGGTCCCGTTTACCAGCTCGACGGCCGTCGAAGGGCGGGACACCAGCAGAGTCGGAACCCCGGGCTCGACGACGGTGGAAACCTCGGACCGCTCGGACTCGTTGCCTCCACGCATGGCGGGACAGTAACCCGACACGGCGATCGGGCGTCAGCCCGGAGCAGCGAGCCCCCCACGCCACGCCTTCTCCAGGTTGCACGACGGTTGGGCCGGCTACCGAAACCTCCCGCGCCGTTGCGGCCGTTGCCAGGTGACCGCCTCGGCACGAAGCGAACAATCGCACGCTCAGTGGCAAACGCCGCGCCCGATCGCGCCGGTGGGTCCTGATACGCTGCGTGGCGATGAGGAAGATCGGTGTGATCCTGGCCGCGCTGTGGGTACTCGGTTGCGGCGCCAAGAAATCGGCAGGTGATCTCACGGTCGCCGGCGCTCCCACCGGCCAGGTCTCGGGCCCGGTGCGGATCGTTCTCACGTTCTCGCGACCGATGGTCGCCAAGGACCAGCTCAACCAGCCGGTCAGCGCGGCGCCGCTCGCGCTCGTGCCCGACGTCCCGCACGAAGCGAAGTGGATCGACGTCCAGACGCTCGTCGTGGTTCCGACCGCGACGCTGCCGGTGTCGACGCGGTTCACCGTCGTCGTGCCGCGCGATACCGCGGCGCGCGACGGCAGCTCGCTCGGCAAGGACACGAGCTTCGAGTTCTCGACCGAGCGGCTGACCCTGGTCGCCGAGGCGGTCGGCAGCAAGGAGCGCGCGGCGAAGCGCCAGCTGGTCCGGCTGACCTTCAACCAGCAGGTCGCGTTCGATCAGGTCGCGGCGAGCTGCAGCTACGCCGCGACCGGCCAGACCGCCAAGGTCAAGCTCGCGCCCGACACCGCCGCCGGGCCCGCGAAGGACTACTCGGTCGTCCCCGACGGCGACCTCGCACCCGACACCGACTGGGTGCTGACCTGCAAGGCGGGCCTGATGGGCGCCGCCGGCAACCTCGGCCTCGAGGCCGGCGCGGAGGACCGGTTCCACACCTACGGACCGCTGCACTACGTCGACCTGGATCCCAAGGGCAACGACATCGTCCCCGACGAGAAGCTGCGGCTGCGGCTCGCGTTCTCGAACCCGCTCGCCGAGCCCTACAAGCTCTCGATCAAGCCGCCGGTCGCCGGGTTCCCGCAGGGCTGCCACGCGCAGTCCGGTGCAACGGTCGGCGTCAGCTGCTCGGGCCAGTTCGAGGCGCTGACCGACTACACGCTGACCGTGGACGGCTCACAGCAGGACGTGTTCGGCCAGGCGCTCGGCAAACCGCAGGTGATCGAGTTCCACACCGCCGACGCGCTGCCGACGATCTCGCTCGAGTCGGGCTACTTCGTCGCCGAGCTCAAGCGGGCGGTCGTCCCGATGTGGACCCGCAACGTCACGTCGGTCGACGTCGTCGCGGTGCCGGTCACCCAGGCCAGCTTCCACGAGCTCGCCCCGCTGCTCGACTGGTGGGACCCCAAGCCCACCGACTTCTCGACCACCAAGCTGCTCAAGCCGATCACGAGCAAGATCAAGATCGACGGCACGAAGAACCACTGGGGCCAGCACTCGCTCGATCCGGCCGCGATCACCGGCGGCACACCGGGCCCGGGCATGTACTACCTCGAGCTCGGCTCGGCCGAGGTCCAGAAGGGCGCGTTCGTCGACGGCGGCAAGCAGAAGGTGCTCGTCAACTTCACGGACATCGGCGTCGTGAGCAAGCTGTCGCCGACCCGCGGCATCGTGTGGGCGACCAAGCTCACCACCGGCAAGCCGCTGCCCGGTGCGACGGTGACCGTGCGCGACGCGACCGGCAAGGTCACGTACACGGCCGCGACGGATAGCTCCGGCATCGCGGCGCTGCCCGGCGTCGAGGCGCTCGGCGCGACCGGCGAGAACGCCAGCGGCCTGCGGATCTACGTCCAGCTGCAAGCCGACTGGACGATGATCAACCCGACCGCGAGCGGTGGGCTGTCGACGTGGGCGTTCAACGTCTCGCTGGATCGCGGCACCGCGCCGACCAGGCTGCGCGGGTTCATGCACACCGATCGCGGGCTGTACCGGCCGGGCGACAAGGTCCACGTCAAGGGCCTCGCGCGCGTCACCCGGCTCGGCGCGCCGCTCGCGCTGCCCGACCCGAGCAAGGACCCGAGCAAGAAAGTGGCGGTCCAGGTCTCCGGCCCGCAGGGCAAGTCGTTCCTGACCGCGAAGCCGAAGCTGTCGCCGTTCGGCGGGTTCTGGTTCGACGTCGATCTGCCGCCCGACGCGCGGCTCGGCGACTACACGATCACCGCCACGCTCGAGCACGGGACGTTCACGCGGTCGTTCACCGTCGAGGAGTACCGGCCCGCGACGTTCGAGGTCACCGGCAAGACCCGGGAGAGCCTGGTCGTCAACCGCGGCGACGTCCACGCCACGGTCTCGGCGAACTACTTCTACGGCGCGCCGGTGCGCAACGCCGGCGTCGACGTGGTCGTCCACAGCCGCCGGCGCCGCGTCGCGTTCGACCAGCTCCCCGGCTTCGAGTTCGGCGACGAGCGCAACTACGAGTCGTACACCATGTACGAGTCCGACGACTCGCAGCAGATGGTCACCGAGGACCACGTCGCGCTCGACGGCAAGGGCAACGGCGCGTTCAGCTTCTCGGTCAACCCCGACGAGGTCACCAGCGACTCCGATCTGCTCGTCCACGCGGACGTCCACGCGCCGTCGAACGAGGTGATCAGCAAGTCGTTCACGATCCCGTACTTCCGATCCAGGCGCTACTTCGGCATCAAGTCGCCGGGCTACTTCCTCGACGTGAAGAAGCCGCAGAAGTTCCAGATCGTCTCGGTCGGGCCCGACGGCAAGATCGTCGACGGCGCCGCCAAGGTCAAGGTCACCCGCCGCGACTGGAACTGCGTGTGGGAGGACTGGGGCTATCGCGGCTCGTATCAGTGCAAGGAAACGACCCAGACGATCCTCGACACCCGGATCCAGATCGCGGGCAAGCCGGCCGAGATCGAGATCACGCCGGCGACCGGCGGCGACTACCTCGTCGAGGTCGAGGGTGGCAAGGACACCGCGCCGGCCGCGCAGCGGGTGTACGCGTGGGGCGACGACGGCGGCTCGTGGCGGAGCGACGACACGCTCGCGTTCAAGATCGCGACCGACAAGCAGGAGTACAAGGCCGGCGACACCGCGAATCTGATCCTGCAGACCGACCTCGCGAACGCGACCGGCCTGGTCACGATCGAGCGCGACGGCGTGATCGACCAGCGCTTGATCGACGTCACGCCGGCGACCAAGCGGCTGACCGTGCCGATCACCGCGAGCTATGCGCCGAACGTGTACGTCTCGGTCGCGCTCGTCCAGGGCCGCACCGGCGACGGTCCGCGCGGCAAGCCGCGGATGCGGATGGGCATCGCGAACCTCAACGTCCGCCCACAGGACAACCGGCTGACCGTCACGGTCGACAGCGACCAGAAGGAGTACCGGCCGGGCGACCCGGTGACGGCCACCGTGAAGGTCACCGACGCGCAGGGCAAGCCGGTCGAGGCCGAGGTCTCGATCACCGCCGCCGACGAGGGCGTGCTGTCGCTGATCGCGTACAAGACGCCCGATCCGGTGCCGACGTTCTACGCGCCGTGGGGCCTCGGCGTGCAGAGCGCGACCCAGCTCGAGTACATCCGCGACATCCCCGCGCCGAACGTCGAGCGCCCGGCGACCGGCGGTGACTCGGTCGGCACGGTGCGCTCGCGGTTCGTCGCGAGTGCGGTGTGGGTGCCCGGCGCGGTCACCGACGCCAGCGGCGTCGCGACCGTGAAGTTCAAGGCGCCCGACAACCTCACCGCGTTCCGCATGATGGCGGTCGCCGCCGACAAGGGCTACCGGTTCGGCTCCGCCGACAAGCGGTTCACGGTGTCCAAGCCGCTCCAGCTGCACTCGGCGCTGCCGCGGTTCGTCGACCTCGGCGACGCGCTGCACGCCGGGGTGGTCGTCCACAACGAGACCGGCAAGGCCGGGACCGCCACGGTCAAGCTCGTCGCCGACGAGCACGTCACGGTCGCCAGCGCCGCCGAGCAGACGGTCAAGGTCGGGGTCGGCGGGCGCGTGCCGGTGCTGTTCGATCTGACGCCCGCGGCGAGCGGCCCGGCGGCGCTGACGTTCTCGGTCGCGATGAACGGCGAGACCGACGCGGTCAAGCTCGACCTGCCGGTGCGCCACCCCGGCAACGTCAAGACTCTCGACGTCGAGCACGGCGCGACCAGGGACGCGAAGACCATCGCGCTGAACCTGCCGCCCGACGCGGTGCCGGCGACCGCGCAGGTCGTGATCTCGGTCGATCCCGACGGGCTGTCGGGCATCGAGGACGGCCTCGGCGATCTGATCGGCTATCCGTACGGCTGCATGGAGCAGACGACCTCGAAGATGGTCGCGATGATCGCCGCGCGCGACCTCGCCGAGTCGCTCGCGATCGACGGGCTGACCGGCGACCGGCTCGACGGCTTCGTCAAGGCGGGTATCACCAAGATCAACAAGCAGCAGACCGCGTACGGCGGGTTCTCGCTGTGGCCGGGCGGCGAGCCGAACGCGTTCTACACCGCCTACGGCCTGTGGGGCCTCCACATGGCGAAGCAGGCCGGCTACCCGGTCGATCCGTCCCGGATCGAGGAGGCGATCCAGTACCTCCAGAACGACGGCGCGAACCCCGACAAGAACGCGCCGGTCTACAACGAGATGGGCAACCTCGCGGCGCAGGCGTTCGCGACCTACGTGCGCGCGCTGTACAAGGACAAGAGCGCGGCGGCGGTCGCGACGACGCTGCTCGCCCGGGGCAACCTGCCGATCTACGGCAAGGTCTACGCGGCGCGCGCGCTCGCGGCAGGCGTCCGGCCGAACGACCCGGCGGTGGTCAAGGTCGTCGAGGAGCTCGCCGCGCTGGCGAACGCCGCGACCCGGACCGACGCGCTGATCAAGGAGCCCAGCGAGAAGGACCACGACTACTACATGTCGAGCGACACGCGGACGACGAGCGCCGTGCTGCTCGGCCTCGTCGAGCTCGATCCGAAGAACCCGGCGATCAAGCCGCTCGTGCGCACGCTGATGGCGGCGCGGCGCGCGACCCACTACTGGGACACCCACGCGAACTTCTACTCGCTGCTCGCGCTGACCACGTACGCCAGGGCGTTCGCCGGGTCTTCGCCGTCGGTGACGGTCCAGCTCGCCGGCAAGGACCTCGTGACCGGCACGCTCGCCGGCAAGCAGAAGCTGCGGGTCGTCACCGCGCCGCTGCCGGCCCAGGCCGATCTGACGATCGCGCCCGGCGGCGAGGTGTCCTACAACGTCGTGGTTCGCTACCGCGCGCGGCCGGAGACGATCAAGGCCGAGTCACACGGCATCGAGCTGACGCGCGAGTACCTCGACGACGCCGGCAAGCCGAAGACCGAGTTCCACGTCGGCGACGTCGTGGTCGTCACGCTGCACGTCAAAGTCCCCGACGAGTCGACCCACGTCATGGTGTCCGACGCGCTGCCCGCCGGGTTCGAGGCGCTCAACACGCGGCTCGCGACCGTCGCCGCCGACCCGGCGAAGCCGACCCGGACCTGGTGGCACGAGTACCGCGAGATCCACGACGAGCGGGTCGACTTCGCGTCGGAGTACGTGTGGAACGGCTCGTTCGAGTACACGTACTCGATCCGTGCGATCGCGACCGGCAAGTTCGCGCGCCCGCCGGCGACCGCCCAGCTGATGTACGACCCGAAGACCGCCGCGCAGACGGCGCTCGACCTCCTCGAGGTCAAGGCGAAGTAGTGCGGCAGCTGTGGCAGGTCGTTCGCAGCCGCTGGCCGCGCCGGATCGCGATCGGGCTCGCGGTGCCGGTGGTGATCGCGGCGCTCGCGTGGCACATCGCGATCCGCGCAGCCGACGTCCCGCGCGACCTGCTCGCGAAGCAGCCGGCCAGCTCGCTGACCGTCGTCGACGCGCAGGGCCAGCTGCTGCGCCAGGAGGCGACCTCGGCCGGCACGAAGGAGCGCTGGGTCCCGCTCGATCGGATCTCGCCGTACCTGGTCGCGGCGACGCTCGCCTCGGAGGACAACGACTTCTACGGCCACGCGGGTGTCGACTGGACGGCGGTCGCACGCGCCGCGTGGCTCGACCTGCGCGGCGGCGGGTTCGGCGGCTCGACGCTCACGATGCAGCTCGTGCGGCTGCTCGCCGACACGCCGCGCAGCCTGTCCGGCAAGCTGCGCCAGATGGTGCTCGCCGGCCGGCTCGAGCGCATGCTGTCCAAGCAGGAGATCCTCGAGCAGTACCTGAACCGCGTCTACTACGGCCACGGCGCGTGGGGCGTCGAGCAGGCGGCGCAGCTCTACTTCGGCAAGCACGCCGCCGATCTCGCGCTCGGCGAGGCCGCGCTGCTCGCGGTCCTGCCGCGCGGGCCGGCGTACTACGATCCGTTCCGCAACGCTGCGCGGGTGATGGCGCGGCGCACGCACATCCTCGCGCTGATGGCGAAGCACGACCGGATCACCGCCGGCGACCGCGCGCTCGCCGAGCGCGTCCCGCTCGATCTCGACCCCCACAAGCCGAGCTTCCGGGCGCCGCACTTCGTCGAGCTGGTCAAGCAGCGCCTGCCGCCCGGCCTCCGGCACGCCGCGTCGGTGCGCACCACGCTCGACCTGCCGCTGCAGCGCGCGGTCGAGACCGCGCTCGACGTCCACCTCGATCACGTCGGTGGGCGCCACGTCCGGCAGGCCGCCGTGATCGTGATGCGCAACTCCGACGGCGCGATCCTCGCGATGGTCGGCTCGCGCGACTACCACGACGACGCGAGCAACGGCGCGTTCGACGGTGTCACCGCGCGGCTGCGGCCGGGCTCGACGCTCAAGCCGTTCGTCTACGGCGCGGCGTTCGAGCGCGGCGACACCCCGGCGTCGATCGCGCTCGATCTGGTGCTGCCGGAGGACGTCCACGAGTCGTACTCGACCGACGTCAAGAGCCACGGCTTCGCGCGCTACCGCGAGTCGCTCGCCGGCTCGTACAACCTGTCGGCGGTCCACACGCTGCAGCGGGTCGGCGTGGCGACCGTCCTGCGCAAGCTGCGCACCGCCGGGATCACGACGCTCGACCGCCCCGACGACGAGTACGACTGGGGCCTCGCGATCGGCCACGCCGAGGTCCGCCTGATCGACCTGACGAGCGCGTTCTCGTTCATCGGCCGCGCCGGCCGCCCGATCGCCCCGCGCGCCGTCGAGCTCGCGACGACCGCCGACGGCCGCCGCTGGACCGAGCCGATCGTCGAGCGCCCGCCGGTGTTCTCCGAGGAGATCGCCTTTCTGCTGTGGGACATCCTCAGCGATCCCGACGCGCGCAAGCCGATGTTCGGCGACCGCGTGCCGCTCGAGCTGCCGTTCAAGGTCGCGCTCAAGACCGGCACGACGAAGGCGTACACCGATCTGTGGGCGATCGGTGTCACCCGCGAGTACACGGTCGGCGTGTGGGCCGGAAACTTCGACGGCTCGCCGACCTACCACGTGATGTCGACCGAGGGCGCGACGCCGCTCGTGCGCGCCGTGTACACCGCGATCGCCGCGCGGTTCGGCGCGCCGACCGAGCCGGTACGCCCGCCGACGATCGTCGCCGCCGACATCTGCCCGCTCTCGGGCAAGCTGCCCGGTCCGCAGTGCGAGCACCACAAGCGCGAGCTGTTCATCGCGGGCCACCTGCCGGAGCAGACCTGCGACTGGCATCAGGTCGTATGCGGCCAGCCCGCGGTCGTCTATCCGCCGCAGATCCGGCCGTGGGCCCGCTACTCCGGCAAGCCCGATCCACCGCTGTGCACGGTCGCCGGCGCGGACGCGCCGCTCGCGATCACCGCACCGGCCAACGGCGCGCACTTCATCCTCGAGCCGTACCGCGCCGCGACCTCGCAGCGCCCGCTGCTCGCGGCCTCGCCCGCCGATCCGGCGCTGCGCTGGATGATCGACGGCGTCCCCGCCGACCGCTGGGTGCCCACGCCCGGCACGCACCGCGTGGTCGCAACGCGCGGCAACGCGAGCGACGAGGTCACGATCACCTACGAGTGACCCGACGCCTTGCTGCGCACCCGGGGCAAGAACCGTCAGGGCAGCGCGATCCGCCCGGGCGCCATGTTGGCGCCGTCCTGCGTGTGGCAGCCGTTGCAGTCTCCCGTCGGCGGCGATGCTCCCATCGCGCGCCGCTTGCCGTTCGCGACCACCGCGAGGTGGAACGGCGCCTCGATCGCCACCGAGGTGAAGAAGTTGCCCGCGGCGTTGACCGGCAGCGACGTCACGGCGCCCTTCGCGTCGGTGACCTCGACCGTCGCCGATGGCGCGCCATTGCAGTCATTCGGCTCGTGGCCGGTCGGATAGACCGTCCCGGCGATCGTGAACCGCGGAGCGTCGTCGTCGCCGCCCCTGGACCGGCGTTGCGCATGGCAGGCGATGCAGGCGTTGCCCGGGTGCATCAGCGGCGACTCGTGGTCGCCGCCGGTCCACATCGTGCCGCTCGTGCACACCGGCGGACCGTCGAACGGCCCCGGCGCCGCGGTGCAGTCGCCGGGTGGCGCGCCGGCGGTCACCCAGGCCTCGAACGCCGAAATGTCGGTCGCGGTTGCGGTCGGAGCGGGCGGCGGCGGCATCGGCGTCGTGGTCGACTGGAGCCGGGTGACCGCGCGCTGCGCGATCATCACGCCATTGGCATTCTTGCTGGTGAGGTCGCGATAGGTCACCAGCGAGATCGGCGCGCCGTTCACCGGCTGCGCGCCGTGACAGCTCTGACAGTGGTCGGCGAGAAACGTCTGAACGTCGCACGGCAGCATGTCGCGATCCGAAGGCGGCTCATCGACGCCACCATCGACGTCGAGCGGATCGCCCAGATCGTTTCCGCAGCCGGCCATACAGATCGCAGCGGCGGTGAACCACAACCAGGAGCGAACCATGCCCGGATCGCTGCAAGTCCCGCGCGCAGCGCATGCAACGTCATTCCTGCCGGTTATCCGGCGATCAGTGTACGAGATGGATACGAGCGTCACCGTCTCGTACTCGTCGTGCGGCCGCCTGGCCGATCCGGTGGCGGCGCCGCGTGCATCGTTATGCACCCGTTCCGCTCAGGCGCTCCCAGATGCTCCCGGATAGGTTCGCCATCCATGATGAAGAAGATCCGAGCTGCCGTGGAGCCCGCCCGCGCCGGGTGACCGTCGATCATCGGCTGGCCGGCCCGCTCCGCTTCCGGAACCGGCGTCGTGGGCGGGAAGCGAGGACGATGATCGCGCGGCGGAGGGGTGGCTCAGCTCGCCGGCGACCGCCGGCGTGATCTTCAGGTTGGCCGCCGGGCTCGTCGAGCCGACCGCCGTGCGGTCGATCACCGGCGATCGGGTCAGGGTCGCGACCAGCGGCGAGAATGCTTCCCTGGAGCGACAAGGCGGTTCAGGAACCCGGTATATTCAGACTGGACCGCCCAGGACCGAAGCCGCCATGGAATCCGAGTCGCACCTCGACATCACGTATACCCTGAATCCTAATATCCTGAGCTCGATCAAGAGCACAAGCTCGGTCGCCGTGCTCGGTACCGGCGCGCCGGTGGAGCTGCCTCTGGCGCTATTCGAAGTGCTCATGGCATTTGCAGTGAAGAAGACGCCGCGACAGGCGCTCCAGACGCTGGCACTCGACGTCGATCTGGAGCGCTTCGGCACCATCATCCTTGATTTCGTTGCTCGCGGGTTGCTGAACCGGCACGTGCCGGCCGAGGACGAGCTCGGCCTGGACGAGTTCCTCGGCCCCCGGCTGCTGGGCAACTCCGCGCTGGCGACCGAGCTCGCGGTTGCGGTGCCGCACGGCCGCCCGGTCATCATTCCCGACGCGCTCCCCATGGACCTTGCCGAGCGTGTCCACCTCGAGCTGGATCGGTCGAACGCGTGGGCGGTCTCGGAGGGTGGCCATGACTTCTTCCATTATCGCAACAGCATCATCGAGCGGCTCGATGGCCGTGGCGGCGCGCTGGCCGAAGCCAGCCGGCTGTTCAAGAGCGCAGCGACACGGCGCTTCATCGCCGCGTTTTCGGGCCGCGATTGCAGCGGAGCGGCGTACACCGCTGCAGCATGGTACCGGCCCGGCGAGTACGCCTTGCCGCACGACGATGCAACCGCATTTGCATCGCGCTCCGTCGCATACATCTGGTACCTGACGAAGGACTGGCGACAGCCGTGGGGTGGGGCGTTGTTCTGGTGCCCCACCGGGCAATACATCAAGCCGGGGTTCAACGTGCTGGTGATGTTCAACGTGGTGCCGTCCACCCTTCATCTCGTCTGTCCGGTTGCCCCCACTGCGATGGCGAAGCGGCTCTCCGTCAACGGCTTCTGGCACGGCGTCGAGGCACGGCAAGCGTCGGGTCCAGTCCCACCGGACGCGTGGATCTCGCCGGCGGCGTACGGACCCCCGGTTCAACAACAGCCGGACCTGCGTCCGATCGTCGTGCCTTGAGTTGCCCTTGGTCCTCGTCATCGTGCGCGGTCCACGGGCTCGAGCCTGGCCGCCAGGAACGTCACGATCGCCGCCATGTGCTCGGCGGTGCCGTCGTGGCCTCCGGCTGACACCACGAGCTCGTTGCCGATCCCCGCAGCGGTCAACGCCTTGCTGAAGGCGACCGTGGGCGGCCGGAGGTCGAACTCGTCGTTCTCTCCGACCGTGAGATAGATGTGGCCGCTCAGCGGGGCGAGCGCCGCCACGCGCGCCGGGTCGCGCAGCCACGAATGCGGGGAGTTGGCGAGCCAGCGCTGCCAGACCCGCTCGACCAGCGCCCCCGCGTCGTCGAACAGCCAGTCGTAGCCGCCCTCGGCGGGCGACCAGTTCGCGGCGTAGCTGATGAACTGGCCGACGCCGCCCATGCCGCGCTCCACGCGCGCGAAGTCGCGGATCCACGGCCGCACCGCGCCGTCTGCGGTCAGCCACACCGAGAGGTCCAGCGGATCGGGCGAGGACGCGGCGATCGCCCCGATCAGATCGGGGTGGCGCATGCCGTAGGAGACCGCATTGAACCCTCCCGTCGAGTGGCCGGCGATCCCGCGGGCCGGCCGGCGCGCCAGCGTCCGGTAGCGCGCGTCGACGTACGGGATCAGCCTCCGCGTGAAGAACGTGTCCCAGTCGCCGCTGGTCGCGCCGTCGACCAGGTACGTCGAGCCGGTCTTCGTGCTGGTGTCCACCGCCACCACGATCGTGTCGGGTGGGTCGAGGTGGTAGGAGTCGATCACGGCGGCGTCGGTGCTGTGCAGGCCGGGCAGCGCGTAGATCACCGGGTAGCGCCACCCGGGGTGGTCGGCGTAGCCGACCGGCACCCGCACGCAGACCCGCCGCGACGTCGGGTTGCCGACCGTCCCGGCGACCTCCGGCGCCTCGATGTGCTCGAGGGTCAACCGGTCGCCCTGGCAGAGCTCCCGCGGCGTGCGCGCCGGGCGGCCGCTCACGACGATCACGGGCGCCTCGACGGCGGCGTCGCCGACGTCAAACACCGGCGACATCCCGGTCAGCGTGCCATCGCCGCCGCCGAGCAGCGCCTCGATGCCCGTCTTGCTGACGTCGACCGCCGCGTGGAGCGCGACCCGGCCTCGCGGGGCGTGCACGGTGAACGTGCGGTCCTGCGCTGCGTCGATCTCGCCGATCAGCTCGGCGCGGCTCACCAGATCGCGGAGCATGCCGACCGTCACCTTGCCGGACTCGAACGCCTCCCGTTCGCCGGCGGTCAGCCACATCACAACGAGCGTCCCGCGGGTCTGTGCCGGGTGGGAGCCGGGAGCGAGCGCCACGCGAGCGGTGATTGCCGGGCCGGCCGGTCTGGCCGCCGCGGGTTCGGGCAACATCCGGTCCGCCGCCATGTGACATCCGATCAGACCGAGCAGCAGACCCACTCGAATCATGGAGAGCGAAGCTATCATGGTTCTGGCATGGTTCTGGCCGTCCCGACGGTCGACCCGCGCGGGGCTGCTCAGCATCGCCAGCTGGCCTTCGCGAGGTCGATGTCGCCGAGCGGGTGCGGATCGATCCCGGTGACGCGCGACCTGCGCGCGATGATGGACGCGCCGTGCCGGAGGAAGACCGCAGGCGCCAGGTCCTCGAGGACGGCGCACGCCCCGGCGTAGAGCTCGGCGCGCTCTTCCGCGGCGTGCGACCGGCGCGCCCGGTCGAGGAGGTCGTCGAGGGCGGGGTCGCTCACGCCCGCGTGGTTGGCTCGACCCGCGCTGTGGAATCCCTCGAACAGGACACGATCGGGATCCACGAACCCGGGAAACCCGATCAGCGCGGCCTCGAAGCTATGCTGCCGGACCGCGCGGAGCAGCGCCGGGAACGGGAGCCGGTGCACCACGCAGTGGGTCCCGGCGCGCTCGAGCTGGCGCTTGAACAGCTCGAGCCACTGGGGCGTGAACCCCGCGGTCGCCACCACCGTGAGCTCGGCCGGCGCCGCTCCCCGCTCCAGGCTCGACGCCGGCGACCGCGCGGGCGGGGGCACGAAGAACGGGCTCGATGGCGCGATCGGACCTTGCGCGGCCTCGCCCACGCCGAGGTTCACCTCGGCCAGGAGCTGGTGCTTGTCGATCGCCTTCGCGATCGCTCGTCGGGTGGCGGGCACCGCGAGCGGCCCCGACCGGACGTTGAACAGCAGCATGTTCACGGCCAGGGACGGGCAGCTGGTCACGACGACCGACGGGTCGTCCGCGCCGCGCGCGACCACCTCGTACGGGCACTCGTAGGCGAGATCGATGCGATCCTCGACCAGCGCCCTCCACATGTCGACGCCGCCGAGGTGGGGCACGAACGCCGCCGAGCTCACGGCCTGCTCCCCCAGCGCCTCGACGTGAACGCTCCGGCCGACCCGGCGTGGCCGGCCGAACGCCCCGGTCCCCGCGGGCGGCTCGCCGTCCCGGGCCCCGGCCGTGGCGTAGACCACGGCGGCTGGAGAGGCGAGCCGGCCGAGCAGCGGCGAGAACGGCCGGCGCAGGCGCAGCTCCACCTCGCGCGAGCCGATGGCCTCGACCGACGCCGCGAGCGCGCGCACCCCCAGGCGCTCCAGGCACGGGCCGGCGAGGAAGTCCCGGACCACCGTCGCGGTGACCGGCTCGCCGTCGTGGAACCGGGCACCGGGACGGAGCACGAAGCGGTAGCCGAGCCCGTCCGGGGTGCACTCCCAGCTCTCCGCCAGGCGACCCTCGAGCCGCAGGCTCCGATCATAGCCGACCAGGGTCTCGAACATCTGGAGACCGATCTGGATGTCGGTCATGCTCGCGTAGCGTTCGGGCCGGAGCGACGTGAAGGTGTCTTCGGTGGCCACGCGGATCGCCCGCTGGATCACGGCGCGCTCCGCCATCGCTCAGCGGTCCAGCGCACGGTAGCGGGACTCGACGGACCCGTAGCCGGCGGTCTCGAACACGGCCGTGCGCTCGACGCCACGATACACGTAGCTCACGCGGTCGCCGTCACGCCGCCAGGAATCGAGCCCGGGATCGCGGACCGGGGCACCGCGGACCAGCGACTGGCCGATGTCCCAGACATGCCGCTCGTGGACGCGCGCCTGCTCGAGCGCCCAGCCTCGCGCCAGCTCGGGCGCGGCGTTCGACGCGCGTCGATGGATCGCCGCAAGGACGGTCCGCGTGAGCGCCGCGAGCTTGTCGACGGTCGCCTGGCATTCGGCGCCGGCCGCGATCAGCGGGAGGAAGCCGACCAGGAGCTCCATGCGAAATGCGGTGGCCGCGAGGTGGTCCAGCGCCTGCGTGACGTCGCGGCCGCCCGATCCCATGAGCGCGAGGCGAACCGCGCACTCCATGGTGATGGGATAGATCTGGTGCAGGATCACCTCCGCGGACCGGCAGGTGTTCTTGAACGGCGACACGAAGTGCTCGGCCGGATCCAGGCCGGCGGGCTGGGCAGAGAGGTAGAGGGCCAGCTTGTTGTGGGCGTGCTCGTGGTACAAGAGCGACGCCGTGAACGGGACGTCGTTGCGCTCCAGGAGCTGGCGCGAGACCCCCATCATGATGCATCCGGGCCAGCTGGCGCGGCTCGACGTCGAGGTCTCGTCGTCGGCGAGCACGTGGAGGCCGACCGAGTGGACGCTGTCCTTGAAGCTGCGGTACGCGCCCTCGCTCAGCTTGCGGAGCGCTGCCAGGGACTCGGCGATGTGCCGGACGCCGAGCTCGAACGCGCGGCGGTCGAACGGCGTGTTCGCCCAGTCGACGTTCGGAAACGTCAGCCGGACGCCGCCGAGGATGTGCGGGCTGCGCGCCAGCTCGTGGACCGGAACCACGGCGACCGTGCCGTCCACGAGCTCGAACGGGGCGGAGAGCTTCGCCAGCCCCTGGTGCGGGTACTCGGCGGCGAGGTCGCGCTCGAACGCTTCGCCGTCGCAGTAGAGGTCGAGGCAGATCGGGTCGAGGCCGCGCTCGACCTTCCGCACCACGCCTGCCAGCGCGTTGATCCAGGCCGAGAACGTCCGGCCGAAGAACAGATCCGGGCCAGCCACGTCCTGCCGGCCCGGGAGCAGCGCCTGCATCGCGTCGAACAGAGGATCGCTGCTCAGACGTCGGGCGCGGTCGAGGATGTCCGCGTACCACCGCGCCCGGATCTCGCGAGCGCGGCGCCGGCATTCCCAGTACGACGCGGATTCGAAGAGGACCGGATCCTCATCGAGGAGCGAGCTCTCCACCATGCATTGAACCTCGTCAAAATGGACGCCACTTGAAACCACGGGGACGCTGCCAGCGGGCTCACCCACTGGCAGCGGTCCATGGCCCGAGGCAGGGCCTCGTCGACCGGCTATCCGATCGGTCAGGCGCTGCAGCCGCAGTTGTTGTCGAAGAAGCCTTCAACCGGATCCTTCGGAGTACCACCGCTGACCGCGGCGAGACGCTCGTCGCCCAGCTCCTGGTCCCCGGCGATCGCCGCGAGCATGGAGACCTCCTCTGCCGTCAACGTCAGGCCGTACTTCGTCGCCGTTTGATCGGGCTTGCCGACAAACTCCGTCAGCAGCGAATCCGAGTTCCGGAGATCCGCAGTTAGCCGGATGAGCTTGGCCTTGCGCTCGGCGCTGTACGCACGATGTCCGTCCTTTTTGTCTTCCACGTTCGCTCTCCTTGTCTGTCGTTTGTGGGTCGCCCGACCTCGGAGGTGAATGTCAGCTCCGGGTCGGTCGATTCATCGACCATGCCCGCAGCCGGTCGATGGACTTGTGGTCCGGGCACGCCTTGTGCCCCTGGGTGAAGCGGGTGAGCGGACAGGCGAGGCCGCTGCAGGGAACCCGCAGGTGGCAGGTACTGCAGCTCGCGTCCGTCTGTGCGTTCGAGCCGGTCCACAGCTCGTGCTTTGCCTGGTCGAGGGCGAAGGTCCCGTCCGCGAGGACCTTGCCGATGCGGTTGTCGTCGTGATCAAACACCACCGTGCACTTGTAGAGCGTCAGGTCGGGACCGACGACGAACCAGTTCGGCTTGCCGGCATAGCAGGCATTGCTGAGCGGCGACGTGCGAAGGCCATACGCGCTCGTGCGGAGTCCACGCGCTTCGAGCTCTCGGTTGTAGAAATAAACGTCGAGCGGGCGGACGACCTCCGAGCCGCAGCCCGAATCGTGGGACTCGCCATCGACGACCTCCTTGCGATCCGAGGACCAGATGGTGTGCAGGTCGACCACGAAGCGCGGGTCGCCGCGCAGGAAGCGCAGGTCGTCCCCTTCGAACAGCGCCATCACCCGAGGCATGTCCTCCGGACGCGAGTTGCACCGGACGATGCAGGCGAAGTCACCCTCGAGCGCGGCCATGTGCTTGAGGTGAGCGACGACGCGATCGAACGTCGGCTTGCCGTTCACGGTGACGCGCTGGCGATCATGGAGCGCGCGGTCGCCGTCGATCGAGATCTGGTACGAGACCACGCCGGCGTCGAGCAGCTGCTCGAACAGCTCGGGCGTGAGCAGGCTGGCGTTGGTCGAGATCCCGGCCGCGTACGGCAGGCCGCGGCCGGCGAGGCTCCGGAACGCCTGCCGCGAGAACCGCAGCACCAGATCGGAGCAGATCAGCGGCTCGCCGCCGAAGAACCCGAGCCCGAAGCGCTCCGCGGAGCCCGCGATCCGGTCGATGGCCTTCGACAGCGCCTCGGCCGAGGCCTCGGTCATGCGCCCCTCTTCGAACGTCTCGTAGCAATAGGTGCAACGGAAGTTGCACTTGCCGGTCGGCATGATGATGAGGCCGTGCGTGCGCTCGAGAGCGCGGCCGATCGACGCGCGGATGCCGGCGTCATAGTCGGCCAGCTCGCCCGGGGACAGCAGCACCTTTCGCCGGGACAGCTTGTCCACGAGCTCCGGCGGGACCCCGAGGGGGATCTGGAAGGCAAAGCTCAATCCGCTGATCTTCGACAGGAGTCGACCCTCGGCCGCATCGATCTCGGTGATCGTCCCGTTCGCGAAGTTGCGGACGAGGTACCGTCCGTCCGCCGCCGGCAGGAGCTTGGCATCGGCGGACCATCGCCATCGCTTCGCATCCGGATCGGTCGCGGGTGGGGGAGCCGCTTCGACGTCCGAGTAGACCGGCAGGTGTCTGGGCGCCATGCGTGCGCGAGGAAGGCAACAATCGTGCCTTGCCGCAAACCCAGGGCCCCCCGATTTTCACCGAGGATCTAGAGGCGGGCCTCTGAAACAGAGGCCCGCGTCGTGTGGCGGCGATCAGGCCCTCTATCGCGGGAGCGCGCTCGCCGCACTCCCGAGATCGGGAGTGGCGTCGAACGGCGGCCGCCGTTCATGCGACAGACAGCCGGCGTTGCCGGGCCGTCCGGTACATGTCGACGGCAGACTCTCCGGCCAGACCCTCGAGTCCGATCGCGGCCAGGGCGAGGATCATCTCGGCCTTGTCGGCGGCCGAGCCCGGCGACCGGGTCCAGGGCGGCCGCAACCGATCGATCGCCTCGAGGTTGCGCGCACAGCGCTCGACCGCGGCACACAGGACCCGGAAGCTCCCGCCGTCGACCGCGAGGTCCCCGCGGTACTCCTCGAGCCGCCCACCGGGACGATAGACCGGATGCCGCTCCAGCCCGAGGAACCGGACCAGCCAGTCCGCCCGGAACCGCCCGGTCGCCGCCACGATGCCCATGTAGTCGGCGATCAGCTCGTCGGCGAGCCGGTTGCGCATCGACCCGAGGACCCGGCGGGTGAAGTTGTGCGTGCATTCGTGCTCCAGCCGGATGGCGATGGAGCTCCGCGTCCACTCGGCCTCGCCGAGGCCGACGTCCGCAGCGGCCGCGCCGCTGTAGGGCCCGGAGCCGAGCACGATGAAGCGGTCCTGATAGAGACCGGGGTCGCGGACGATCTCGCGCCATCGAGCCGCCCACTCCACGGGGGAGCCGCTCGTCGAATCGCTGGCCTCCCAGGCCCGCCGCAGGGACGCGATGCGGTCCCAGTTGTTGTAGCCGCCGATGATGCTGGCGCCCACCGCGTCCGGGACCTCCCACGGCTCGTTCTTGTGAGCGAGGGCGCGCACGAGGGCGACGAAGTCCTCGCGCGCCGTCGCCTGGATGACCGGCACCCGTCCGACCGGCGTCTCCACAAGAGACAGGCGAAGCTCCGCGGGCCGGGCGAGCTCGAGGCCGCGGGACTCCGGCGCGGGCCAGACGCCGCGCCGCGTGGCAGCCCGGTAGGCCGGCGACTCGCTGATGCCGGGCTCGATCGGGAACCGGAGCTGGACCAGCCGATCGCGCAGGCAGGCCCAGACGCCGGCGCGCCCGGCTTCCTCCACGTAGCCCTCCCAGGCCGCCACGAACGGCTCGTCGGGGAGCGGGAAGCCGGCCGGCGCACGCGACAGATCGAACTCGCTGCGCGCGTACTCGAGCAGCTCCCGGGTCTCCTCCACCGTCGCCCCCAGCGAGCGCCAGAGGGCCGATCGCCCCTCCTCCGCAAGCGGCCCAGGCGAGGAGAGGTCAGCCGGAGCCGGAGCCGGAGCCGTGACCGATGCGCTCACGGACCCGATCGCCAGTGCGTCGGCTTGAGTCGGTGGTGGCGGAGAAAGTCCATGAACTTGAGGTAGTCCTCCTGGGCGATCCCGAACAGCGCGAGCAGCCGCTTGTAGCTGCCGCCGCTCCGGCTCAATCCGCCGGCGACGATCTCGCGCACCTGGTCCCGGTTGAGATCGCGCTCGAGGAACGGCTCGTGCACGAGCTCCCAGAACGTCCCGTCGCCGGCCAGCAGCCGCCCGAGCACCGTCTCGGGTTGTGCGCCCAGCAGCGGCACCGAGCTCATCTCGCGCAGCCGGGCCACCGACTCCAGCGACTCCGCGAAGCTCTCCGGCCCGATGACCAGGCCGTCGCTCAGGTGAAAGCTCGATTCCGCGACCGCGCGGAGCTCGCGGACGTTGCCCGGCCAGTCGTGCTGGCCGAGGACCTCCAGCGCCTGGGGCGAGAACTGCTTCTGCTCGGCGCCGGCGACGGCCGCCGCCTCCTCGACGTAGTGCTCGACGATCAGCTTCCAGTCGTTGCCCCGGTCGCGCACCGGCGGGATGCGCAGCGTGAGCTGCCGGAGCCGGTAGTAGAGGTCGGCGCGAAACGTACCCGCGTCGACCATCTCCTTCAGGTTCCGGTTCGTCGCCATCACCGTGCGCACATTCACCCGGTGGCTCCGGCTCGCTCCGACCGGCAGGATCTCGCCCTCGCTGAACAGCCGGAGCAGGAGGGCCTGCGCCTGCGCGGAGAGCTCGGAGATCTCGTCGAGGAACACGACGCCTCCCTCGGCGGTCTCGAAGATCCCCTGGTGGTTGTTGACCGCGCCGGTGAAGCTGCCGCGCCTGTGCCCGAACAGCTCGCTCGAGATCAGCTGGCTGTCGCGATACTGGGCGCAATTGACGCTCAGGAACTCGCGGTTCCAGCGCGGAGACAGCAGGTAGATCGCGCGGGCGAACAGCTCCTTGCCCGTGCCGGTCTCGCCGGTGATGAGCACCGGGCTCTCCGAGCGAGCGAACCGGGCCGCCTGCTCGAGCACGGCGTCGACGCTGGCGTGCCGGCCGATGATCGTCGTGCGCTGGCGTTCGCCCCACCGCTGCTTCGAACGCGCGGCGACCAGATCAGCAGTCCGCGAGAGCCGTCCCAAGGTCGAGGTCTCGGCCTCCATGACGTCCACAACGCGTCTCATACCACGGCGCGGTCGTCCCCAACGACCGTGTTGCCACGCCGGCAACACGGTCGCGCAACCGCGATGCCGCTCCCGCCACAGCAGCGCTGCCACTCCCGCCACAACGGCTCGACGCGAGGCACACGCCGAATGACCTCGATGCTGTTACCGCCGGTACAGTTTCTTTCCGTACAGGTACGTATGCACAAGCATCCAATTGTGCGCAAAAGGCGCCTTGGGGGCCCATTGGAATCGACGAGTGCGACGCCTGCAGCCGAATGCGGCAATGCGCTACGACATGCAATGGAGGAGCATGCGCGCGAGCCGTTGGCTGAACCCGATCGGCTGGAGCTCCCATCGCCGTGAAGCACCCGGACGCCGATTCGCCAGGGCACGCGTTCGTGGACTCGCCTGCGCCGGAGCGCGCCCGCCCGGAAGCGGTCTCGCGGCTGAATCCAGGCACCCTTCCGTATGTCCTGCGTGGCGACGTCGGGCTGCGCAGCAGCGCCGGCCGCCCGGTGTGGCCGGTGACGGACGAGTCGGAGCTCGAGGCGCTGCGATCCACGGTGGAGCTGTTCGACGGGCGCCTCGAGGCGATCGAGTCGGCTGCTCTCGCGGACAACGAGGGGGTGCGACCGTCGTTGGTGGCGAGCTTCGGTGCCGCTGTGCTCTATCCGGACGCGGGCCTGCGACCGCTCGCGGAGCTCTACGCCCACTTGACGTCGCGCGTGGCGAAGCTCGCGCCGCTCGATCGCGTGGGTCGCGTCAGGCCGGAGATCGTCGTCTGTCTCTGGGAGCACCTCAACGTCCATGCCCTGGAGACCCTGCAGCGCGCCGCGCTGCGCCGGCCGCTCGGGCTGATCGTCGCCGGGACGCCCGCGGCGCTTCGCGTCCGCTTGCTCCGCTGCGCGGCCGCCGCCGCGCTCGCACCGCCCGCCGGGGGAGACGCCTTCGTCTTCCGGGGCTCGCACGAGGACGCCGCTCGCCCGCGGCTCGCCCAGGTCCGCGGCGTGCTCGGCGCCCTCGTTCACTCCGGCCGCGGCGACGGCCTCGACCACAACCTGACCAGGCACGAGGTGCTGTGCTCGGTGGCGCGTCGCTCCGCGGCGGGTGACGCGCAAGCCGTCGCCGCGCCGTGCGTCGTGGACGGGCATTGTTACCGGCTGCACACACCGATGGCGGCCGCGCGCGCGAGCCAGCTCCTGGTCGACCCGGGCGAGCTCAGCGCCCGGGCCATCGTCCTGCTGACGTGCTTCGGGGTCCCGTCGTCCGACTCCCTCGTGCCGCCGGCCTGGTCGCTCCTCGAGGGTCTGCTCGGCAACCCCAGCGTCGCCTGCGTCGCGACCTCGCTCGGCATCGCCATGCCGGCGGAGGCCGATCCGGCGGCGATGGTCGAGGCGCTCTGCACCGGCGTCCGCATCGGCGACGCGCTCTACCGGAACCCGAGCCTCTCGCGCGAGGCGCACGAGCGCTGCCGCATGCTCCTGTTCGGCGACCCGCGCACGCGACCGCTGCGCGGGGCACGGCGGCCGCCGGCGGCGGCGCGGGTCTCGCCGCCGCTGCGCCGCCCCACCCGGCCCGGGTCGTGGTCGCGCGCGGCGAGGCTGAGCTTTCTCGGCGAGCTCATCGCGGTCGCGAGGCCCAGCGAGCTCGGCGGCGCGCCGAACGTCCCCGGGCCCGCTGACGACGACGCGTTCGTCGAGCGTCTCGACGGGCTCGCTCCGCTCTGGGACCACTGGACGAAGACCTTCCAGCCGCCGCGGCCCACGCGCGATCCTGCCACCTGTCCGAGTTGCGGCAGGCCGGGACGCAGCTTCGCCGCCGAATGGCGCCAGGCCGGGCTGCTCCGCGTGTTCAGCACCTGCACGCGCTGCGGCGTGTTCCGCGACATCGAGCCCGGCTCCGAGCTGGATCGGCATCCGCCGCAGCTCCGCGGGACCCTCGTCGAGATCCCGGACGCCGTCGCCGACGCCCGGGTCATGATCCGGTACAAGGACGAGCTCAAGGTCTCCCGGCGCTGGACGCTCCCGCGCGGGCGAGGGCGGCAGCAATCGATCGCGGGCCATGGCCTGGGATTGCGCCTCGTTCCCGGCACCGGGCTCGCCACGTTGAACGTCGTCTATCTCCTGGATCTGGAAATGGCCGCGTGGCAGCTCGCGGTCGCGACGAAACCGTTGTTGCCGTCGGCGAAGTCTGGCACGGTAGCCTCGTGATGGACCTGGAGCGGCGATCGCAGCGTCGCGCGGGCAGCTCGTAGAGCGGGAGCATGGATCTCGTCCCGAGCGAGCCCGCGTGGTCGGTGGCGGACGTGCTGGATCGGCTGGCGCCGCCGGCGGACGAGGCGTTGACCGGCGCCGCCCGAGCCCGGGTCCACGCGCTCGCGGTTCACCTGCCCGCCGCGCTGACCCGCGTGGTCTATCTGGAATCCTGGATCGGTCAGCCTCGACCGCGGCTCGATCTGATCATGAAGATCGACCCGCGCGACCGCGATGCGCTCGCCGATCTCGAGCGCTTCGCCCTGGGGCCGGAGCGGCGGGCTCAGCCCGGCTGGGCGTGCGTGGCGAGCTTCGCGCGGGAGTGGGCGGTGCCCGGGAGCCTGTTCCACGACGACATCCGGGCCGCCTGGCTCGAGTTCGATCTCGACCCGCTGATCGCGCCGGACGCGGCGCTGCGCTCGCCGCGCGTGTTCGTCGACTTCACGCGCGAGGCGCAGTGCCGGCCGTCCGTCGCGGCGCGTCTCGACCTCGCGACCGAGGTGGTGTGGGCCCTGTCCCGCTCGCGCGCGCCGCGGACCCTGGAGTCGCTCCGCGCCTGCCTGGAGCACCTCCCCGGCGGTGCCAGTCTGGCCTACCTGGGCGTGTTCGCCGGTGACGGCCAGCCGCCGGTCGTGCGCGCGTGCGTGGTCGGTCTGGCCGGAAACCTGGCCGCGTACCTCGGCGCGGTCGGCTGGCCGGGCGATGTCGACGGGCGGGGCTTGCCCCCGACCGTCAGCGCCGCCGAATGGCGGCGCGGTGCGCTCGACATGCTCGCGCGCCGGCTGCTCGGCCCGCTCGCCCGCGCCCAGGGCGAGGGCGCCCAGCCGGTCGGGGTCCTCCACCTGGACCTCGCGCCCGGCGTCTGCCCGCGGATCGGCCTCGAGTACACGTTCCCGCGCCCCGGCGCGCCGGGCGGGGTGCGCTCGGTGGACACGTTTCTCCACCAGCTGGTCGCGCGTGGATGGTGTACCGCCCGGAACCGCGAGTCGCTCCGGTCGTGGCCCCGGCGGTCGGTCGAGCTCCTGCCCCACGACGTCTGGCACAGCCGGGTCACCCGACAGATCGGCCACGTGAAGATCACCTATGCCCCCGGCGAGCCCGTCGTCGCCAAGGCCTACCTGCGCGCCGCGTTCGACCTCCTGGCCGGCGGCACGCTGCTCCGCGGACGGCCCCGGCAGTTCGGCGCGGCCGCCGTCGATGGAGCCCTCGCTCCATCCGATGGCGCCGCGCCTCCATCTCCGGTCGCCGGCCCCGACGACGCCGCGCCTCAACCCCTCGATCGACCGGCGGTTCGCTCGCGCGCCCTCGCTGGTACGGGCGTTGCTCTTCCCGGACGTGAACCGAGGAGACGAACCGGCATGACCATGTCGACTGCGCATCAAGAAGCGCTGGAACAGATTCTCACGCGCGCTGCCGTGGATCTCGATTTCAGGAAGGCGCTGCTGGTCGAGCCGCGGAAGGCGATCCTGGACGCGCTCGGCATCCGCATCCCGGCCAGCTTCCGCGTGAAGTTCATCGAGCGAGGGAAGGACGTCGACGCGCTGATCGTCTTGCCCGACCTGCAGCGGCAGGACGACGAGCTCGACGACTGCGACCTCGAGGCGGTCGCCGGGGGAGGCGACGGAGATCCGCCGCCTCCCTGGTGACCGGCACGAGCGTTCCCCGGAGGTTCTCGTCGCCGTGAGGACATCGTGACCACCTTGAGCAGGCTCGTCCGGATGCTCGGCTCCGGCGCGATCGCGGCGGGCCTCGCCGCGCACGCCGCCGCCGACGACGAGGTCGCCCCGGGCGGGCTCGGGCTCGCCCAGGTGGTGAAGGTCACGCTGTCCGCCAGCCCCGAGCTGAAGCTCGCCGCCACGCAGGTCGAGATCGCCGACGGCGCCCTCACGGTGAGCCGCGCCGTGTTCGATCTCACGCTGACGACGACCGCCACCGCCTCCAAGACCAACCCGCTCGACTCGACGGGCGCGCCGGCGGTGGAGAAGGACCTCATCTACACCGCGGGCGCGCAGCGCCTGCTGCGCAACGGGGTCCTCGTCACCTCCGACGTCTCGCTGACCCGCAGCCTGCTGTCGCACAGCCTCGGCGTCGGCGCGGACATCGCCGACGTACGACTGGGCGCCTCGATTCCGCTCCTGCGCGATCGCGGCGGCGCCTCGAGCGCGGCCGCCGAGCAAGCGGCCGCGACCGATCACGAGGCGGCTCGATGGGGGCTGCGCCACACCGCGGCCCAGCAGGTGCTTGCCGCGGTGGCGGCCTACTGGGATTACCAGGCGGCCCATGAACGGCTCGAGGTGCTGCGATCGTCCGAGGCGCGCGCGGAGCGCATGGTCGAGCAGACGCGCGCGCTGGTCGAGGCCGATGAGCGCACCCCCGCCGATCTCATCCAGCTGCGAGGCAACGCCGCCTCGAAGCGCGTCGCCCGGATCTCCGCCGAGCAGGACCTGATCAACGCGCGGACCACCCTCGGGCTCGTCATGGGGCTGCCGGCCGACGCCACCGCGGCCCTGCCCCCTCCGGCGACCGCGTTTCCCGGGCCGGGAGGCGGCGCCGGGCACCTCGACGCGAGCCGGCTGGTCGAGCAGGCCTACCAGCGCCGCGCCGACCTCGCGGCCGCGGATCAGGATTCCCGCTCGGCCACCATCCGCCTCGAGGCGGCGCGCAGCGACCTGCGACCGCGCCTCGACCTGGTGCTCAACACGGGCTATCGCGCCACCGAGGTCGACGACGGGTTCGAGCGCTTCTTCTGGACGGTGAACCAGCGCGAGCCACGCCTCGAGGGGCTCGTCGAGCTCCGCCTGGAGCTCCCGCTGTTCAACTCGGCCGCCCGCGGCCAGGTGGTGCAGAACAGCGCCGCCCAGGAGCAGCGCGACATCGCCCGCGACGACCTCCGCCGGCGCATCGCGGCCGGCGTGACGATGGGCCTGGAGGCGGTGGCCCACGCCGAGGCGGCGATGCTGGAGTCGGCGGAGGCGGTCCGCCTGTTCGAGGCCGGGGTCCAGGCGGTCCAGCGCAAGTTCCAGGTCGGCGCCGCCACCCTGTTCGACCTCATCCAGGCCCAGGACGCGCTGACCGGCGCGCTGCTGTCCCAGGTCCAGAGCCAGCACGACTACGCCGTCGCCATCGCGGCCCTGCGGTTCCAGAGCGGCCGGCTCGTGGAAGGCGACCGCGACGCCTTCCTGGTGCCGGTGGCCGACCTGGTGACCCCGCCCTGACGGCAGGGTCCCACCATCTCGTGGAGGAGCCCGGATGAACGTCTTCCGCAAGATATCGCTCGATCGCCTGTCGTCCCCCGAGCAGCTCGACCAGCTCATGCAGGTCACCGACGCCCGGGGCTGGATCCTCCTGTCGGCGTTCGGCACCATCCTGGCGATCGGGGTGCTCTGGGGGTTCCTGGGCAGCGTCGAGCACAACGTGCCGTGCTCGGGGATGCTGGTCAAGACGGGCGGCGTGTTCGAGGTCAGCGCGCTGTCGAGCGGGCGGATCACGGATCTCGCGGTCCGGGGCGGCGATATGGTGACCGAAGGTCAGGTGGTGGCGCGGATGTCGCAGCCCGAGCTCGCCGACAAGCTGCTCGAGGCCAGGGCGGTCGTGACCGAGCTCAAGACCCAGCACGAGGAGATCGCGGCCCACGGGAGCAAGGACGTCGCCCTGCAGACCCGGCTGCTCGCGCAGCAGCGGGAGACCGTGACCCAGACCATCGCCGCGGCCCAGCGGAGCGCAAAGTCCTACCGCGAGACGGCCGAGCTCCAGGCCAAGCTGGTCGGCGAGGGTCTGCTCACCCGGCAGACCGAGCTGGGCACCCGGCACCAGCTCGACCAGACCGAGCAGCAGATCGGGGACGCTCAGAGCCAGCTGGCGCAGATCGCGGTGCACGAGCAGGAGCTGCGCGCGAAGCACGAGGAGGAGGTCAGCGCCAGCCGGACCAAGATCGCGGCCCAGGAGCGCGTCATCGCGGGGCTCGAGCGCGAGATGAAGTCGAACACCGAGGTCGTGTCCCAGCACACCGGGCGGATCCTCGAGGTCATCGCCGACGAGGGCACCCTGGTCGCCGCCGGCGACGCGATCGTCACGCTCGACCTGACGGGCCGCACGATCAAGGAGCTGGAGGTGGTCCTCTACGTGCCGTCGAGCTACGGCAAGCAGATCCAGGTCGGCATGACGGCGTACGTCTCACCTTCGACGGTGAAGCGCGAGGAGTTCGGCTTGATGGTGGGCCGGGTCACCTACGTCTCGGACTACCCGTCCACGTCGCGCGGCATGCTGCGCATCCTCAAGAACGACAAGCTGCTCACCTCCCTGGTCGGGTCCGACTCCCCCTACGAGGTGCATGCCGACCTGCTCGTCGACGAGCACACCTTCAGCGGGTACCGATGGTCCTCGTCGCAGGGGCCGCCGCTCAAGATCCAGAGCGGTACGCGCGCGGCCGCGTACATCACGGTCGCCAGCCGGCGACCGATCGAGATGGTCGTCCCGCTGCTGCGCGAGTCCACGGGGCTCTGAGCCGCCATGGAGCTGGAACCGATCAGCGCACCGGGCCTGCTACGGCGCATCGGTCGACGCCTGCGCCGCCGGCGGCGCAGCGACGCAAGGCCCAGGCCGCGCCGCGTGCGCACGCCCAACATCCTCCAGATGGAGGCGGTGGAGTGCGGCGCCGCCGCGCTTGCCATCGTGCTCGGCCACCACCGCCGGTTCGTCCCGCTCGAGGAGCTCCGCATCGAATGCGGGGTGTCGCGCGACGGCAGCAAGGCCAGCAACATCCTCAAGGCCGGCCGCAAGTATGGCTTCACCGCCAAGGGCTACAAGAAGGAGCCCCAGGGCCTGCGCGAGCTCCCGGTGCCGATGATCGTGCACTGGAACTTCAACCACTTCGTCGTCGTCGAGGGGTTCGCCGGCCAGCGGGTCTTCCTCAACGATCCCGGCATCGGCCCGACCGAGGTCACCGCCGAGGAGTTCGACAAGGCGTTCACCGGGGTGGTCCTGACCTTCGAGCCGACCGCCCAGCTCGTCCCGGGTGGCGAGAAGGCCGGCCTGATCCGGCCGCTCGGACGGCGCGCGAGGGGGCTGTCGGCCGCGCTCGGGTTCGTGGTGCTCGCCGGGATCGCGCTGGCGGTGCCCAGCCTGGTGGCGCCGACCTTCACCCGCGTGTTCGTCGATCAGGTCCTGGTCAAGGGGCTCGATGCCTGGATGCGCCCCTTGCTGCTGGTCATGGCCGCGACGGCGCTCGTGCTCGGCGCGCTGACCGCCCTGCAGGGGCGCTACCTGCTCCGGCTCGAGGCGCGGCTCTCGCTCGGCAACTCGAGCCGGTTCTTCTGGCACGTGCTGCGCCTGCCGATCGAGTTCTTCAATCAGCGCTACGCGGGCGAGATCGGCAACCGGGTCCAGATCAACGACCGGGTCGCCTCGCTGCTGTCGCGCGATCTGGCCACGACCGCGCTCAACCTGATGGTCGTCGTGATCTACGCGCTCCTCATGCTGCAGTACGATCTCGTCCTGTCGCTGGTGTCGGTGGTGACCGCGGTGATCAACGTGCTGGCGCTGCGTCACGTGGCCGCGCGGCGGACCGTGCTCAGCCAGCGCATGCAGCAGGACCGCGGCAAGCTCATGGGGACCGCGATGGGCGGCCTGCAGACGATCGAGACCGTGAAGGCAGGCGGCTCGGAGTCGGACTTCTTCGCGCGGTGGGCCGGCTATCAGGCCAAGGTGGTCAACGCGACTCAGCAGCTCCAGCTGACCGAGATCTTCCTGGGCGCCGTTCCTCCCCTGCTGCTGTCGGTCAACATCGCCCTGGTCCTGGGCATCGGCGGTCTGCGCGTCATCGACGGGCACCTCACGATGGGCATGCTGGTGGCGTTCCAGGCGCTGACGCTCGCGTTCCTGACCCCGGTCAACCGCATGGTCGGCCTGGGCGGACAGCTCCAGGAGCTCCAGAGCGGCCTGAACCGGCTCGACGATGTGCTGCGCGCGCCGCTCGACCCGTCCGCGCGCGATCTGGCCGAGCCGGGGATGCGCGGCGACGACGCGCGGACCCCAGCCGACGGGGAGAGCCGGCTCGAGGGCTACCTCACCTTGCGCGAGGTGAGCTTCGGCTACAGCCGGCTCGATCCGCCGCTGATCGACCGGCTCAGCCTGGAGCTCCGGCCCGGCAGCCGGATCGCGCTGGTCGGCGGCTCCGGCTCCGGGAAGAGCACCGTCGCCCGGCTGGTGGCCGGGCTGTACGAGCCATGGACCGGGGAGATCCTGTTCGACGGGCGGCCGCGCGCCGAGGTGTCCCGTGCGGTGCTGTCGCAGTCGCTGGCCGTCGTCGACCAGGACATCAGCATGTTCGAGGGCTCGCTGCGCGACAACCTGACGCTGTGGGACCCGACCGTGTCCGAGCACCACCTGACCAACGCCGCCAAGGACGCGTGCATCCACGACGACATCACGGCGCGGCCGGGCGGCTACGGGGCGGCCATGGAGGAGGCCGGCCGTAACTTCAGCGGTGGTCAGCGGCAGCGCCTCGAGATCGCCCGCGCGCTCGTGGTCAACCCCCGCATCCTCGTCCTCGACGAGGCGACCAGCGCGCTCGATCCGACCACCGAGAAGCTGATCGACGACAACCTGCGCCGGCGGGGCTGCACGTGCCTCATCGTCGCCCACCGGCTGAGCACGATCCGCGACTGCGACGAGATCATCGTGCTGGACAAGGGCAAGGTCGTGCAGCGGGGCACGCATCCCGAGCTCGTCGCGCAGGACGGCGCCTACGCCCGTCTGATCGCCACGGAGTGACCATGAGCGCGAGTGTCGACACCCTGCTTCGCACCCTCGCCGGCGAGCGCCTCGCCGTGGGAGGCGCCCGGCCGTTGCTGCTCGAGGCCGACGACGTGTGGCTGGTCGCGGCCGGTTCGGTCGACGTGTTCGCCGTGCGCCTCGACGACCACCGGCCGGTCGGCCCTCGCATGCACCTCGTGCGCGTGGTGGAGGGCCGGGCCATGTTCGGCCGCGCGCGCGCCGTGGGCAATCGGTGGGGCCTGCTCGCGGTGGGCACGAGCGGCAGCGAGGTCGTCCGGGTGCGCCGGGCAGAGCTCGAGACCGGCGATCCGCGGACCGGCGCCGCGGCGGTCCTGCTCGCCCAGTGGGTCGATTCGCTGTATGCGGCCATGGCGCGCGACAAGCTGCCCGCGATCTCGCTCGATCTGCCGCTCGGGGGCGAGCGCGAGGTCGGCCAGGGCCAGAGCATCCGCGTGCGCGAGGAGCTGGCCTGGGTGACCCACGTCGAGGGCTACTCGCGCCTGATGGGCAGCCCCGGCCTCGAGCTCGGCAGCGAGCTCTTGCCGGTGTCGCGACGGGCCTGGTTCGAGGCAGGCGCGCCGAGCCGGCTCGTCATCATCGACACGCCGGCCATCGCGTCGGTGCCCGAGCTGTGGCGCGGGCTCGATCGGCTGCACGACCTGGTGAGCCGGTTCGTCGAGGTGAGCACGCGCGACGCCGACGCCGCCACGCGCGAGCGAATGCGCCAGCGCGGCGCGTTCCAGCAGTCCCTGCTGCGCGAGACCTGTGAGCGCCTGGCCTCGACCATGGACGGCGCCGCGCGCGCGGCGCCGGGGCCCGAGCCGGGCCGCGCGATCACGGCGGACGGGCTGGAGGCCCCGCTGCTGGCGAGCTGCCGCATGGTCGGCCGCGCGCTCGGGCTCGCGATCAAGCCCGACCCGCGGCCCCACGACGCGGCCCCGGCGCGTGACCCGCTCGCCGGCATCCTGCGCGCGTCGCGGCTTCGCTCGAGGCGGGTGGCGCTGCGCGGGAGCTGGTGGACCGAGGACAGCGGCCCGTTGCTGGCGTTCCGCGCGCCGGACCACCAGCCGGTGGCGCTGCTGCGCGACGGCGCGTCCACCTACCGCGTCCACGATCCGTCCGATCGCTCGGCCACGCGGGTGGATCAGACCGTCGCGGAGGGCCTCGAGCCGTTCGCCCACAGCTTCTACCGTCCATTCCCGGACGCCGCGCTGCGGATGCGCGACGTGCTCCGCTTCGGGCTGCGAGGCGGCCGGCGCGACGTCATCGTGGTCGTGGCCATGATCGCCTGCGCCGCGCTCGTCGGCATGGTTCCGGCGATCGCCACGGGCGTGCTGTTCAATACCGTCATCCCCGGGGCGCAGCGGTCCGAGCTCGTGCAGATGACCATCATCCTGCTCGCCTGCGCCGGGGTGAACGCCCTGTTCACCGTGGCCCAGGCGGTCGCGCTGCTCCGCATCGAGACCCGGGCCAGCGCGGCGCTGCAGGCGGCGGTGTGGGACCGGCTGCTCCTGCTCCCGCTCCCGTTCTTCCGGCGCTACGCGTCCGGCGACCTGGCCAGCCGCGCCATGGCCGTGGACGCGATCCGGCAGGTCGCGTCCGGGTCCACCGTCGCCGCCCTGATCGGCGGCGTGATCGCGATGGGCAACTTCGCCCTCATGTTCTGGTACAGCGCCGCGATGGCGCGGTGGGCCACGTTGATCCTCGGCGTGGTCCTGCTGGTGTCGCTGGCGGGGAGCTGGGTGCAGCTCCGCCCCCAGCGGGCGATCGTCGCCTCGCAGTCGAAGCTGCTCGGCCTGGTGCTGCAGCTGCTCACCAGCATCTCGAAGCTGCGCGTCGCCGCAGCGGAGGTGCCGGCGTTCGCGCTCTGGGTCCGGCCGTTCAGCGCGCAGCGCGGGCTCGAGTACCGGGCGCGGGTCGTGTCCGGCTGGCTGGCGGCGTTCCACGCCGCGGTCCCGGTCCTGTCCAGCGCCATCATCTTCGTGCTCGCCCTCCCCCTGGTGACCGAGACGCGCGAGCTGCAGACCGGGGACTTCATGGCCTTCCTGGCCGCCTTCACCGCGTGCAGCGGCGGGATCCTCGCCAGCACGCCCGCGCTGGTGTCCATCCTCAACACGCTGCCGCTCTACGAGCAGGCCACGCCCATCCTCAGGACGCTGCCGGAGGTGGTCGCCGGCAAGACCGATCCGGGCCCGTTGATCGGCGACATCGAGATCCAGCACGCCACGTTCCGCTACCAGGCGGACGGACCGCTCATCCTGCGCGACGTCTCGGTCCGGATCCAGGCGGGCGAGTTCGTCGCGTTCGTGGGCCCGTCGGGCTCGGGCAAGTCGACGCTGCTGCGCCTCCTGCTCGGGTTCGAGGCGCTCGAGGGCGGCGCGATCTTCTTCGACGGCCAGGAGCTCGGCGGCCTCGACGTCCAGGCGGTGCGCCGCCAGATGGGGGTCGTGCTGCAGAGTGGGCGGCTGATGTCGGGGGACATCTACACCAACATCGTCGGCGCCAGCTCCGCCACGCTCGAGGAGGCGTGGACCGCGGCCCGCATGGCCGGCCTGGCCGAGGAGATCGAGGCCATGCCGATGGGGATGCACACGGTGATCAGCGAGAGCGGCGGCACGTTGTCCGGCGGGCAGCGCCAGCGGCTTTTGATCGCGCGCGCGATCGTGGCCCGCCCGCGCATCGTGCTGTTCGACGAGGCGACCAGCGCGCTCGACAACCGCACCCAGGCGATCGTGAGCGCCAGCCTCGAGAGCCTCCAGGCGACCCGCATCGTGGTCGCGCACCGGCTGAGCACGATCGTCAACGCCCACCGCATCTTCGTGATGGAGCGAGGCCAGCTGGTGCAGACCGGCAGCTTCGCCGAGCTGATGGCCGAGAACGGGCCGTTCGCCGAGCTGGCGAAGCGGCAGATCGCGTGACGGTCCGGACTGACCAGCATGGGAAATCACCAATGAACAAACGACTCGGCCTCCGCAGCCGGCGACCACCGCCGGGCCCCCGCAAGGGGGACCCTCGCCGCAAGGTGATTCCGATCCTTGCTTCGCGGCGGACCGGAATCGATCGGTTCGGCTCGGGTCTCGGTCTGCTCTGTGTGGTGCTGCTGTCCGCCGGCTGTGGCTCGCGAGAGCCCCGGGAGGAGCGCGTCCATCGCGCGCGGGACGGCAAGGGTGACCTCGTCATCGCGGCGGCCTGGCCCTGGGAGCTGCGCAAGGAGATCCGCTACGGCGAGGGGATGCAGATGGCAGTCGACGAGGTGAACGCCGGCGGGGGGATCGGTGGCCGCCACCTGCGGGTGGCGCGCTACGACGACCGCGAGTCGATCGACCACGGCCGGATCGTGGCGCAGCAGATCGCCGACGATCCGGATGTGGTGGCGGTGATCGGGCACCTCCAGTCGTACATCACGGTGCAGACGGCGGGAGTCTACAACCAGGCGGGGCTGGTGCTGGTGGCCCCGACCGCGACCGATCCGAAGCTGACCCAGCTCGGCTACACGCGGGTGTTCCGCGCCACCTTCACCGACAACTCCGTGGGCCGGGATCTGGCCGAGCTGGTCGCGTCGCAGCAGCACAAGAAGGTGGCGGTCTACTACATCCGCAACGACTACGGCCGGAACCTGGCCAACGCGTTCGAGGAGCGCGCCCGTCAGCTCGGCGTCGCGGTCCAGGCACGCAACTCCTACGACCCGAGCGAGCAGGCGAGCGAGCGGACGTTCGACCAGGTGCTGAGCGAGTGGAAGCCGATGGACCTCGACGCGATCCTGCTGGCCGGCGAGGTCCCGTCCGCGGCGATCTTCGTGACCCAGGCGCGCCGCAAGGGGATCGACCTCCCCATCATCGGCAGCGATGCCATGAGCTCGCCCGCGCTCATGGCGGTGGCCGGCGCGGCCGCCGAGGGGATCACGGTGGCCTCGTTCTTCAACCCCGACGAGCCCCGCCCCGAGGTCGTCGGCTTCAAGGCGGCATTCACCGCCAAGTACGGCGTGCCCCCCGACGCGGGCTCCGCGCTCGGCTACGACTGCGTCCAGCTGCTGGCGCACGCGATGAAGCAGGCGGGCAGCGCCGTGCCCGAGGACGTCGCGCGCGCCCTCCACGCGCTGAAGGACTGGCACGGCGTGACCGGGGCGTTCTCCTTCGACGAGAAGGGTGACGCCGCCAAGCCGGTCATCTTCTCGGTCGTGCGCGGCGGGCGCTTCGAGTACCTGCCCGTGCCCGCGGCGGCCTCGCCCACCGGGGCCGGCGCCCGTGCCGTCGGGCTGCGTCCATGAGCGCGTCCGGGACCAGCTCGCCGGCGGGCTCCTGCTCGAACTGAATTGAAGTGAATTGAATTGAACCAGTTCGAGCGTACACGATGAGTCTGGACGGAACGTGGCCATGGTGCGCAACGCGCTTGTTCGGTTCGTTGTCTCGGATAGCGAACGTCAGGACTTGACACACCGAGCCGTACCTGATCTGCTGTCGCCCAAATCGCGAGGATCGCATGAGCAATTTCCAGCAAGAGATGAACCACGTCGTCGATGGGTTCGTGGCGCAGGTCACCGAGCTCGCCCGCCGCGCAGCGCTCAACACGCTCGAGGCGACGTTTGCCAGCCACGGAGTGAACCGCGGGCCGGCGGTCGCGCCACCCCGCAGCGCCGCGCCGGTGGGTCGTCCGCGCGGCCGCGGCGCCAAGCGTCGTCCCGAGGATCTCGACGCGCTGTGCACCCAGTTCGCGTCGTTCGTCAAATCCCACCCGGGGCTGCGCATCGAGCAGATCAACAAGGAGCTCGGGACGACGACCAAGGATCTGGCCCTGCCGATCCGCAAGCTGATCGCCGAGGGCAAGATCGCTGCCAAGGGGCAGAAGCGTTCGACGAGCTACTTCCCGGGTCGGAAGGCCAGGTAGCGGCGCTCCGTCGCCCGCGGGGCTGCCGGCTTCGCCCGCTCTGGCTTCCACCCGCGAAGATTTTCCAACCATCGCAGTGGCGGTCGCGGTGGAGGTCGTGTTCGCTTCGACGCGGTTCCCTGTTCCGGGACGACGTTCACGCATGTACCTCGTACGTGTTTCCACCGATGACGCCGGCCACCGCCTGTGACCTATGGCCGTTCGGTGGGCGGTTTGGCACCCGGCCCCGGCAGCGGCTGGTCGCGCCCGCCTTCTAGCTCTGCCGACAGCAGCTCCTCGATCGAATCGTAGCGATAGATCACCTGGGCCTGGTTCTGGGCCAGGCCGCCGGTGTCGGCGGTCGGGCCATAGGTGGAGTAGAGCTTGCGCCCGAGCAGCCGCAGGTAGACGGTCAGCTGCCCGCGATGGTGCGCCGAGTGAGCGATGCGCCGGAGCAGGATCCAGGCGCGCGAGCGACGGACATCGAAGAAGCCGACCTCTTCGGTGAACCATTCCGGCGCTCGCGTCCGCAGCTGCTCGAGCCGGCGGCCCGAAGCCGCCGCGTAGTGCGCCAGGAACTCGACGCGCGTCTCGACGGACGGGAACACCGGCATCTCCGCGTCGATCTGCAGCATGGTCCGCATCCACACGTCCTCGGATGCACACTGATGCACCATCTGCTCGAGCGGCGTGCGCGACAGCGCAGCCGGACGGAACCCGAGATCGTCATCGGAGAACTGGGACCACACCGACAAGGTCTTGATGCGCTCGGTGTCGTAGGTGTCGGCGAAGAACGAGAACGTATGCCCCATGGGGGGAGTATAGACCTCGGGCCGATCGAACGCGCCGGCCTCTCCACACAAGCAAGCGGTGCGCCGGCCAGCCACGCGCGTCGATTCGCGCGCTTGCCTCACGAAACCTCGATCAGCTGATGGCTGAAGCCATCATGTTGATGGTGGCAACCCACACCGCGACATCGCAGCATCGGATCCGGATCCGGACACGTGGCCAATGACTGGACGCTGCACTGACACATCTCGGCGTCGCACACTTGTTACTTGTCATATCGAATCTCGTGCGTGAAGGTAATGCCCATGTTGACCTCCCGCCATGCATTCGCATTGTCCACTGCCCTGTTCGCGACATTGCCGGCCGCGCTCCTGGCATGCGCGACCGTGCCGTCGTCGCCCGACGACGATGACCTGCCCGTCGTTCCCGCGGCCGCGACCACCTCACCGGTGGTGGCCAGCAAGGACTCGTTTGCCGACCCCGGCGTGTTCCTCCAGGGCAGCACGTTTTACGCCTTCGCGACCGGCCTCGGGTTGTTGCAGGCCACGTCAGGCAGCGCCGGTGGCCGATGGAGCACGCCGGCCGACGTGTTCGAACGCTCGAGTGTCCCTGCGTGGGTCAACCTGTCGAAGCCGGTCTGGGCGCCGGACATGATCCAGGCCGCGAACGGCGACTATGTCGTGTACTTCTCCGCCGCGCTCAACGCGAGCGCCGGAACGCCGCCCGCCAGCGAGAAGCCGGCCGGCGACGCGCGCTGTATCGGCTCGGCGAGATCGAAGAACGCTACCGGCAGGTTCGCCATCGATCCCCGCCCCGTGGTCTGCCTGCCGGGCTACGGCGCGCTGGACGACATGACCGCCGATCCCGCCGATCGCCAGCGCGGTCAGGGCGTGATCGACGCGTCGCCGCGCCAGGTGACGAGCGACAACGAGACCCAGCTGTTCCTGGTGTTCAAGACCCAGGGTCCGGCGCCGTCGACCATCCGCATGCTGCAGCTGTCGAACCAGAACGGCTCGTCCGTGCTCGTCAAGAGCCACCAGCTGGTCAGGTCCACCGGCAATACCTTCAATGACACCGTGGAGGCGCCGTCGCTGGTCCAGCACGGCAGCTGGTTCGTGTTGTTCGTCGCGCACGGCAACTGGGAAAGCTGCGAGTACTCGACGCAGTGGTACAAGTCGCAGCACATCTGGTCGTGGAGCAACGCGCCGACGGCGCTGTTGACGCACGCCGGCACGAAGATCTGCGGTCCTGGCGGCGCCGATGTCACGGGCTCCCAGGTCAGCGGTCAGAACCGGATCTTCCTGCACGGCTGGATCGACAAGAATGGCGCGGCAGCGGGCAGCCCCACCGGCGCCACGCGCGGCCTGTATGCCGCCGTTCTCACCTGGGGCGCGGACGGCTTCACGCCCCACGTCGGCGAGTTCCTCACGCACTGACCGCACGGTCGCGAAGTGCCGGCGGTGTGGCCCGAGCTGCTAGGATGGTGGCATGAGCGCACACATCGCGACCCTGCTCGTCAGCTGCCCCGATCGCAAGGGCATCGTCGCGTCGCTCGCGCAGCTGCTGTACGGCCACGGTGCCAACATCCTCGACTCGGATCAGCACTCGGATCCCGTCGAGGGCCAGTTCTTCCAGCGCATCCGCTTCGATCTGTCGACGCTCACCACCGATCGCATCGCGCTCGAGAACGGCATCCTCGAGGTCGCCGGGCGGTTCAAGATGGACTGGCGCCTCGCGTATGGCGACCGGACGCGCCGCGTGGCGATCTTCGCGTCGAAGCACGCGCACTGCCTGTACGACCTGCTGATCCGCTACCGGGCCGGCGAGCTCGCCTGTGAGGTCGCGATGGTCGTGTCGAATCACGCGGACGCCGCGGCGGTCGCGCAGCACTTCGAGGTCCCGTTCCATCACCTGCCGATCACGGCGGAGGACAGGGTGCGGCAGGAGGCCGCCGCGATCGAGCTCGTCGAGCGAGCCGGCGTCGACCTGATCGTGCTGGCGCGCTACATGCAAATCCTGTCGCCGGAGTTCGTCGCGCGATTCCCGTCGCGCATCATCAATATCCACCACTCGTTCCTGCCCGCGTTCGTCGGCGCCAATCCGTATCGCCAGGCGTACGTGCGCGGTGTGAAGCTGATCGGCGCGACCAGCCACTACGTCACGGCCGATCTCGATCAGGGCCCGATCATCGAGCAGGGGACCATCCGCTGCTCGCACCGCGACACGGTCGACGACCTCGTTCGCAAGGGCAAGGACCTCGAGAAGATCGTGCTCGCGGCCGCGGTGCGCTGGCATCTCGATGACCGCGTGCTGGTCTACGCCGGCAAGACGGTCGTGTTCGATTAGCGGCACCGGGGCACGCGACGACGAGAGCGCGGAGATGGGGACCTGGCTACGCCTGAAGCGGTGTATTACAATGTGACTGTACTGAGGGCGTCCCGCGGAGGGGAAAGTCTTCGCGGGGACCAGCGGCCGTGCGTGTTATCACCGCGAGCGTGCGTCGTGCGGTGATCGTCGGTCTCGTCGTGGTGATGGCGGTGGTCGCGGTGTGGAAGCTCGTCGTCCCGCGGGGCTCGAGCGACGCGCCGGCCGCGGGCCCGTCGGCGGCTGCCCCGGCAGCGCCGGGCCCGCGCATCGCCCGGCCCCCGGCGGTGCCGGCGGCGCTCTCGGGCCGCGTGACCCGGCGCGACGGCGGCGCGCCGATCGCAGGCGCGGTGGTCGCGATCGCATCGAAGCCGGTGGGACCGCGGACGGGCGCGCAGCCCGAGATGCCCAGCACGATCGTGGTGACCGACGCGAGCGGCGCATGGAGCGCGACCGCGATCGCCGCCGGCAGCTACAAGGTGACG
>DATAPF010000150.1:0-3389 GCA_036265355.1 Kofleriaceae bacterium | reverse complement strand
TCCCAGACCGCGGTCCAGGCCGACCAGCGCAACGGCTCGCGGCGGAACACGGCGCTGCGGCCGGCGAGGATGGGAGGATCGCCGGACCACGGGGCGCCGCGCATCGTGGCGACCGGCTGGCGGGCGCGGAGGTTGTAGACGGCCTCGGTCTGGTAGCCGTGGGCGGGCCACACGACGAGGCCGGCTTCGGAGATGTCGTAGGGGGGCGGCTCGGCGTCGCCGGCGAGGGCGTGCTCGAGCTGCTCGCGGATCAGGTCGACGCCCGAGCGCTTGTAGAAGCCGGCGAGGGCGATCTCGAGGATCTGGCGCTGGCCGTCGCCGAGGCGGTCGATCCAGCCGCGCTCGGGGAGGCTGGCGACGGTCCAGCCCGATTGCTGCTCGAAGGCGATCCGGGCCGGGTCGGGGCCGATGCTGGGGCAGGCGAGATCGATGTGCACGCGGTTGGAGCCGATCGCGACGTGGGCGGCGGCGACGTCGGTGATGCGGAACGCGGGGGCGGAGTCGAGCATCGAGACCAGCTCGCGGTCGACGAAGGTGCGGATCGCGTCCTCGATGTGGTGCAGCTCCTCGCGGTGGTGGGCGACGGCGCGCTCGTCGGATTTCCAGGCGGCGCGCCGCAGCTTGGTGAACCGCTTGGGGATCGTGCCGGAGTGGAAGCCGGGCTTGAGGAAGCCGACCATGGTCTCGCCGTGGTGGCCGATCGAGACCTCGCGCAGGGTCTCGGGGCGGGTGCTGCGGTAGAGCCGCCAGTTCTCCTTGAACTCCCAGACCAGGAAGCCGGCGAAGCCGGGGAGGATGAACACCGCGAACGCGGCGAACGACACGCCGAGGGTGGGGCCGACGAGGCGGCTGACCGGGGCGCTGATCGCGCTGATCATCGCCTCGGAGAACGGCAGGAGGATCTTGGCGACCACGGTGACGACCGGGAAGTGCTTGATGGGGTTGACCTCGGGCTCGATGAACAGGTTGATCGAGAACCGCAGGGCATAGGCGACGACGGCCCACACCAGGCCGAGGGCGCCCTTGGCGACGAGGGTCAGCCGCGACTGGCCGACCTTGAACCGCAGCCACTCGTCGACCCGGTAGATCGCGCGGTCGACGACCTCGATCAGCTCGGCGAACATCGCGAGCAGCCACTTGATGGCGCCGGGGACGATGCGGCCGGTGAGGTGGTGGCTCCAGCGCACGATCGCGTCGGCGGCGATCTCCTGGGCGCGGCGGCCGAGCCGCGAGTTGAGGCCGAGCGCGAAGCCGGCGAACACGGCGGCGGTGACCGGCCAGCGCCAGAGCGGCTCCCACACCGCGTCGGCGAGCTGCCACGCGATCGCGGCCGGGATGGCGGGCTGGACGACCCAGCGGAACAGCCGGCTATCGAGCGCCCAGCGCACGATGGTCAGCCGGAGCAGCGCGCGCGGCACGTCGATCAGCACGAGGCGGAAGCCGCGGCCGAGCAGCCGGAGCGCGCCGACGACGGTGCGGCGGAACACCGGCACGTGGAGCAGCAGGAAGATGAACGCGGCACCGGCGTAGATCCGGCCCGGGGTGGCGATCCGGGGCTCGTGGCCGACCAGGTGCTTGGCGAGCGCCCCGACCATGTGGTGCGCACCCTGGAACACGATGTACGAGCCGAGCAGCGGCAAAATCATATACAGGGTGAGCAGGCGGCCGAGCGGGGTGCCGAACAGGATCGACGAGATCTTCTGGAGCAGCCGCAGGTAGCTCTCGCCGCGCCGGTACACGCCGTCGAGCGAGCGCGCCAGCGCGTCGTCGCAGCGCAGCAGCTCGTCGCCCGAGCGCAGCCGCGCCCGGGTCAGGTCGGGGAGCTTGAGGTCGTTGTGCGAGATCGCGTCGCGCAGGTTGCCGAGCGAGAGCTGGCCGACCTGGACCGCGCGGTCGAGCAGCTCGTCGACCAGCTTCTTCTGGGCGACCCGCTCGGGCAGGTTGCGGGGGTGGAGCGCGACGGCGTCGAGCGCGGCGTCGATCCGGGGGCGCAGCACGACCCGGACGTGGCGGTCGGCGCGCTCGACGAGGTCGCGCACCACGGCGGCGACGCGCTCGTGATCGCCGCCCAGCTCGTGCTCGGCGAGCTTGCGCGCGGCGGCGTGGAGGTGCTTGGCGACCCGGACCTCGCGGGTCGCGGGCAGCGAGCGGACCAGCGGCCGGCGCCGGCGCGACACCAGCCAGCCGGCGACGTCGACCGCCTGGACGTCGCGCTCGGCGACCACGCACGCGGCCTGCAGGTCCGCGAGCAGCCGCGCGCCCGGCGTGTATTGCACGACGCGCGCCGCCGCGACCGCCTCGGCGACCGGCAAGAGCGCGGCGGCCCAGTCGGCGCCGGGCGCCGGGCTGCCGACCGCGCGCGCCAGCCGCTCGCACAGCGCGTCGAGGTCGTCCTCGGCGGCGGCGCGGTCGCCGGCGCGCAGCGCGAGGATCGCGGCGCGCGCGCGGTTGCCCTTGTAGCGGGCGCGGCCCGCCCGCTTGCGCGCCGAGCGATCGACGACGGTGACGGCGGCGGCGGCGCGCGTGGCCTCGCCGGCGGTGGCGGCGCGCGGGCGGGGCGGCGGGGCCGGCTCGTCGAGCACCGGGCGCTCCGGGGCGGCGGCGGGCCGGGACGCGGCGAGCAGCGCGGCGGCGTCGAGGTCGAGCGCGATCGCGGCGTCGACCCGCGCAGCGTCGAGGGTCGGGAACGTCCGGCCCAGCGTGCGCGGGGCGAACGCGCGGAGCTCGAGGTACAGCGCGGCGAACTCGACGTACGCGGCGGTGTCGCCGGCCGGCGGCAGCAGCCGGTCGTCCTGGCGCAGCACGGCGCGGATCTCGTCGAACTCGGTCTGGCCGATCCGGTGGATCCGCTCGCGGATCGACCCCGCGGTGATCGCGCCGGTCCGCGCCAGCGCGTCGAGCGCCTGGTGGACCCGGGCGTGAAAGATCGCGCGCCAGGCCCGCGACAGCTCGACCGGCTCGCCGGCCGCGAGCGGTGCGCGTGCGCCGCCGAAGATCACGACGTCGTCGGGTAGCGCCGCGGGGTCGACGCCGAGCTCGTCGCGGTCGACCAGGCGCACCAGGTCGGCGCGCGGCAGCGCGTAGCACCGCGCGTGCGGCACCTGGAGGCCGATCCCCGGCAGCCGGCGGTGCTGCTTGATCACGCGCCGGACCACGCGATCTTCGAGCAGGACCGCCGCCACGCGTGCGAGGTCGTCGTCGATCCCACGGGGAGCTCCGCCCCCCGCCCCGCCGGCCGAGCCGGCAGGGTCCCCACCCCCCGTCTCCGCGCGTCGCTCGTCGAGCCCGACGCTCGCCGCCCATCGCCCGATCGCCTTCGCTTGCTCGATCCCGCGCGGCGACAGCCGATCGTAGTCGGCTTCACCGTACGAGGCCTGGCCATGGCGGAT
>DATAPF010000149.1:0-4693 GCA_036265355.1 Kofleriaceae bacterium | reverse complement strand
CGCGAGCACAACCGCGATCGCGAAGCAGCCGACCGCCGGAGCCACCCCGACCCAGCGATGTGCGCGTCCCATGTGTCCCCCGCTAGGTCACGGAGGATAGCAGAGCCGACGGTCGCCGGGATCGCTCAGCGCGTCCACTTCTGGTTCGCGCCGCCGTTGCAGGTCCAGATCTCGATCAGCGTGCCATTGGCGGTCTTCTGGCCGGTGACGTCCAGGCACAGCCCGGACTGGACGCCGGCGATCGTGCCGTCGGTGTTCACCCGCCACTGCTGGTTCGTGCCGCCGTTGCAGTCGAAGATCGCGACCGGCGAGCCGGCGGCGGTCGCCTGGTTGCTGACCTCGAGGCACTTGTTGCCGTAGACCTGCAGCGTGCCGTTGGCCAGCTGGGTCCACTGCTGGTTGGCGCCGCCGTTGCAGTCCCAGATCTCGACCTGGGTGTTGTTGGCCGTGCTCTGGTTCGGTACGTCGAGGCAGCGTCCGGACTGCACGCCGACGAGCTGGCCCGACGGGGGCGGCGGCGGCCCGGCGACCGCGGCGATCGACAGGTTGTCGAACTGGGCGGTCTCGGCCTGGCTGGTGCCGATGCCGACCTGCCCGACGAACCACGTCGAGTCGGTCCGCGTGGCGACGGTCGCGCTGTCGATCTGCGCCGTGATCGTCGTGCCGGAGAACGTCAGGGCGAGGGTATGCCAGGTGTTGGTGCCGAGCGCGGCGACCGTTCCGCTGGCGATCACGGTGTTGGTGTTGTTGACGTTGTTCTTGAACAACGACCAGGCGCCGGTGTTGCTGGCCCGCAGGTAGTAGGCGTTGAGGCCGGCCGGGCCGAACGCGTGCTGGGTGCCCGCCCGGCCGATCAGCTCGACGTAGCCGGCCTGCTCGAGCAGGACGTCCGACGAGACCTTGTAGTTGCTCCAGCCGACGTCGCCGAGCAGCGCGTACGGGTCGCTCAGCGTGTCCCAGGTGATCGGCGCCCGGGGCGACATCTGCCGGACGCAGCGCCCGGTGTGGCCGCCGCCGCACGCGACGACCTCGAAGGCGCCCTGCATGTCGGCCAGGAAGCGGGCCTCGGTGCCGACGGCGTAGCTGTCGTAGCTGTCGCTGTAGGGCATCGCGAACGCGGCGGTCGCCGGGCTGGTCGCGGTGCCCTTGCCCTGGCCGGTGCCGGTGGTGAGCGTGTAGATCGTGCCCGGCTGGAGCGTCACGCTGAACGTGCCATTCGACGGGGTGACGTCGCTGCTGTGCACGAAGAAGCTGGCCGGGTTGGTCGAGCTGACCGTGGTCGACCAGACATGGACGGCGCCGGTGGACAGCCCGCCGGTGACCGTGGCGGTGAAGGTCTGTGCGGCGGTGGCGTCCATCGTCTCGATCACGGTGCTGTAGGTCGTGGCGGTCGGCGACCGCAGCGTGACGTAGCTGCCGTTGGCGCGGTTGCCGCCGAGGAAGCCGGACGCGCTGTCGAGGTAGCGCCAGCCGGGCGCGGTGAACTGCGTGGTGTGGGCGATCACCCAGGCGTTCTTGCCGACCGCGTACGCGCCCGACCAGGGCTGGGTCGCGGTGGCGACGCCCATGGTCGGAAACGGGATGTTCGGCGTGATCGCGGCGATCACCGGCCAGTTGATGTACGCGGTCATCTTGCCGTCGAGGTAGCCGCGGTTGATGCCGCGGGCCAGGTTGATGCCACCGGCGTTGAAGTCGTCCGAGCCGTTCTCGCTGGCCCAGATCTGCTTGCCCGACGCGACCGCGTTGGCCGAGCTCGGGCAGCTGGTCTGCGCACTGCGATAGCCGCACACGTAGTGCGAGCCGAGGACGTCCACCGCGGCGGCGAACGCCGAGTCGCTGACCACCTGATCGGCGGGGGAGAAGCTGGTGTCGTCGGCGACGACCTTGACGTTGGTGTAGCCGCGGCTGTTCAGGGTGGACTTGAGGTTCTCGTACCAGCCCTTGTCGAAGCCGCGCTCGTTCCAGCCGCCGAGGTAGTCGATCGTCAGGCTGTGGCTGTTCTTCGCGCAGTCGAGGAAGCTCACGTAGTAGTTGATCATGTCGGTCGAGAAGAACGTGCCGTTGCCGATCCAGCCCGGGGCGCCCCACGCCAGCGCGTAGAGCTTGATCGCCGGGTTGCGGGCCTTGGCCTGCTCCATCAGCCACCACTCGTAGCCGCGGCCGCAGTTGAGGTCGGTCGCGGTGTGCTGGTGGCTGGGCTCGGCGCCGCTGGTGGAGTTGGTATCGCCGCCGACCTCGACCTTGAGGATCTGGAGCGCGGCCCCGACGCCGGGCTTGAACAGGTAGTCGAGGATCTGGGTGCGCTGGGGCTCGGGGTAGTCGAACAGCAGGCGGCTGTTGCCTCCGCCGCCCGAGATCGCGCCGATCCCGTCGAAGGTGCGGCCGGTGGCGCCGCCGTTGATCGTGACGGTGGTGGTCACTGCTTGCGTGGTCGCGGTCGACGATGGGTGGTCGTCCTCGGCGCACGCCCACACCACGAGCAAGGTGAGCGCAGAGCACGACGCGAGCCGGCGGTACAGAGCAGCCATGGGAGCCTCCTCGGGAACGGGACAGAAGGCCGATCGCGGCCATCGCGTAGAACGAGCGAGACAATCCTGCTCCGCCGCTGAGAGCGCAAGGCGCATTTGCCGGATCTCCAGTGCGCATATCGCTGCAGAGGGAGACTGGGTGGGCGCTGACACCGCCCACCGCGGTTGTTGCGGGAGTGCACCTGCGGCAGCGCGTGAAACGCCGTACCACCGGGCGATCTGCCACGCGCGGCGCCGCTCGGACCGGCGCTACTTGAGGAGCTTGGCGAGATCCTTGGCGGTCTGCTTGCCGGTCTCGGCGCCGCCTTCCATGAAGCCCTGGAAGTCGGTCGAGGTGTGCTCGCCGCAGAAGTACACGCCGCCGAGCGGGACGCCCTCGTAGCCCGAGAACCGCGTGTACTGCCCGACCTTCCAGTACGAGTACGAGTTGTTGAAGAACGGGGACTTGTGCGGCAGCGATTGCGTCGCCTTGCCGTTCCACGACAGGCCCGGATAGACCGGGGCGAGCTGCGCGAGCCCGCGCGCGGCGTCGTCCTGGACCCGCGGATCGGTCGCGGTCGCAAACGGCGACCTGGTGCGCATCCCATCGGTGACGTTGCCGCCGGAGTACTCGACCAGGATGCCCGGCGCGCCGGGCTGGGCGCGCGTGACCTCCCAGGTCGCCTGGTAGCCGGTGTCGGAGTAGGTCGAGCCGTTCGACTTGCCGGGCCACGGTCCGGTGCCCAGCCAGCCGCGCTGCGCGAACTGGAGCTGGAGCTTGCCGTTGTGGCCGCGGCCGAGCTCGGCGATCGCGGTGCGCTTGAGATCGTCGAACCCGGCGCGCGAGGTGTCGACATCGGCGAGCACGGCGAACGGGATCGCCAGCACGACGACGTCGGAGGTGACCTCGATGCAGCCGCCGGCGCGCGTCCGATGCGGACGAGGGCGGGCATCGTGCGGCCGCCGTGATGCCTACGCCTGCGCAGGCTGCCAGACGTGATCGAGCTCCTTGAGCGATGAGGAGGTTTCTTGTGGCGAAGTTTCTTGTGCACCGCGCGCGGCGATCGCGAGCGCCGCCGGAGTTTCCCGACGCGGCTTCTGCGACGCGCCGGTCGGTTCAGCGGCTCGACATCAGGCGGGCGGTCCGGCGCTCGGGTGCGGCGCGCCCTGCGAAAGATCCGCGGTCGAGCGGCGCCGGTGGATCCGGCCGCTTCGGCGGTAAATCGCCGCGCGCACTGAACGGGCTGGCATCGGGTGCTTGACCGGATCGCGGCGGCGCGGTTATGTGCCCCCTCCATGATCCCGCGTGTGGTCGCGATCGGGGGCGGCAAGGGGGGTGTGGGCAAGAGCCTGGTTGCTGCGAACGTCGGGATCTTCCTGGCGACGCTGGGCAAGCGCGTCGTGCTGGTCGATGCGGCGTTCGGCGCGGCGAACCTGCACATCTTCGCGGGGGTGCCGCGGCCCTCGCGCTCGCTGTACGAGGCGCTCGCGCCGGGCGGGCCGCGGCTGGCCGAGCTCGCGGTGCCGACCCACGTGCCGGGGGTGCGGCTGCTCGGCGCGGTCCATGATCCGCCGTGGGTCGCCGAGCCGGCGCCGGAGCTGATCCGGCTGCTCGCCGATGAGCTCCGCCAGGTCGCGGCGGACTGGGTCGTGGTCGACCTCGGCCCGGGGATCGCATCGCCGACGCTGGAGCTGTTCCTGACCGCCGATGTCCAGGTCATCGTCGCGGTGCCCGATCCGACGTCGATCGAGCTGATGCACCGGTTCGCCAAGGCGGCGTTCCTGCGCAGCCTCGAGCGCCGCGGCCTGGGCCACCTCGCCCAGGCGGTCGGGCGCGAGCCGCGGCACCTCGAGGGCGGCGCGCCGAGCGCGCTGGAGGTCTACCTCGGCGCGGTCGAGCGAAGCGAGATGAGGGGTGGGGGCCCTGCCGGCTCTGCCGGCGGGGCGGGGGGCAAAGCCCCCCGTGGGATCGACGGTGCTCGTCGCAGCGGGCGCGGAGAGCCGTCGTGATCGCCGATCTGGAGCTCGCGGTCCCGATCGCGATCGCGTGCCTGATCGTGTCGGTGCTGTGCTCGGGCACCGAGATCGCGCTGTTCTCGATCCGCCGGCTGGCGCGCGGCCAGCTCGCCCAGGCCAAGCGGTTCACCGATCGCCGGATCCTCGCGATGCTGGAGCGGCCGCGCCGG